>JARKQF010000045.1 GCA_029973975.1 Paludibacter sp.
GAACATGAAAGCTTGCTCCCAGCTGCTCTGGCACAAAAGGGTTGCAAAGTTAATCACTTTTTTGTTCCTGACAAAATTTTATCGAAATTTTATCAAATTATTTTATCTGATAATCCTCAAAAAAATCTTATAACCCTATACTCAAAATACTACTAACTACAGCGCTTATCTCTCAAAGCGGGTGCAAAAGTAGCGACTATTTTTCTAACTTGCAAATTTTCAGCAAAGATTTTTATGCTATAAAACATATTTTATTTGTCTGGTGCTGAAAATCTGCAAGTTAGAACTGATAATTTTATTTGAAATCAGCCCAGTTTGTATCCATCATATTACCGGTTTTCTGGAAAGTAATGTGCATTCCAAAGCAAGCACGCAGGGTCTGAGGCGTATGTGACGGACCGGAAAGCGCCAGATAATCCCGCAACATTTGACGATAAGACGGGTCAACACAGTTCTCGATAATGCAATTCGCACGATCAACGGGGCATTTACCACGTAAATCAGCCACTCCATGCTCAGTAATCAGAACATTCACCGAGTGTTCATTCTGGTCGACATGCGATACCATAGGCACAATAGAAGATATTTTGCCGCCTTTAGCCGTAGATGGCGTGGTAAATATAGAGATGTAAGCACTGCGTGTAAAGTCGGCAGAGCCACCAATACCATTCATCATCTTGGCTCCCATGACGTGTGTGCTGTTCACATTTCCAAATATATCCGCTTCTAATGCTGTATTAATGGTAATCAACCCTAAACGGCGTGCCAACTCGGGACTGTTCGACATTTCCTGCGGACGCAATACCAGTTTATCGCGGAAGAAATCAAGATTCTGATAAATACTTTGCAAAACAGGTGTAGTAATCGTCAACGAACATCCGCTGGCAAAAGTCACTTTACCTTTCCGGATCAATTCAATTACGGCGTCCTGAATTACTTCTGTGTACATCTGGAAACTGGGAATATCAGGATTAGTTCCTAAAGATGCCATTACCGCATTGGCAATATTGCCTACCCCGGATTGTATCGGAAGAAACTCTTGCGGTATTCTGCCTGCCTTTAATTCTCCTGCCAAGAAATTAGCCACATTCCGTCCAATACTGTCGGTTACATCGTCAGTCGGAGCAAAGCCACCTACCTCATCATCCAGATATGTCTCAACCACACATAAAATCTTCTCCGGATCGACCTTAATAACAGGCACACCCATCCTATCCGACGGCTTCATCAGGGTCAACGGCAAACGATGCGGAGGATCCAATGGCTCAAAAATATCATGAAATCCTCTCAGGGCCTTGGGGTGTTTTGTATTTAACTCAATAATAATATGATCTGCCAATCGTGCAATAGTAGGTGAAATTCCTACACCTGATGTCGGTACAATTTCTCCATCTTCAGTAAGTTCACAGGCTTCAATAACAGCAATTCGCGGTTTGGGCATAAAACCAAAACGCAAATGGGGTGCTATGGACGACAAGTGCATGTCGAAATACGGAGCATGATCGGTATTCAAAGCGTCACGTAAATCGCGGTTTGATTGATAAGGTGTACGGAACAGAACCGCATTGGCCCTCGCCAACGCTCCATCCAGCGAATCTCCTGTGGAGGCCCCTGTGTAAATTCCGATTTTAAACTCTTTCCCTTCAGCATGAAAAGCTTCAGCACGGCGGGCAATAGCTGTTGGAACTGCTTTCGGAGAACCAGCAGGCGTAAAACCACTGAATCCAACCGCATCACCATTGTTCACAAAAACCGCAGCTTCATCTGCGGTTACAAATTTATACCTTGACATATTAATTAATAAGTGTTTTTCAGGAGCGTGTAACTACATAACCCATTATTTAACAGAACATTACACCCTGCCTTTTTGTTGTTTTTAAAATTAGCGCAAAAATACCAAATAATTTTTGAATAACCTTGCCATGAAGTCATTAATTACAGAAATAATTCTTTAATATCTGATTTAGCACCAAGTAAAAGCGGCCGGCAACAAAGGCCGACCGCAAATTGTAATTTACTCTGAATGACATTGTCAGAATTTACCTGACAACTATTTTACTCACTTCTTTCCCCAGTTTTACAACATAAGTCCCCGGTTCCAGTTCAATTGTCATATATTCATCCGGATTTTGTATATCAATTATTTTGAGACCACCGATATTATACAATTCCAGACCTGTATTCTGAGGCAAGTTGTATAAAGTTAATTTTCTGTTTGCCACAACCATCCTGACAGATTTAAGTGCATTATCGTCAGTTCCCGTATTAATTCTATAAAACTCACTCCACTGAGGTCTGGACTTATATGTCTCAACGCTACTTACCGGAATTGTCAAAGCTGCATCTCTCGGCACTCCTGCCAAGGCATTGTCTCCCAATGCAGGAGGCTCAACAGCACGTACGTCCATTTTTTCCACATTCGTACATCCCCAAAAGGCATTTTTACCCACCACCTGCAATGTAGAAGGCATTTCGATAAATGACACACCGCTACAACCCCAGAAAGCACTATGACCTACTTCCGTAACACCTTCAGGTATGATAAGTTCTGCAAGCTCATTACATCCCCAGAATGCATTATATCCTACTTTTGACAAGGTAGCAGGCAATTTAACCGAACGCAACATTCCACAACTTTTAAATGCATTATCACCAATCTCAGTGATTCCATCTCTGATTACAACTTCCTTCAAATAAGCAAGATTATAACAAATCTCATTCGCCAACTTACCACTCACATCATTAAAAGTAATCTTTTCCAACTTACTTTTATATACATTCACAATCCCGGGCAAATTCATTTCATCTCCTACAAAATCATACAGTCTGTTAAAAAATTCAGATTTAATTTCCAACCTCATTAATCCGTATGCTTCTACCGCTTCGAATTCAAACTTTTGCAGAGAAGGGAAAATCACCAATTCTTCCAAGTACCCCTCATAATCAACAATTGCCTCTTCTTCAATCTTCTGAAGTGTGGAAGGAAGTATCAGAGTATTGATTTCTGTATCTTCAAACACACCAGTCTGAAGGGTATTTTCTTCAATTAAAGCAGTCTCAAGATCCAGCAATCTGAGTGAATCACGACACACATAATTTAAATACGCCAACTCTTCATTGGTTACCGGACCTGTTATTTTCATTTTTTTCACAGTGCCAAAATCCAACATCCCCAAGTCTCCATAAGCATTTATTTGGATATGTACCGAATCACCCGATATCGGAGCACTATATCTATAAACATCTTTACCGTCGAACAACCATTCTTCATCGTGCAACACAGCATCCCCATTTATATCTGCTCCATCATATCTGTTTATAACAGAAAACAATGTATCGGCGATGTACTCCACCTCCCATTTATATCTTTCTTTACCCAAAGGAAGCAAACTGTCTATCCGGCTGTAAATCTGCCTGACAATTCTTCCCTTTCCATTATATTCAAATTCATATTTATATTCGAGATTTTCACCACTATAAACCTGATTTTCCACCCTTAATCCCTGATCATTGAAGACATTAATAACCTTACTTACCAAAACACCATTCTGATATTCAGACTCTTCAATCTTTTTACCCGCATCATTGTACACTGTTTGTTTATTGTAGCAATTAAACCAGTCATCCAGATTATATTCATAACACTCGGTATATGACAACCTGTACTCACCGGTCTCATCATAAACAGTCACTCTTTTACCAGAATTAGGCACCCAGTTACACAATCCGCTTTCCCACCGGTAGGCATAATAAACTTCTTCATTACCTGTAACCGGGTGATATTTTGTGAAGATTTTTGTATACGGGAAGTAGGTTTGCCCCTGACATAAACCTGGAGGCGTCAATCCGTTAAACTGATAGTAAACATTTGTTCTTAAGTTAGTTTGCGTACGCACACTATCAGGCGTAGAGTATGTATACAAGCGAATTTCCGAATCTTCCCACTTATCTGCCAACCAAACTGAAACTAAAACCTGTGTCCATTTCTGA
This sequence comes from Paludibacter sp., assembly GCA_029973975.1. GTDB lineage: Bacteria > Bacteroidota > Bacteroidia > Bacteroidales > Paludibacteraceae > Paludibacter. Next base: position 3,991 of record JARKQF010000045.1, read on the forward strand.
TTTTCATTAAATTGATATTCCACCTTCGAGAAATTAATCATGACACCATCAACATTTATCTTCCTCAAAGAACTTAAGTAGGAATTTCCTTGTGGATAAGGAGTCCGTACTGTCTCATCAACAAGCACATAGTCATTTTGCGTCCATTCATATCTGGCTGTCCTGAGCTCATACCAGTAAACCTGATTAATAATTTCGTAATCATACTGATACTTATAGGATGTGTTTTTCACCCATGACGACGTATTAACATCCCATATCCAGTAAAACTGTTCTTCATACACCTTGGCCCCATCGACCAGATAAGTGCTTGTAAATTTATTTTGACCGGCCCAGTTATTTGTATTGTAATTCCAAACATATTGTTCTTGATTTGTTATGCAATCCAACGCATCAATCTCATTAATTTCTTTATAATCACCAACCCACCCCCATTGATTTTCATTCCAAACATACCATTCCTGAAAAACGGCATATCCTCTCCGGTCATAATGCTGTTCACGTTTTTCAACTCCTCTCATCATATAGCGACTTTCGTCCCATTCGTATGATTCGTAAAAGGTTTCATGACCCATATTATCATAAACACAGGAATACTCTTCGATCAACCTGAATTCTCCATTATCAAAATTTAGCTGCCACTCTTTATAATTTACCACATTGTTTAAATTATCAAAAACCTGAGTATACATATTCTGCGTGATCCATTTACCCGACCATTGCATCCAGTATCGGGAATTATCATTCAGCATTTCTTCTCTGTATTCTATCAAATTATCCTTATCATCATAAACATATTTCGAACGTTTTATTAATAGATTGTTTTTATCATACGAATACTTTGCATATAAAACCGTATTCTTTTCTTCCCGGGTGATTTGCTCAGCAATTTTCAGAATTTGCTCTTTTTTTAACTCCAAAGATACACCTTTACCTGTGTGCCTGATTTCGTTTTGTTTCTTCATTGCAACCGTTTTCTGAACGGCCCTGTTTGACTTGTTCAACCCATCACCGGTCGACTCCAATGCATACACATGTTTTTCAGCAAACACAATCGTGCATGCAAAGAGCAACATGAGACTCAAACATAGCGTAAACTTTTTTGTTTTCATTTTATAAAATTTATGTTATCAATTTGGAAAATAACGCACAAATTTACATATATTATTCATGTATTTTTTATTTTATTAAATGTTTTTTTACAAAATAATTAACCATATTTGTCGAAATTAATTTGCATCATTATGAACGACATCAGAAAACTACAACCAGCCGCCCTGTGGCAACATTTTCACAGCTTAACCCTCATACCAAGGCCCTCCGGAAAGAAAGATCTCATTGGAAAATTTCTGGAAGATTTTGGAAAATCACTCGGACTGGAAACTATCAAGGATGAAATTGGGAACATATTGGTTCGCAAACCTGCAACCAACGGAATGGAAAACCGGAAAGCAGTTGTTTTGCAAGCCCACATGGATATGGTGCCTCAAAAAAATACAGGTATACAGCATAATTTCGAAACAGATCCGGTTCAGGCTTATGCAGATGGAGATTGGGTTACAGCTAAGGACACCACACTTGGAGCCGACAATGGGATTGGTGTAGCTGCCGCCATGGCTATACTCGAATCAACTGACATTCCACATCCCGACATCGAAATGTTCATCACGGTAGATGAAGAAACCGGTATGCATGGTGCATTCGGATTGCAACCAAACTTCCTCCGGGGTGAAATATTAATTAACATGGATTCGGAAGATGAGGGTGAATTATATGTAGGTTGTGCCGGTGGTGTCGACGCCAATATTGAATATCAATACAGAGAAGTAGCTGTGCCCGATGGGGATGTGGCGTTGAAAATATCGCTGACCGGCTTAAAAGGAGGTCACTCGGGAGTTGACATACACCTGCAACGCGCCAATGCAAATAAACTAATGTTCCGGCTATTAAAAAAAGCGGTAAGCGAATACGAAGCTCGCCTTGCTTCAATTGATGGAGGCAGTCTCCGCAATGCCATTCCCAGAGAAGCTTTTGCCGTTGTTACCGTCCCAAAAGACGGCATGGAAGATATGAAAGAATTGATTGTCAACTTTGAAGCTTTGTTCAAAGAAGAATATGAGGGGGTTGAAGACAACATCCAGTTAAAAGCTGAAATTACGGATATTCCTTCCGGATTGATTCCCGAAGAAATTCAGGACGATTTAATTAATGGAGTAACTGCCTGTCCTAATGGAGTTTTCCGGGTCATTCCGGAATTACCATCGGTAGTGGAAACTTCCAACAACTTAGCCATTGTGAAATCCGACGGAAAAAAAATTGAATGCAAATGTTTAATTCGAAGTTCCGTTGAATCAAGAAAACAGGAACTGACCTCCATGGTTGTGAGCACATTCGCACTGGCAGGAGCCCGTGTAGAACTGAATGGCGATTACCCGGGATGGAAGCCTAACCTGCAATCACCCATCCTGAAAGAAATGACCAAAGTATATGAGGACAAATACGGCAAAACTCCCAAAATAATGATTATTCATGCCGGACTGGAATGCGGAATCCTGGGTATCAATTACCCGGAAATGGATATGATTTCATTTGGCCCGACCATTCGCTACCCCCACTCTCCAGATGAAAAAGTTCACATTGAAAGCGTTCAAAGATTCTGGGACTACCTGGTTGCCACATTAGCCAATATTCCTCAAAAATAATACCGGCTATGAGCAAACAGAACAAATGGCAGGAAGAGCTATCGGTACTCAAATCGATTTTAGAGAGTTCCGGGCTGGAAAAGGCTACAAAATGGGGAACTGATGTTTTTATTTACAAAGAAAAAAACATCGTTAGTTATGGAGGATTTAAAAATTTCTTTTCCATCTGGTTTTATAACGGTGTTTTCCTGAAAGATAAACACCAGGTACTGGTCAATGCCCAGGAAGGCGTTACCAAAGCATTGCGTCAGTGGAGATTTACGTCAATCGACGAAATAAATCCTGACCTTATATTAGCATATATAAGTGAGGCTGTTCAAAACGAAGAGGAAGGCAAAACATGGAAACCTGAAAAATCAGTTCCTATAACAATACCTGACATTCTACAGGAAGAATTTGATAAAAACCCGCCTCTTAAAGATGCATTTTTAAAACTGGCACCATACAAACAAAAAGAGTATACAGAACACATCACCAGCCCAAAGAAAAACGAGACTAAGTTATTAAGGCTTCAAAAAATTGTCCCGATGATCCTTGCCGGTATCGGGATTCACGATAGATACAGATGACAAGATCAATATCCACTGAAATACAGATTCTTTGGAGATGAAAATACTTATTATAGAAGATGAGAACGGCATGCGCGAAACACTCGAAACGTTTTTTGTGCAGCAAAAGTTTGTGGTGGAAACAGCACACGATTTTGACTCAGGACTATCGAAACTCAGTGTGTACGACTATGACTGCATTTTGCTCGACATAACACTTCCCGGTGGCAGTGGACTCGATTTGCTGACCGAGATGAAACGTATGAACAAACGCGACAGTGTGATTATTATTTCTGCCCGGGATGCCATCGACGACAAAGTGCTGGGTCTTGAACTCGGCGCTGACGACTATTTGCCAAAGCCTTTTCATTTAGCTGAATTGAACGCTCGCGTGAAATCGCTTATTCGCCGCAATCAGAGCGGAGGCGACATGAACGTAATCATTGAAAATGTAAAACTAACACCCGACAAACGTACCGTGTTTGTAAATGACGAAGAACTTCTGTTGAACCGTAAAGAGTTCGACTTATTGTATTATTTTATGGCAAACCCCAACCGGCTACTGAACAAAACTACGCTTACTGAGGCTGTATGGGGCGACAATATTGATCAGGCCGACGACCTTGAGTTTTTGTATTCTCAGGTAAAAAATCTCCGGCGCAAATTGAAAACGGCCGGAGCTGTCATCGAAATAAAAGCAGTGTACGGCTTTGGTTACAAACTGATTTCGGAATAAAAGAAAAAACTGCCATGAAACTGATACGCTACACCTATATTCGCCTCTTCTCGCTCATGTTCATACTGTTCATGGTGTGGGGAGCATTGTTTTACATTAGTATGATGGACGAAGTTATGGATGAGACCGATGACCGGCTTCTCAACAACAAAGGGTTGGTGGTACACCGCATGTTGCAGCAACCGGAACGTTTGTTGACGGCCGACACCGTGTCGGACAATTACCACATTCGCCGCATAAGCGAACAGGAAGGCCTTAACCATCACGACAGTTTTTACGACACCAAAATATACATTCAGATTGAAAACGAATATGAACCTATGCGTGTTTATAGATCGTCATTCAGGGATAACAGCGGGCAGTTCTACGAAATTGAGCTCTACCTTTCGACCATCGAGCGCGACAATGTAATTGAAAACATTCTTTTTTATCTGATAATGCTGTTCGTGGTGCTGCTCGGCATTACGCTTGTGGGTATGCGCCTTGTATTGAAACGAACTTTTAAACCGTTACACAAACTGCTCGACTGGCTCAACAACATAGTGCCAGGCCGTGAGGTTCCCGATTTGAAAAATGAAACTGAGATTACCGAATTCAGGATGTTGAACAATGCTGCTATCAACATGCAGAAAAGAAGCCGGAAAGCTTACGAAGAACAAAAAGATTTTATCGGGAATGCGTCGCACGAACTGCAAACTCCTCTGGCCATTTCGCTCAACAAACTGGATATGCTGGCTAACAGCGGCGAACTGAACGAAGAGCAAATGAATCTGCTTACTCAGATTTTTGAGACTTTGCAACGCGCCACACGTCTCAACAAATCATTATTGCTGCTTTCGCAAATACAAAACGAACAATTCGTACAGGCCAGTCAGCAAAACCTCACACAAACTTCACAGCGCGTACTCGACGATATGCTTGAAGTGTACAGCGACAAAAATATTACGGCAAGGTACGAAACAGAAGCTGCATTTACACCACAAATGAATGATTCGCTGGCTTTAGTGCTGATCAATAATCTAATGAAAAATGCAATTGTGCATTCACCGGCAAATAGCACCATCAATATAAAAAGCAACGAAAAAAGCATCACCATAAGCAACGAAGGACACACTGCACTCGACAGTAAAAAAATATTTACACGCTTTTACCGTGCCGGAAACTCTCAAACCAAGGATTCGACTGGCCTGGGACTTACCATTGCCAAAGAAATCGCAAAACTATCAGGGCTTTTGCTCGAATACGCTTATGACGGGAAACACAATTTCACGTTAAAAAAATAAAAAAATCCATTTTTCTCCGTTTTTCCCAAATCTTTCCAGTTTTGGTGCTGAACTTTGTGTTATAAACTTAAAAGCAAAAGATTATGAGACAACAGGCAATAGCACTAATTCTTCTTTTGGGCACACTTACCCATTACAGCGTGGCAGGCAACAATATAAGTAAAAACGAAAGCCGTCTGCCCAAAATATCACAGGAATTTTTGAAACAACATTTCCCCAGCGAAAAAATATCCTATGTAATTGTGGATAAGGATGGACTGCAAACTACTTTCGAGGTAATGCTCACCAGTGGTAAGGAAATTGAATTTTACAAAAACGGCGAATGGAAAGAAATTGACGCTAAGAAAACAGCCGTTCCGCAAGCTATTATTCCGGCCAACATTCTGAAACATGTAAAAGACAATTTCGATAATGAGGTTTATGTGGTTCAGATTGAAAAGAAATTCCGTGGTATTGAAATTGAACTTTCGAACAAACTGGAAGTAGAGTATACTTCGGGAGGAAAATTTTTAAGATACGACAATTAATCAAAAAAACAAAGACAGTAATAATTATATTTATAGATAAAAATGAGAACGACAATGAAAATGAAAATCTTTTTTTTAAGCCTTGTAAGCGCTTTAAGTTTTTCTTGCAGCGACGACATGTATACACCTGACGCTGCAGTAAAAGCCACTTTTAAATCCATGTTTCCGAAAGCTATTTTTGTGGATTGGGAAATGGAGGCTGGTTATGTAAATGCAGAATTTACACACGACGGCACACGTAAAGATGCGTGGTTCGAAACTAACGGCACCTGGCTGATGACTGAAACCGACATACGCAGTTCGGATATCCCGGCAGCAATAAAAAACGCCCTCAATCAAAGTGAATATGCAGACTGGCGCATCGACGATGCTGATTATCTGGAATTTGCTGATGCCGATCCGATGTATGTACTCGACATGGAAAAAGGTGAAAACGAAGTGGACCTGTATTTTGCAGCTGATGGCACGCTAAAGGAAACAAAAAAAGACTCAGATTTGAAACATCATATTCCCTGAGATTAATTTCTAGTAAGCAAAAAACAGGAAAGCAAGCATTAAAAAATATTGAAACAGAACCTCACGCTACGATTGCGTACAGACATAAAAAATTCCCGGCTGATTAAAATTCAGTCAGGGATTTTTTGTAATAAATCAACTCATGCGACTTGCCTATTGCAATTTCCCCCAAACATGAAAACGTTTTGATAACAGAATCCGGATGATTTGGACTTCAACCTTTGATAATCATGTGAGATCTGCACTGATGGAAATAACACATCACAACAACCGGTTTTTTACCAAGAAAACAATAAAATTTGTAAATATGAATTATCAATATTGTAAATATGACACATAACTTAAGTAGTTTCATTCTAATTTTGTGTTTTATGTTATGATTCATTCAAAATATCGGTTTGGTAGTAAAAAAAATAGAATCTTAAAAATAATAATCGCATGAAAACAAAATCCAGTTTATGTATGCCGTTCAGGTTGAGTAATTTAATTTTATTGTTATTCTTGTTTTTTTCATTACAGGTAAAAGCGGGTGCTGATTCCTACTTCTCACCAACGAACAGGGATCAGTTAAATGTTACATTACCTGGGAGCCCTGATAAGTTTAATTATGTTGATTTTAGAATATTTTCTCACACTTCAACACCCTATTCTGACAGAATGAATTCTATCAAAATGTCCTATGAGGATGCTCAGGGCGGGTATGTGGAATTTATGGCCTATGGAATGAAAGATTTTGACAAAAACAACAGCTATCCTTTCTCATGGACAACTTTTGGTAATAGTGTGAATACGGGTGTTGTTAACCATTTGGGTTTTGTAAACGGTTCAAATACAGATTTAAGATATTTGAATTTTCGATGGTTCTATCCCTCAAGTCTGGGTGGTAAAACAGTTAAATTCAAGTGTGATTGGAAATGGGAGTTGGACTGGTGGTGTTGTAGCAAATGGAGTTCGGGTACTGATTATAGTTTAAGCATTACCTTGCCCACTTATAATCCGACTGAGATAACAAATCCGGTACTAAAGACTATTGACGGATCAGCCAATGGCCAATGGTTTAATATTACATGGGATAAATATGATGCTTCACTTGGAAGCACTACATTGGAATTATATAGCGATAATACTTACACAACAAAAAAATATACCAGTCCCGCGGCAACAGGAACAGGAGCCGGAGGATCAGTAAATATGGCATTAGGTGCCTTAAATAAAGTGAATACGGTTTACCCACGCCTTGTTTTTAAAATAGGTGATGGAAATGGCATAAAAACCTACACTAAAAATATGAATCCGGTGAATGTACCGGGTTTTCCAAATCCTGTATTAGGTACCTGTAGCTTCGATCCCTGTACAAAAACGACTTCTTTAAACTGGACTTATGCAAATCCTTCACAAATTGATGCGAACTCCAAAGTGTATATTTATCGTAAAGTTAGTGACGGGAGTAACGCTATATATACGCTTCTTACACCAAGCGGCTTAGGAATGAATGTCGTGTCGTATACTGATAATGATCCGGCATTGGCGTGGGATAAAAAATACACCTATATTATCAGAACGATTCCTAATATTCTAAATGCCACTTCGGTCAATTTTACTAAAACGGATGCACATGCCTATTTGCCGGAATTGTTAGTAAAAACAGATATAACAACGGCTCGTCTGACAATCGACTTTAGTAGCTTTACTGCTGTAGGCAATATTGCAGTAGTTGCCCCTGCAAAAGCGGCTAATGCTGAAATAAGCTGGAAGATGACCTGGTGTACAAATAATCCGGCCAATATTACAATTCGACGTATCAATCTGATTAATTCACTTGACGTCAAAGATTTTGTTGTGGCGGCAAATTCGCTGAAATATGTGGATTATACAGCTGTAAACGCAGTACCATACCGATACCAATTGCAATTGGATAATAATGGAAGAATAGATACGAGTGCTTGGAGGGACGTTAAAATTGTCGACAGAGCTAAGTTTCTAAGTCTGACTACTTCAAAAGGAGTGTTAAATGACCGCATCAGGTTGTCATGGGAAATAGACAAGCCGCTTCTGAATGATAAATTTGTTATTTACAGGAAGATATACGACAATGGATCAAAAGTATTTAATTATGAAATGGTTGCCGAAAAGCAATCGTCTAATAAAATAGAAAATTGGGAGGACCTGTCCGTTTCTCCGGGAATCTTATATCAATATCAGATTAAATCATATTATCAGCCTGCAACAGGGGATGCAGTGGAAGTGCTTACTGCGGATTCGGTGGGTTTAGGTTTTAGTCAGCCTATAGGAACAATAAGTGGTAATATTGTATTTGGTGCAGGTACAGCAGTCGGAGGAGTAAATGTATCCGTTGAGAATCAGGATATGGAACAGAAACTTTACAAAAGTATCGAGTTTAATAAACAGGGAACTCAATTTGGCGGTATTGCAAAGTTAAAAACAGCAAAGCATGGTTGTATTGCAAATGGATTTACCTGGCAAGCATGGTTAAAACCAGCGAACAGAACACAGGTGAATGCATTTATTTATGAGATGAGGAATGAGTATTCGATAAGGCTGGATGGAAATGCCATAAAGGTTTATGTGCATGACAAATCTAAAACCGATCCTCAAATTACCACTAATATTAGTAGTATTTCAGGGGATAAATTCTTTCATTTTTCATTAAGCTATAACAAAACAAGTCAATGCCTGAAAACTTACCTGAATGGAGTTGTAGCGGACAGTATAAAATTGGATGCGACTTATACTTGTAAGAACACCACCACTGCAGAGGCCAAATTAGCTTCGCCCTACCAGTCGTCAGATGCTAATTTCGTTGGAAATATTGATGAGATGCGTTTGTGGAACAGAGCATTGACAAATGCTGAAGTTAATGCAAACCATGATCGTTATCTGGCAGGAACCGAACTGGATTTGATAGGTTACTGGCAAATGGATGAAGGCATTAATAGTTTTATTTTTGATAAATCGAACATAAGTAAAAGTTACAACGAAAATCATATTTCACTGGTTGGAGCTGTTACTTCGGATGCCGTACCTACCTTAGATCAATTGTCAATTAAAACAACAACCGACAATAATGGGAATTATATTATTCAGGGAGTTCCCTATAAAGGAAATGGCTCAACTTATCAGGTTGTACCATCATTGGGAACACATGAATTTGAACCGGCCAAACAGTTAATATTTATTGGAGGTACCAGCTCTGAAGTTCAAAGTAAAATCAGTTTCAAAGATATTTCTTCGTTTAAAATCAGTGGAAACATCTTCTATGAAAATACAACTTATCCGGTTGAAGGTGTTGAGTTTTTAGTGGATGGAAATACCTGTACACGGGATAATGTAGTATTAGTCTCGGATGCCAATGGGCATTACGAAATTGATGTCCCGATAGGGGAACATAAAATCACATTGCGCAAGAATGGTCATGTTTTCGCTGATGCTTATGCCGATGCAACCCTTAAACTGGGGCAGAAGTATAATTTTAATGTGAATAAATCAAATATTGATTTTGTTGACCAAACCAAAGTAACATTGGTAGGACGGGTTACGGGTGGAAACGTTCAGGAAACAAAACCTATAGGATTCAACAGAAGTAAAGCCAATATCGGGGTGGCAGAAGTTAAATTACAACCGAAACAGAAACAAAAATACACCTTAAATAATACCTTAAATGATTCGTTGGTTTATAATAGCAATGATAAAGACATAAAAAGTGTAGCCAAAGTTAAGACCGGTGATGACATTATAAGAATAGTAACCGACCCGGCAAACGGGGAATTCTCTGTTCTGGTTCCACCTATTCCCATGTTAGTAACGAGTGTAATCGCCGACACTTTAACCAGTAACGATTTTAAATATGGAAGTCTGCCTCCTATTGATATGAATCCCCTGATTTCCAGCATTGATACTATTCATGCCGGAACTAAAGTTGTTGATGGGCTTACTATTACTGCTATAGATTCATGCAAATACAACCAACGTTTAAATATCACCTACATTTCGCCCACCGCAGAATTTATTATTCGCGATAAAAATTATAGCTGGAATGCTTTTGGCGATAGCTTGTATAATTATGTAAATCCTAACAATCCGGCAGAAAATAAAACTTTATCGCTGGTAACCCGAAATCCTGACGGAACTGCGAATTACCTGACAGGTTCTCCGGTATTCACTCAGGGAAACTATTATACATTCGATATTGTAGCATACGAAAAATACATTAATCCTGCTACTAAGGATAGTGATTTTGTGTATCTCAAAAATGCAACAATCAATATTGAAAATAAACTAAGTACGAAGCCCGAAAAAACAGTATATACGCTCGACTCATTGGGTATGTTTACGTATCGGTTTATGGTGGCAAATCCGAATATCATTAAGCCTTATATAAAAGGAATGACAGCAAGTATTGAGCACAACGGAGTAACAGAGGCCTGGACCGGAGAGTTAAATGCTATAGTAACAGGAGCTGTACCGGTTGGCGGAGTCGATTTTGTTACCAAAGGCCCCGATCAGGTAATTGCTGTTTTGCGCGACCCTCCGGGATCGAATAGTTATGCTACACTCGAAAAGGGCTCCAGTGTTTCCAGTACCAAATCCTATACAGGTATTGGTAAAGAATCAACAGGACATAAATTTATTGCCAATTTGGGGGGCGAACAAAGTATTGGCATCGGATTAATCATAGAAACTAAAAACAAACTTGATATCGGAGGAGGAATACAACAATCGGTGGAGGGATCGGATGCTACATCGCAAACTGAATCCTATTCATTTACAGAATCAATTTCCACTTCCTCTTCGACCGATTATATCGGAGCTAATGGCGATTTGTACATCGCCAATTCATCTAATATCGGCTTTGCCAAATGTAATCAGCTGTCATTTTCATCGACAGGAACTGTTGAGCTAGGTTCAAGTTACATATTTGTGCCAATGGGCGATTCAACTGCTGTGCGATATACACAAAGTCATATTGTAAATACATTACTACCCAAACTAAAAGAATTAAGAAATAGTTTGCTGGATACTACTGCAATCAACACAACACCCGGTATTAAGTCGAAGTATTATACCACGAAATCAATTTTGGATGATGATTTTGGTGCCACCGGAACTTATACGTGGATACAACCTGCAAGATTTGATAAACTTTGTATTGACTCTGTGTTGTTTTACAACAACCAGATTAATAACTGGGAGAAACTAATCCGAGATAACGAAATCGAAAAATTATATGCCTCAGGGAAATCGCCGGAGGGAAATACAAGTACCATAAAGTACAACGTGAAAAATATTTCGTTTGATGCAGGTGCAATTCTTGGCAACTCATATACCCGTACTTCAAATACTACGAAAACACATACTGCTACGTGGGAATTGCAGGCTGTTTTCTCATCAGAAGCAGGTTTAACTGTGGGTGGATTTGGTTTTACACTTGAAAACGAAGCACAAACCGGTGGTGGTGAGGAAATGACTGCTGAAGAGGCGGTCGAAAATACCGTAACCTATTCCTATACCCTGGAAGATGGCGATGCCGGAAATTATTTTTCAGTGGATGTGTTTACACCCCAATCGTATACGGTAACTCCTAAAGCGAAAGTGGATATGAACAAAGAGGTAAAAAGCTTCGATGTTAGTAATGTCGAACGCGAAGGCGGACCGATATTTGTCACACGTGGCGGTAATTCTTCATGTCCTTACGAAGGAGAAGAGGTAAGTTTGTTTTACAGAAATTCATCGGGCAACCCTGTTGCATTAAATACCGCTACAGTTCAAATAGAAAAACCCGGTATTAATGTGCTTGTACCTTCAGTTACAGGAGTTACATCAGGCAAACAGGCTACTTATGAAGTAGATCTTCTAAACTTCTCTGAAACCACCACCAGCTCATGGTTTCAGCTCTCGGTTGACCCTGCTACGAATCCAAACGGCGCAATTATCAGCATAGATGGAACACCTCTTACCGAGCCTCGTTTATTCTTAATACCTCCAAAGCAGGCAGTCAGAAAAACCATACGGTTGAGCCAGTCAAGTTCAGATGATTTGAACTTCGAAAATATTAAATTGATATTCGAATCACCATGCGATGGGGCAATAAGTTCTGAGGCCGTTATTTCAGCAGGTTTTACACCTTCGTGCAGCGACATTACGCTACAGATAGACGACCGGATTGTAAATAGCAGTACTGGTGCTGACTTGAATATCGTATTGAAAGATTTTGACAAAAGCTACAAAAATTTTGCTGGCATGATACTTCAATACAAAGGAGTAAATGAGTTAAACTGGCGCATGGCAAAAGAATTTGTGCTTGATAGTGCCAAAATGAAACCTTCGGCGGGTTTTATTAAAATTGGTAGTAACGATATAAAAATCAGTTATAAGTTTCCGATGAAAGATGAGCCGGATCAGGTTTATCAGTTTAGAGCTCGTACAGTTTGTGCTGGCGACGTGTATAATGAAACACCGATTATTACTGTAATAAAGGACATGAAAACACCGCAATCAATGGGATTGCCTTCTCCATCAAATGGGATATTAACTCCTGAAACTGAGGCTTCAGTAACATTCAATGAGAAAATTCAGGTTGAAAAAATTGCCAATACTGATGTTCAGGTGTATGGAGTACTGAATGATTACTTACAAACAGATAATGTTGGATTACAGTTCGATGGAAATCAAAAAGCATTTACTGAAATGCCAATAAATTTAGAAAGTAGTTTCACCATCGAAGGGAAGATGCTTATCAATCCTTCCAATGAAACCGGTACAATCTTCAGCTTGGGAGAAGGAAGTAATAAGATTGTATTGCAAGCTGTTGGAAGTAATTTAGAAGTTTCAGTTGGTGCAGGGTTTACAAAACAAACCACCGATTTAATGGCAGATGCAAGCTTCCAATACTTTGCATTAAGCTACGATAACTACAGCAAAACCCTGGAGCTGATGTTATGGAGTAATGCCAATAAAACAAAACAAACACTTTTCAGCGAGGTGTTACCTGAAGGAGTGGTTCCAACCGGTCGTATCACTGTTGGAGATGGATTTAAAGGCTCACTTCGCCAATTAAGCGTTTGGACTGAACCGAGGTCGTATAATACTATAACAGCCGATCGATCAAAAACTAAAACCGGAAACGAATTGAATTTAGCAGGATACTGGTTAATGGATGAAGGCTATGGGACAACAGCCATTGATAAAGCCCGTGGTAGAAACCTGACAGTGGGAAGTTCGTGGTTCATTTCACCGGCAGGATTAGCAACTGAATTGAACGGAGCCAACCAGGTGGTTGTGAAATCCGGACATATTCCGTTTACAAAAGACAATGACTTCTCTGTTGAGTTCTGGTTCCGGGGTCAGGCAGGTCAAAAAAATGCAACACTTTATTCCTGTGTCGGAGACGAAACAGCGGCCAGCAAAAATCTGATGCTAGCTTTCAATCAGGATGGAAATTTATCGTTTTCAACCAATGATAATTTGTACCTCCTGAATTCAGGAAATGTACTGGATAATGCATGGCATCACTTTGCATTAAGTGTTTTGCGCTCCGGAAATACAAATATTTTTATTGATGGTATTCTGAAGTTCCAGACATCTTCAACGAATATTGGAGGAATGGCTTCCGATTCGGTAGCATTTGGAGCCCGTCGCTGGTATGAAGCTGGTGCAACCAAAGCAACTGTTGATAATAGATTTGTAGGCTCACTGGATGAAATCAGAATTTGGAATAGTGCTCTGACAGGTGATAATATCCGACTGGATATGCGTTCAAAACTTGCCGGAAACGAAACAGGTTTGGTTGCGTACTATCCTTTTGAACGAGTGAATAGCTCGAATGACATTGTTTCATCTGTAAATGATTTTTCAATACCGGCTTATTCATTTATGGAAAATGGTGGAGTAGCTTTGGCGCAGAATGTTACTTTTACTGATAATACGCCTGCCATAAAGGCAACACGTCCAAGAGTGAAAGTGAATTCTACCATCACTTCATCCGACAATAAAATTATTATAAATATCAATGAAGACGCCAATCGCATTGAAAATTGTGTGCTGGAATTTGAAGTTCAACGCATCATGGATTTGAATGAAAACAGATTGTCTTCCCCGTTAAAGTGGACAGCATTTGTAAATCAGAATCGTCTGAATTGGCAAACGGAAGCGGTAAATCTTAAAAAAGAAGTATTGGCACCTTTGACATTTGATGCCACAATAACCAATAACTCCGGTAAATATGAAAATTATGTCATAAGTGGCCTGCCAGGTTGGTTATCTGTGAATAAAACAACAGGAACACTTAATCCATTGGAAAAAACGACCTTGACTTTCACGGTTGATGAATCTGCCAATATTGGAGCATACGAGTGTGAGCTTCGCCTTACAGGAAGTAAGAACATCGATGAGGTATTGCCTGTTATTTTAAAAGTTACCGGCCCACGTCCTGATTGGACAGTGAACCCTTACGATTTTGAATCGTCGATGAATATTATTGGTAAAATTCAAATTGAAGGTGTTTATCAGGAAGATACCGAAGATATTCTGGCTGCATTTATTGGAACAAAATGTGTAGGCATTGTTAACCCTCAATTTAGTAAAACGCTCAATAGCTACGTGTTATACATGGATGTGTACGGAAACGAAGAAGATGCTGGAAAAGCACTTACATTTAGTTTGTGGGATGCCGGTACAGGACGTATTTATCCGGGAGTTGATATCGTTGGAGGTGCTTTAACATTCTCTTCGGGTTCAACTATCGGTAGTGTTACTTCTGCTAAAATATTTAATGCAATCGATAAAGTGGAACAACAATTAACAATCAAGAAAGGTTGGAACTGGGTCTCGGCCAATGTAGTTAATTCATCACCTTCGTTGATTGATCAAATTAAGTCAGGTTTGGAACCCGATGGAATCATTATGAAATCAAAAACTGAATTTACAAATTATTCTGCTGTAAGTTCAAGTTGGGCAGGTGCTCTAGCTTCCATCAACCAACACTCCATGTATTTGATTCGCTCGGGTCAGCCAAAATCAGTTAAAGTTATTGGTTCTATGGCCAAACCGGTTGACTATCCGATAATAATTAATGCTGGTTGGAACTGGATTGGGTACGTACCTCAGTTTGTAACGCCGGTTAAGGAGGCTTTAAGTTCAATTAATGCTGTTGAAGGCGATCAAATAAAAGGTCAGATTGGTTTTGCAACCTATTCTGGCGGTAGTTGGAATGGCAGCTTGCAATACCTTGTTCCAGGTCAAGGATATATGTTGAATTCGGCTACTGAATCTACAAGAACGCTGACTTATCCCTCGCAATACATTTCAAAATTAAACGTAAAGCGAAAAGTGACAAATGATCAGATTATGCACTGGACTTATAACGAATATGAGTTTCCACAAAACATGACCATTACAGCAATCGTAAAAATTGACGATTCGGAAATAGCTAGTGAGAATTTGCAGGTTGCAGCCTTTATCGACAATAGATGCCGGGGTACCATCAATCTAATTTTAGATCCAACAACAAATAGATATTATGCATATATGACTATTTTAGGAGATGGTGTAACTGATTTAAATAAAAAAATAACGTTCAAGTGTTACGATCCTACAACCGGCAATGAATTGGTTACTACTGATAATACACTTGGATATATTTCGGATAGTAATTATGGTGAAGCAACTAATCCGTATGTTGTTGCATTTTACACATTATCTTCCGATAATATGGATTTGGTCAACAAGAATCGGGTAATCTATCCAAATCCGGTTATAAACACTTTAAATTTCAATTACAATCCAGAGGAAATCGTCATGTTGGAAATTGTTGATTGTACCGGACGTACGCAGATACTTACAAGCACTATCAACAAGAACTCAATCGAAGTGGGCAACCTTGCACCGGGTATTTATACGCTACGTGTAACTGGCAAAACTAAAACAGACACCCATAGGTTTGTTAAAAAATAATTTTTGTCACTATTAAACAAAACCCCATAAGTTTCTTAACGAACTTATGGGGTTTTGTTTTTAAGAATGAAGTACTATCAGTAAATATAGCAAACCACTAAAGCCCACTAAAAAACTGATTTACAGTCGATTATAGTTCTGATCTTCGATATCGCTGGTTACTATTTTGTTACCCACAAAAAGAAAATCCCTCATAAAAAGCCGTTTATAAGCTAATTATCAGGGATTGACTGTACCCGAAGCGGGACTTGAACCCGCACAGCCGTGAGGCCAAAGGATTTTAAGTCCTTCGTGTCTACCATTCCACCATCCGGGCAGGAATGACTCCTGTGACTCATAAGAGTTGAGCGAAAAACGGGACTCGAACCCGCGACCCTAACCTTGGCAAGGTTATGCTCTACCAACTGAGCTATTTTCGCATTAATGAAACTGAGCTAATTTCGCATTTTATTTTACCACATTAGTCACACAAGTAGTTTTGCTGCAATGGTTATTCGCTATTAGTCATTAGCTATTCGCTTTACTGACCTTTGTCAAAGCGGCTGCAAATATAGCAAGTTTTTTTTATTTATCGAAATGTTTATTCAAAAAAACCGCAACAGAAACCAATCAAGTAAGATATCACGAGTTTCTCTCCACAACACCACTGATTATCAACACAATCCACACACATCATCCGGATCGGAAAACTATATAACAACTATTGTATAAAATTTTAACAATATATGATAAAATTTATCGTTAATTATCTGAACAAATTAAAAACAGCCAGAGAAAATGAAAAGAAAAACCGCCTTCATGTTATTTCTTATTCCGGCTACATATATATTATGTAATCAGGGAGTTACGGCCACACCAAACAGTCAGAATCCAGAAGCAAAATCAGCATCGCTGCATTCCTACACGACAAACTCGGTTCTGTCACAAGGCACATTTCATAAAATCAGAACTTCCGAAAGCGGAGTGTATAAAATCACTTTCGAGGATTTAACTGCAATGGGAATTTACCCTGAGCATGTTCGTATTTTTGGTTATGGAGGCGGAATGCTTGAACAGGATTTCTCGTTACCTTTCACAGATGATCTGCCGGAGACTCCTATCTGGATAGAAAAAGGGAATGATGGCATCTTTAATGCCGGAGATTATATATTGTTTTATGCACAAGGAACCACGCGCTGGCAATACAATAAAAACAAATCAATGTTTACACACACAAGCAATATTTATGCTAACTCCGGATATTACTTTATAACATCTGATGCGGGACCCGGCAAGAAAATACAGGGAAGATCAATCACATTACCTTCAAGCCCAACGATTAATACAATTAGTGAATTTACAGATTATAAGGTACACGAAAGAGATCTTATTAACTTAGTGGGTGCCGGCAAGGAATTTTATGGTGAGACTTTTAATAGCGGGGCTAATCATAAATTTATATTCAGTTTCCCAAATCCGGTATTAAGTGAAAATAGCATGACGGTAAATCTGGATGTTGCTGCAAAATCAGCTTCAACATCAACATTTATTCTTAATTTAAACACCACCCAGTATAAATCTTTAACCGTTGCTGCACAAAACTCTTACGATCCTTACGAGAGAGCAAAAAGAAACGCGGGTATTTTCAGTTTCACCCCGCGAAACGATCTGTTCGAGTTCAACCTGACCTATTCTATGCCGACTCCAACTTCGATCGGGTATCTGAATTACATAGAAGTCAACGCCCGCCGGCAATTGATTATGAGCGGACCGGCAATGCAATTTCAGAACATCGATTACCTGGGACAAAACACCTTTAATCAGTACATACTGACCAATGAAAATTCCAACGTGCAAATATGGGATATCACCGACCAACAGGACATTTACAGGATCATCACCAGAAATGAAGATGGAAAAATGAGTTTCACAGATTCCGGAAATGACATCAGACATTATCTGGCGATCGATCCGACAGCCGCCTCTGCATTTCCAAAACCCGACATCATCGGAACGATACCCAATCAAAATATCCACGCCATTGGACAGGCTGACATGGTTATTATCACTCACCCCAATTTCCTGACTCAGGCCGAAACACTGGCACAGGCACACCGCCAAAAGGACAATATGACGGTTACAGTTGTGACAACCGAGCAGGTTTACAACGAATTCTCATCAGGAACACCAGATGCAACGGCCTATCGCCGGATCATGAAAATGTTCTATGACCGCGCCACAACATCAGGAAACCCAGCTAATTTCCCTAAGTACCTGTTACTCTTCGGAAAGGGAAGTTTCGACAACAGAAAAATACTAACTGATTCAGGTGACAATCTGGTACTTACTTATCAAGCCGACAATTCATTAATTGAAACGCTCGCCTATACCACAGACGACTATTTCACCTTTCTGGAAGACAATGAAGGATTACAAATACAATCACATTCTATGGATATTGCCGTAGGAAGATTCCCCGTTACAACCGTTCAACAGGCCACTGATGTGGTAAACAAAACAATCGGCTACATGAACAACAGCAACAAAGGAAGATGGAAAAACGAACTTTATTTTGTGGGAGATGATGGCGACTATAATACCCACATGACAATGGCCGACAGCCTTGCATCTTACATGAGCAATAATTACAAATCGTATCATACCAA
>JARKQF010000064.1 GCA_029973975.1 Paludibacter sp.
CCTGCACCGCCTGGATGAAGAAACCCTGATTTCGGTTTTTGAGGGTGTACCCCAATACGAAATAAGCACCGCCGACCTGTCAGCAGGAATCGGCATTGTTGACCTGGTTGCCGATAAAACCACGATCTTCCCCTCAAAAGGCGAAGCCCGCCGAATGCTGAAAGATGGTGGTGTACAGGTAAACAAAACAAAAGTGGGCGAAGAGTTTACCGCGGACGCCTCGCAGCTGCTGAGCGGCAAATACCTGCTGGTGCAGAAAGGGAAGAAGAATTACTATTTGCTGATAGTGAAGTAATTGTGGGTTTCAGATTAAGGATGTAAGGATTCACTGCTGAAGGGAAAAATGCGGGGTGAAGGAATTTCTGATTTCTAATTCCTAATTTCTAATTTCTAAAAAGTTGATCTTTAGGCATATAGATTAATATTAGCATTATAATCATCCAAATGACCCGACTTTAACCTTAACCTCAACCTAGACCTTGACCTCTGATTTTTACTTCCTATCCCTGATTTCAGTCACACAGCCTGCCTAATAATTATCGGTTGACAGCTACCCGAAGTTGGAGATTTTGAAGCACTTCACTGTCAACCAAGTAATGGCTTTGATAGAAGCACAAAGCTTGATTTAACCACTGAATCACCACTTTTGGGTTGGTGCTGTTATGGGCTTTGCATTATCGGGTGTTTATTTCGACTGACACTTCAATCATATTTTTAACGGTTGTGTATAGCTCAACATCTTGTGCAGGTGTTTCAAGCGAAATGATTAACGCGTAACGGGTTTGATTTTCTACTTTACCCAAATGCTTGCGTTCACGCCACCAACCAATAACAGGATATACCGCAATGTGATTGCAAGTTGCCAAAGCGGCTGCTGTTCCTTCCCAATAATCGGAATGTATTGAGCCTGTGCTTCGGTTGTTTGTACCTATTGCCCAGCGGTTGCTTCCTGCATTTCCGTTAAATTCTTCATTTTCATCTCGTGCCGCAATGTTTACACGCCTTCTAAAATCGTCTTCACTTTCGTTTACGTTGTTTACATCAAAACGCAAACCGTGTGACTGATAGCGATATTTATCTTTCCAACCGATTTCACCTGCTCCGGGTTCTATGAAATAAGAAAGAGTAACTTTCAATTTTACGGGTATTTCGCCCAATTGCAACAGTAAATCACTTGCCCACGGTAAATTGAAAAAGTGAATTTCGTTGGTTTCAGCGTCACTATTTTTTTTGCCTTCCTTAATTTTGAAATTAAACGGTTGAATGGTTTCCTGAGCAATGTAAGTCAATGCACTTTCCTGACTATACAATGCACGATCTAAATCAGGAACTCCGTAACCGAAAGTTCTTACTAAATTCAAAAAATCTCCTTTTTTGTCTTTACGAACATTTAATTGGCGAAACATAGATTCATTCCAATTAGCAGAATGAACTATTAAACCTCTTATTGTTTCTACCCAAGCGTTTGGATATTCGTAAGCAATTTTTGCTGCAAGCCACGATGCTTGTGCTGCCGCAGCACTTGTTGCCCAAATGGTATCAAAGTGCCGTCCTGTGTTAAATTGTCTTGAAGTGGACAACAATTCCAAATCTTCGTGCCCTAAAATTCTGTTATCAGGTGCTCTTAATAAATTTCCGCCTTCAAAAACCACATCTGGTTTAACAGCCCATTTTCTTTCCCAAACTAATGAAGTTGAACTGTAAGGCGAAAGTTCTCCTTCGTTTGCAACAGGTGTATGATTTAGAAAACTCGGGTCAGTTACCCGAATTTTGTTTGTGTATGCTCCTGCTACCAAAGCATTCCACGCTTGAGCAGGATTTTGAACCGAAGTTGTTAAGTTTGAAACGGGATAATTTTGCCACAATTCATTATCAGCCACATTTCCAGCCGAAACAATTATCAGACGTTGGTTTTCGCCTTCGCCATAAGTCAAATTATCTACCGCTCCCGACCATGAAGAAGGTCTGCCTCTCTCTGTATCCTCTTTTGATGTTACCGCCATACAATAAACTAAAACCATATTCGGGTTTTGGATTTCGGCAATAGAAATTCCTTGTGAAGTTATATCGCCCCACAATTCCCGTGGGTTTTGTCCTTTATTGGGAAGAATTTTTACAGAACACAATTTATGCGTAAGCGGAACATCATAAGCAGAAGTAAGCACCTGTTCCATTTGCCCGTAACCCGCAAGACCCGCCATCAATGTTCCATGTCCTGCACCGTTGGCGTGGTCGTTTGTTCCCCAAGCGTTATCAACCGTCAGAGTATTGTTGTTATCAATCAGCGGCTGTAATAGTTGATGTCCGTTGTTTACGCCTGTGTCCAACAAACAAACTTTTATGTTGCTTTCAACAATTTGTATTCTTTGCAACAAATCATCAACCCAAACTTGTTGTTCAATTCGGCTTTCATTTACCCAAAAACCTGCGGGTTCTTGCCCTGCACGGAACTCTGCCAACAAATCGCTTTGCAGCATCAATTCAATTAAATGTTCACGATTTGCATTTACCAATAAAACAACTCTTTCGGGAAAAATGATGCTGTTGTGTTTATATTGTATTCCGATTCTTTCAAGCGTTGCAAGGAACTGTGCAATTTGGCCCTGTTCTAGGTTTTCTTTTGTGTTTACATTCAGCCACGCTTCGCACCATTTGGTAACTTCTGTTGGAATAAGTTGTGGATTATCTGTCCACAAACCTTCCAACAAGGCTATGCTTACGTCTTCAATACTATTGACTAATGGTGCATTTTTAGGTTGCTCTTTTGCTGTTTCTTCCTGTTGGTATTTCTGAATTTTGGAAATGAAATGTCCTTCCTTTCCATTGGGAACGTAAACTGTTGCTCTTACCTGCATTTGATTTTCGCCAACCGGAATTTCTTTGATGTTTAGCAACCGAATACCTTTTCTAAGGTCTTCCAAACTTTTGGTAATCAAGTCGTGATTTGCCGCACTTGTAAACTGAATATATGTTCCTTCTCTTGTGGCGATTTGCTCGGCACTGCGTTGTTGTTGCAGTTGTTCCTTTTGTTGCCAGATTTCTGCAAACTGATTTAAAAGCTTTTGACTTTGAGTTGCCCTGTCACGAACGGGTATGCGTAGTTTTGCTCCCATTGCCGAAGGTGCTCTATATTTTTCGCTTCTTACATTTCCTTGTATGAAGATGTGTTTATATGGTGCCATTCCTTAAAGCTATTTGTGATACGCTGCATTACGGTCTTTGATTGCTTTTAAAATTAAATCATTGTTCATCTGCTGCTTTTCATTCAAGACCGTTTCTTTAATGGCATCAATACAGGCAAGTGATATTTCAGCGTGGCTAAGTCCGTTTATATTTGGTAATAAATCTTTAAACTTAATTTTCTTTGTAAACTGCGAAAGTCTATTTTTTAACAGTTCCTCTTTTTCTTCCAAGCTTGGCAAGTGATATAAAATAACATCGTCAAACCTACGGAACAAGGCTTGGTCTAACAGTTCTTTGTTATTAGTAATGGCAATAATCAAACTGTCGGAATTGTCGCGTTCAATAAATTGAAGAAACGAATTTAAAACCCTTCGCATTTCGCCCACATCATTATCTCTGCTGCGTTCACCACCGATGGCATCAAATTCATCAAAAAGGTAAACACCCTGACGCTGCAAAATCAAATCAAACACTTGACGAAGTTTTGCGCTTGTTTCGCCCATAAATTTTGTTACCATTTTGTCCATTAAAATGGTGTAAAGAGGCAAGTTTAATTCATTGGCAATAATGGAAGCTGTGAGGGTTTTGCCCGTACCAGGGGGGCCCGAAAGCAGAATTTTTCTGCGATTTTCTAAATCGTGTTTACGTAATTTATCACGCTGCACAAACTCAGAAATGATGCGGTTTATTTTAGACTTAATATCTTCGGTAGCAATCATATCCGATAGCCTGACGGCTGGAACATTCTCCTGAATCAAACCCTGTAAGTCGGGATTAAATGCTTTTGTTTTATGTTTGGCTTCTTTAGCCTTGTCAATTATTGTTTTTATATCGTTGGCAACAGTGGTATGACCCAACTTGGCTTCGTGGGCAGCTATCTGCAATGCAACTGTGGTAAACCTTTCAGGTTCGTTGTTGTAGTGCGACTTGATTAACGATACTATGTAGTCAGCTTTTGCCATTTCCTTACAAAGTTACAATATAATAGGTTTGATTGTTGTCAATTTGTGTTGTTATTTGTCAGTTAACTTAAGTATTATTTCTTTGCCGGTTTGTTATTAAAATAACCCTAATATTGTGAAGAAATTAGTTAACAATGTCGGCTAGGCATTTTTTTCATTGCCCATAACTGAAGAATTACCGTCTTTCGCCATATGCTTGCTCCATGTGCCTGTGCCGCCATGTCTGCTTGTCACATTTTGTGAAGAAGTACCATAAAACAGGGCGCCCATCCATCGTCCCTTAATGAAAGGCTGAGATTAAGGAATTATACAAATCAGAAATTCTTTCAACCCGAATTTTCCCTGCAATATAATGATCTTTAAATCCGCAACCGAACGAAGAGTTTTCACCGAAGGTAATCCGCAATATCTTCGCCTTGTCTCCCCGTCTCCGGGTCTCCTTGTCACTGTCTGAAGAATATTTCTTTTCAGTGAGAAGCCCGTCCCTCGTCCCGGTCCCTGAGCGGCGGTTGCTGAGCGCAGCCGAAACTAGTCGAAGGGCCGTCCCTCGCCCCGGTCCCTGAGCGAAGTCGAAGGGGCGTCCCTCGTCCCTCCTTCAGCGTCCCTCGTCCCTC
>JARKQF010000087.1 GCA_029973975.1 Paludibacter sp.
ATTGATCTCAGAGCGAGTTTCTTCGACAAGGGTAAGGTGTTCAATCAACGTCATAGCGCGTGCCTCCTGCATGGAGACGCGATTAGATCACAGACGATATGCCTGTTCAAATTTCATTAACAAAGTGCGATCCCGCCCTGATTAGGAAAGCTACGAAGAAGATCCTGATTGGCTAATTCGATCGCTCTATCTATGGAGTGGCCATAATTTTCAGCTATTTCACGGCTGTAATCATCAATAAAATAATCGCAATATGCTGGATATTCACTTGCAGTCATGGGTCTGAGCTTAATCATGTCTAATCCTTTAAAGCGAGATAATGCCATATTAAGGGGGGAGCTACGCTGCCACCTAACCTAAATCATTGCACTGTAAACACAAAACCCAACCTTACACTGAAAATGCCAAGCGTTGCGAATCATTCTGAAATGCTTTGCTATGTTGGCGTGAGTTTTGCAAAACATACTATCGAGAAAAAGGACATCCATCCTGGCCGTGCTGGCGATACAACAGCTTTCTCAGGAATGTGGGTGTCCTAATTTTAAGGTTCGAGCTTACTTCCCCCAAATCCACTGTTTCTTTCTCAACGCGGAGCTTTTTGGTGTTAGGAAAAAAGGGAAAAACTCGTACATATAAGGTATTTCATTTTCCTTACCCTGTTGCGCATATAATTCGTGTAACTCGTAGCATTGATGACGCAACAGACCATAAAATGGGCGCAGTATTTCAATAATCGACCATATTATATGAGGATTAGCCTTTTCTGTAGCAGACATCAAATAGTAAAAGTCGAGTACGGTAACCCACTCACCATCTACATTTTGTTGCCAGCTACTAGCCATACCTGAGCGTTCAATTACTTCTGCTGAGTCATTTCGTAACTTTGTACGCACATCGCTACGTAGGCTCCAAATATGATCATCAATTACAGATAACCAAAGTCCAATAGGATCATCATTTTGATTATTATTAGTTAACATGTCAAGATTGTAGTATCGTGAACCTTTCGCAAACTCTGTAAGAGTAGAAATTATTTTTGTTTGCTTATCATTAAAGCTTGGCTGTTGTCGTAATCCATATGCTTGGGGTAGTATTGAACAGTTGTCGAAAAGATCTTTTATATTGTGACCAAAAGCTCTTAACTCTTTGTTTGTCGGGTTTTTCAGATGATTTTTTAGTTGGTGATCAAGGATCAGTGCTATTTTCATCAAACGCTCAAAACCTGTGGCAAGCTCGAACAAATCTGAGTAAAACAAGCCTCGATGATTCTCATCAATATTGGCGTTTCTTAATGAATTTAAACCACCCAAAAGGCTAGACATTGTCAAATGCCCCTCTTGGGTAAGCAATCTATAATTTTGGCTAAACATTTTATATATTCTTCCAGAAGCCTAATCGTGATTAGATGGAAGGCGGTACTAATCCGTTAATAGAGCCTTCCATATAACTCCGGTTTGCCCTGATCGCCGCCACGAAAAATTCATTTTAAATCACAACATTGCCAGGGCTGACGCATCAGTGTTTATACTTTGAACAACCCCATACATTCGAACAAATATTGTTCATTCAGACAGCAGAGCCTGCGCTTGTTGGCCATGCTTAGATTACGTGATTTGTTTTGCTTCAGCATGTTCAGTATCC
>JARKQF010000122.1 GCA_029973975.1 Paludibacter sp.
TGACCTGTTCCCAAAAAACCGGACATTTAAAATTAGAATTTTCGGGCATAATTAATAACTTTAAAAATGTAATTATTGCCTATGAAACGCACAAAATTTACAGAATCACAGATTTCTTTTGCCCTTCAGCAAGCAGAGACAGGGGTAAAAGTTGAAGAGGTCTGCCGGAAGATGGGTATAAGTGATGCCACTTTTTACCTATGGAAGAAAAAATATGGAGGTTTAGGTGTTTGCGAGATGAGGAGGCTCAAGCAACTTGAAGAAGAAAACAGAAAGTTAAAGCAAATAGTTGCGGATCTATCTCTTGACAAACAAATGCTACAGGATGTTTTAAAAAAAAGCTTTGAGACCGGCACAAAAGATAAGTGCCGCTCAGGAATTAATAGACGATTACAGAGCATCAGTAGTCAGAGTTTGTAAATTGATAATGCTTCATCGGTCATTATGGTACTATAAATCATCCAGAAGAGATGACACTGTGATTCGAATGAGGATGCGAGAAATTGCAATGACACGGGTCAGATATGGTTGCCGGAGAATTGGCATTTTATTACGCAGAGAAGGCTGGCGTGATAATCATAAAAGAATACACAGACTATATTGCCTGGAAGGACTTAATTTGAGAACCAAAAGGAACAAACGTAGCAGAGCAGGAGCTCACAGAATGGAAAGAACAGATATAAAAGCTATTAATCAATCTTGGAGTATGGATTTTGTTTCTGATCAATTATTTGACGGAAAAAGATTCAGAGCATTGACTGTTGTTGATAATTTCAGCAGAAAATGCCCTGCCATTGAAGTTGGTCAGTCATTGAAAGGCATTGATGTGGTTAATACTTTAAACAGAATAAAAGAAGAGACAGGAAGCGTTCCACAAAGGATTCAAGTAGATAACGGGCCTGAGTTTGTATCGAAAGAATTGGACCGATGGGCTTACGAAAACAGTGTAATACTTGACTTTTCAAGACCAGGCAGGCCAACGGATAATCCTTTTATTGAATCATTCAACGGAAGTTTCAGAGATGAGTGTTTAAATACAAATTGGTTCTTATCTTTGACTGATGCGAGGGATAAAATAGAGGCCTTTCGTAGAGATTATAACTCATACCGCCCACACAGCTCTTTGCAAGGAATGACGCCCGAAGAAGCAGAAAATGAATGCATCCAAAACCCCGAATTTTCTACTTTTGAACTGTCCGTAAATTGGGAGTAGGTCAAAA
>JARKQF010000123.1 GCA_029973975.1 Paludibacter sp.
CTGTCCTGTCAGGCCATCCTTCAAATTTACCGGCAGCCGGTGTGCCATCTTCAAGAACCCTTAAATACTCGAACTTCATCGGTGGTTTTACTCCGGGATTTCTGCTTACCCACCAGGCACCTATTGTATTATCAATGAGGAAATGAACCATGTATGGTTCTGTGAATAGCTGTGTCACTGCTGGTAGTTTCTTGCCATCAATTTTATCGCCACTTTTGTTTATGGCATCCTTGGCTTCACTTTGCCAGAACTGGTACACCCAACCTAAAGAATCATCAGCAGTAAAAATATAGTTGTCAAGTCCTTCAAGTATTTCTTCGAGTTTTATCCTGTCGTCAGGGGAAAATGAAATTTGCATCAGTGGATCTTCAGGGCGGAATATGGCCGGAAGCATTTTTGAAGCAAAATTGGCAGCTATATCCCATTTGTCTGAGTAACCCTCTTCTTTTGCCAGTTCCTCACATTCTTCCATGGTTACAGATACACCATCGGGATGCATCAATAAACCATTAGCCTCCAGAAATTTTGCGAAGAGTATTTTATGCCAGTATTCGTAGGCCAGTTCATACGAAAGTTGGTCAATCTGCTGATGTCCGCTTGATGGAAGTTCATCCCCCAATAACCTGGCTTTGCTGCGTAGGCGGTTACGAAGACTCCGTTGTTCGGGATTCATATGAGGGAAAGGTTCAGGATTGTCGACTGCAAATGCCTTGAGTGAATTCCATGCCCCTGTTTCTGAAACCCTTCTTGCCTGTTTTACTGCTGATTCAAGCGTATTTCGTTGCTGTTGTGTAAGTACTGCCATTATTTAAGAATAATTGAAGCTGATTCTTTCAAAAGGTTTTCCAACTCTTTTTTTATTTCTGAGATATATTTATCAATATCTGCCTGGTTTGAAAGGGTTCGTTTGGGAAGTTCATAGGTCTTTGCCTGAGGAGCAAGTATTTTAACAGCCTCATCTATAGCAGCCTGGAATTGTCCGGGAAGTGCTGCGATTTTAGTTTGCCAGGCTTCGAGTGATGCTTTCTGCAGGTTCAGAAGCAATGATTTGGAGTCTAAGGCTTTAATTTCAGGTTTACCCAGAAGCTGGTGTGTCCTTAAAATAGAATTCTTTTGCTCCGGAGTAAGTTTACTGAAATATTCATTCGACTGTATACCCACCATCAATTTATCATACAGGTCAATATATTTTTGCTTTAATTCATTCAATGCTGTTTTAAGCTTGTCAGTGATGTCAGTCAGTTTATTATAAATCGGATCGGGTTCCTGAAGGAGCAGTCTGTTATCCCGGATTGCATCAATTTCTTTTTTAAGCTTTTCCATAGATTCACCGGAATTGGCATAATTAGCCAGTTCCACCAATAATGACCAGTTCGGTTCCCTTTTTTCTATTAATGCTGCTTTTTGTTTCCATTCCTTGTGTTTAGCTTTCAAATCTTCCTGTTCATCCAGGATACGCAGCAATCGCTCATTCCCATCCAGGTTTTCAATATCCTTCAGGAACTGTATATTAACTGGCTCAGGTTTTGGAGCATCTCCGCCAATTGATTCTGCCAGTGTTTTAAGTTGATTCAGATATGTATTGGAATGAAGAAACTCTTCTCCTGGTTTGCATGAAATTCCTGCATCCTGGTATATTTTTCTGAGTTTAATTTTGTCGGCTGCGGTCAAGGTATGTATTTCCTTTTTGAAGGCAGCATTACCGATTTTTGCCTGGTTCAGATCTGGTTCCAGTGTTGAAATATGCTCTGTGTTTCTTAACAGAAGAATAATTGTATCAACTGCATCCTGGCTCCAACCATAAGGTGACCTGATGAAATGATTCCTTATTTCTTTTCCCTGTTTGGTGCCGTTTCCGATGAACCTCAGAATCTCAATTGCAACCGGATGGTCTTTTGGTTCTTTATCCCAGCCAATCTTTTTTAATGCATCAGGATCACCCTGCAGTGCTTTGTTAAGTGCTTTATCCCAGTCTTTATGATCGGCTTTACCTTTAAAATCCGGGAATTGTCTGTCAGCAATGCTGTACAACGCTTCTTCAATATTATCTTTGATTGTGCCGGCTTCGACTTTTGTGCCGCCTGAAAGATACACAACACTTTCAAGGCATATTTTACCAATTAAATCTTCTATCTCGATCTTTGCCAGTCCTTTCCTGGTTTCCATGCTTTTTCTGGCCTGTTCTTCTTCGGGTGAAGAGGGTTGCCCTTTTGCATCAAGAGTTTTTTCTGCAGCCAAGAACTGGATAATAGCACTTCGTAGATCCTGATCCCTGAATTTTTTCACATAAGCATATACGAGTGGAGCATCAGCACCTTCTTCTCTTATCTCATTCAAAACGGTTGATTCATTTTCATTCCATCCATCACGTATCCAGACATTAAGCTTATGTGTTGTAATGGGCCGTTCAGCCTTGTCCCAGATCTCGAAATCTCTTATCTGCTTTGAATTGCCCTGAAGGATTTTTACGGCTTTTGTTTTATCCCTGAAGAAGTAAATTATTTTTTCGTTACGCAGTCCCTGTATAAGATCATCCCCCGAATTATTCAGTTTAACTGCCTGAGTGGTATATTCCTTTTCCCATTCAGCACCGACTTTTGTCTGGAGTTTATATTCATCACCAACAACCATTAACACATTCTCATCAACCAGTTTTTTTATCAGACCTTTAATCTTTGAACGAAATGCATCAGATGATTCAACGATATTATCAAGAAGTAATTCCGCAATAGTTGTTTCGTTAGATTTTATGCGACTGCCGGATCCGTCTTTCGGCAATTGTTCGATAAGGAAAATAACACTAAGGATTCTGCCTTCAAGGAGTGAATCACCGGTCTTTGATTTCTTGCCGACTATCAGATTGTTAGTATCATTCAAGAGCAGAGCATTTTGAAGAAGCTGTGCCTGCTTCTGCTCGAAAATCAAATCAGCCGGAACAATGTTACCTGCATCTTTATTTGCAACCTTCTTTATGCTTTCATCAACGATTCTCAGCTGGCTTCTTAGCTGACCTGATGTACCCGCTGTATCGATAACCTGCAGTATTTTCTTCCAGAATTTACGTGTTGAGGGCAGAATCGGATAATCTGCCACAAGCATTGATCTGTCGCTGGTAACGAAAGCAAAATCGGTACCTGAAAGATTTCTGGATATTTCACCTAATGCACCTTCAAGGGTTTGATCCAACGGTTTAATAACTGACGGTTTCTTTTCCAGTACGGTTTTACGAGTTACAGTTTCAACGTCTGTATCAGACAGATTAACATTTACAGTGAACCTGGCCTGCAATCGTTGCAGCAAGCTGGTTTCT
>JARKQF010000163.1 GCA_029973975.1 Paludibacter sp.
TTCTGTAAGCGTTTCTTTTGCGCCGGGATTTAATATCGATTCAGCAACCGCCCTGTCCTCATGCACCTGCAAAATTCTTTCTGCATTTTCCCGCTCCTGGTGCGTCATTTTTTTCATCAATTCCAGAATCGGTTCGGCCTCAGGCGGATAACCCATTTCCTCGCGGATCGCATCAAAATCAAAAAACGGCTGCGTTATCGTTCCATCGAGGTCAAATATAACAGCTTTAATAAGCATATTGAAATATCAGTTCCACCTTTCTGCAAAGTCTATAGAACAATCTTGTAATTTACGATTCTTCATCAGGGATACCTTCGCGCCAGCTCCTTTTTTCTTTCATCTGCAAAGCACATACATGAATTTACGTCCTCTTGACAACAGTTAATATCAGTCTTAGTTTAAAGATAACAAGATTCTACAGTGCCCGTTAGGAGCCATGCTACCGGAAACGCATTTAGCCAAGAGACGTAATTTCCCAGCGGTGACGGTAACGCTGGGAAAATGAAATGTTCAAGGATCGTGGCTCCAAGCAGTAGAAAAAACGGCACAAGTGAATTTTGTTTTAGCCCTTCAGGGGAAGAAAATCCTCTGAAGGGCTTTTTATAACAACGAAAAGGTTGAAGTTCCGGCGGCGATTGCCAAAGCTATTTGAGGAGCGGCGACAGCATGTTTTCGACTAAAGATTTTCCAGTTTGGACATCAGGCGGTCAAATTTTTCTACTTCAACAACCGGTGACGTAATAAAGGTAATTCCCGTCAGCATATTTAACGACATCGATGTGGACATCGCTTTTTCCACATCCGGAAAATCCAGGGTCAGAACCAAATCATGCTCACCCATTAGAGCATACATGGAAATTACCTTCCCGCCGTTTTTTTCGATGATCCTGACGGCTTTTTTTGTCCGCTGCGGCGATACATCCTTCAGCGAAGCCGGGTTATATTTTCCGAACATCATGAATATCGGCATTAAATTACCTCCTTTTCCTATTACTTACCTGTTTCCTCGAAAGCATAGGACACTCGACACTCTCTACCTGTGCGCAACCCTTTTAACCCTTGTTTTTTTCTGAGTATTCACCAGTCTGCTTTTTCTGTTAAACCACAGGCTCCTCGGAATGGTTAAAATTGTTCGCTTTTTCTCTCTTC
>JARKQF010000173.1 GCA_029973975.1 Paludibacter sp.
CTTGCTTCTTCAGCCTTTTGTGGAAAATGCTCTCTGGCACGGATTGATGCAGGTAGAAAGAGATGCGCGTCTTATAATCAGGGTATATGCTGATACTGGAGGTTTAATCATAGAAATTGATGACAACGGTATCGGCTACAACAAATCTATGTCAACTAAAAAAGAAGGCCACCAATCCTTGGGATTAAAAATTGTACAAGAACGAATCGAACACTACAACCAAAGTCAACAATTTGAAATTAATTACACGATTACCGACAAGTCAGACACCGGAAACAAAAATGGAACTATTGTAAGAATTATCTTACGATCTCTCGAATCAATAAATTGATCATCCAAAAACCTGCCTTTTGAAACAAGTTTTCATTCTGTAGCCTTCCCAATTTGTAGGACAGTTCCAGGTCAGACAAGAATATTCACTTTATTTGGCAAGAGTCTTACGCCACAGAGTCATATCAATTTTTCTTCATATGCCATTTTAACCAAGACGGCTGTATTGCGTGCACCGAGTTTGAGGAGCAGATTTTTCCGGTAACTGTTCACGGTTTCAACGCTGAGAAACAGTTTTTCGGCGATTTCTACATTCGTGAAGCCATCGGCAATGAATTTCAATAATTCTTTCTCGCGTGGTGTGAGCCAGATATGCTGTTTGGTGGAGCGCTTCATCAGCATATCGATCTGCTCGCAGAGAAAAGTCTCGCCGTCGGCAACCGACTCGATGCTCATCAGGATTTCTTCGGGCATGGCGTTTTTAATCACGTATCCCGAAGCACCGTTCTCTATCATCTGCCTCACGATGGCGTATTCAGAATAACTTGTCAACGCCACAATCTTCACTTTCGGGAAAAGCGATTTTATTTCCTTGCACAAATCAATGCCGCTGGCATCGGGAAGGTTTATATCGAGCAAAATCACATCGGGTTGCTCGCGCCGCAGTTGCGTCATACATTCTCTGCCGGTATAACTGACAGCCGTGGTTTTGGCAAATCCCGATTCATCGACTAGTTTTTGCAGGCCTTCCACCAATATTTTATGGTCATCAACAATATGTACGGTTATCATGTTAAATTTATGTTTTGCATTCGTCATCCGACACCTGTCTTCAGTCTCTTTAAATTTTGAACTCCACGTTAATTTCAGTTCCTTTTCCCGGTTCAGAGAAGATATTCATGCTTCCGCCAACCGATTCCGCGCGCGTGCGAATGTTGTTCAGTCCGGTGCCTTTAACAGGAGTAGTTGGATCGAAGCCTTTCCCATCGTCCTGCACGGTGAGCGAAATCCTGTCGGGTTGCTGAACGATCTGTACGTTTATGTTTTCCGCCTCGGCATATTTCAGCGCGTTGTTTACCAACTCGTGTACGCTGCGGTAAATCATGATCTCCAATGTGTTCTCAAGACGTTCATCATTGCCGAAGAAATGAAACTGCACGATGGAAAGGCTATCGCAAAAATCCTGCAACGAAACCTTTAACCCGTATCGCGAGAGTGAATCGGGCATCATGTTATGCGCAACGCGCCTTAGCTCGGTGATGGAGCTGTCCAGCATATCCACCACTTTATTAAATTGTATCACATCTTCCGAAGCGAGGAGTGCTCCACCTTTTTTCATATCAAATAAATTAAGTTTCACTGCCGAAAGCATGCCGCCAAGTCCGTCGTGCAGGTCGCGCGCCAAACGTGTGCGCTCGGTGGCTTCTCCTTCAAGAATGGCATGTGTGGCAATGAGTTGTTTTTCTTTTTCCAATTGAATCACCTGTTGCTGAGCCAGGTGTTTTTTTGCTCTCTGACGAAGATAGAGTGCTCCCAGCAAAATAATTATTCCCAATAAGCTTACCGCGAATATGATTCCATAAAGAACACGTTCTTTCTCCAATGTGTTGATCCGGATTTCTTTTTTCTCTGTTTGATATTCCGTTTCCAACAATGCCATTTGCTGCCGGTTATTTTCAGCATAAACAGAATCTTTTAACAGGTATGCCGAATCAAGTTGCTGAAAAGCAGTTTCAAAATCACGGTTATGTGCGTTTGTATGTGCCAATACCCACAGCGATTCGCGCTGCTTGTCTTTCGCTTGCAGCTTTTTGGCAGTGTTCAGCGCCTTTGCTGCCGCTTCTTGTGATTTGCCATACTGTTCATTCATCAGATATGCTTCGGAAAGAGCCAGGTCATTGCGCATGATCTCCCACTCATCACCAACTTGTGTGGCGAGTTGCTGCGCTTTTTCATACTCCTGCAGGGCTGAAGCATAATCTTTTTTATAACTCATCAAATACTTGCCGTAATTTAGATGATACAGAAATATTTTGTATGGGTCATCCTGCTCCTTGCCATAATCCAATATTTGATGAAGCAAAGGGAGCACCTCTTCGTACTTTTCTTGAGTCATTAACGCATCGGCTAAAATAATACGCCCTGTTGCAGTCATAAACTCATCTCCGTTTATATCAGCCAAGGAGATACATTGGTGCGCATACGCTTCCGATTTCTGAGCATCACCCACGAGACCATATAATGTGGCAAGATTATTGAGTGTATAAGGCGAAAATTGAGAATCCTCAACTTCATCAAATATCTTCGATGCCTGAATGTAATAATCGATGGCTTTTACGTAATCACCTTGAATCTGTTTCACTGTACCATAATTATGAAAGACCATTCCCAAGCCGAGAGTGGCTTCCCTTGTCTGTAACTTACGGTAGGCATGTTCCGCTTTTTCCAGGTAATGAAACGATGAGTCTAAATCAGTATTTATCAACGTAAATATAGCCCCTATGCTTCTGTAGCTGCTGGCGAGCTGCATCTGATCTTTCTGTTCTTCGGCGATGGCGATAGCTCTTTCGGTAATTTCGAACGACTTGGCAGGACGACTGTAAAGGTATTGCTTACCCACTGCCAGCATTGAATCAACATTCACTTTTCCATGCTTGTCTGTATGCTTCAAAACAAGTGAATCCACATCCTGCGAAAACAACCTTATCGACATGAAAAAGAGAAAGAAGAGTGGAAGACATATAATAATTGGATTCCTTATTCTCATAATTATTTAATTACAAGTGTGTTATAAAGCTGTGAGTCTTTAATTTTTTACTTATGACAAAGTTAAGTTTGAACCGCCATAAGATAAACCCCTTTTTTGGGGGTATTTTCCGCTTTCGCGGCACTGTACATTTGCATCGGTAAAGATGTGTAAAAATATCGAAAAGAAAAACTAACGATCATCTTTAACACAATACAAAATATTAAATCAACATTTTAAATCATCACAGCAATGAAAAAGTATTTTAATTTTACCTGTTTGGCAATGCTTGCCGCACTTTTGTTTCTCGCTTCGTGCGAAAAGGACGATATGTTGCAGGAAGAAATTCCACAAGGCTGCAACATCGTAGAAGTAACGGAGAACATTACCACACCTACCACGTGGACAGAGGGAAACGTCTATGTAATCAGACAGACGATATCCATACGCAATGTATTGACAATAGAACCCGGAGTAACCGTGAAGCTGAAAGATGCTTCCATTAATGTTTTCGAAGGAAAAGTAATGGCAGCCGGAACACCGCAAAAACGCATTGTATTCACATCGCTTGCCGATGACCGCTATTGTGGCGACTCTAATGGTGATGCAGCACTCACGATGCCTGAAAAAGGCGATTGGGAAAGGATCAATCTGCAAGATGGCACCGGACACCTGTTTAAATACGTGGATTTCTTTTATGCCGGACAAAACAGCGGTGGATTTTATAACGCATTAAAGGTAAGTGCAAGTTCTTTCGAATTCGACAACTGCCGGTTTGCACATACGCTTTTCAGTCCGTCAGCATCCTACGAAAATGCCACGGCATTCTACGGTGGTGCGGCGATGACCAACCCCGAAATGCAAAAGTTTACCAACAATTCGTTCTATGACAATGGAAAACCGTTGTATGTCTGGACGCACTACACGGTGAATCCCAACAATAAATTCCATAATCCGGAGAATCCGCAACAACAAAACAGCCACAACGGAATTGCCATGATACGCAGCAGCGGCGGTTTGGATGCAACCGTGCAATGGCATGTTACCGAAGTGCCTTATATATTGGATGAATATATACAGGTATACGGTTCTCAGGTAATTGACATAGGCTCTAATACCGTGATAAAATTCAAGCGGGCTGGTGCCGGCATTCAACGCAGTTCGGCATCAAACGTTATCCTGCCATCCTCAGCGATTCTCACTTCATATAAAGACGATTCGGTAGGCGGCGACACGAACGGTGATGGAAATGCCTCTGCACCAGCAAAAGGCGATTGGCTGGGATTTCGAAATGCTTATAGTGGTAATCCCTATTACGAGGAAAGTGTGAATATCCGTTACGCAAAGAATCCCTGATATAAAAGGTTTGAATCTTCAATTCAATGATAAAATAAACAAATTATTTTCTACATTTTAAAAATCAAAAACAATGAAAAAAGTTATCTTTATTGCCCTATTGGCAGCCGTAGCAATCATGCCTTTATCCGCTCAACAGTTTCAAAAAGACATGGGCGCAGTAAACTTAGGAATCGGTGTAGGAACCGTTTTAGGCGGCCTGGGCACCGGACGTCCTGCCGTGACGCTCGCTTACGACCACGGAATGTGGGATATTGAAGATGCCGGAGTAATAAGCATCGGAGGCTATTTCGGAAATGCCGGATATTCCTACAAAGACGCAGGTTACTCTCAGAAATGGAATTACTGGTTAGTGGGAGCGCGCGGTGCATACCATCACCACGGTTTCAAAAGTGTTCCACAACTCGATCCTTACGTGGGTTTGATGCTGGGTTATAATATCGTGACATATTCTTCGAGTGGAGATTACACGGGACCAAACAGTTACGGAAGCGGAATAGGATACTCTATTTTTCTCGGCAGCCGCTGGTTTTT
>JARKQF010000196.1 GCA_029973975.1 Paludibacter sp.
AAACGGGAAGCGCCAATGTAAATGGCATCAGCCCCATGATCTACTGCCGCAATACCACAGGCCAGGTTTTTTGCAGGAGCCAGCAATTCAATTTTCCTCATAAGTCTTGTTATTCAATCTGAGATAGATCGTACGGTGTTTCCTGATAAACGAAATAGTTCAACCAATTTGTGATAAGCAGGTTGGCATGACTGCGCCAACGTACCTGCGGACTCAAAGCCGGGTTGTTATCCTGGTAATAATTCAACGGTAAATCGATGGGTAATCCCTTTGCCAGATCTCTTTTATACTCACTATCTAATGTCATGGGCGAATATTCGGAGTGACCGGTAACGAAAAACTCACGACCGTTACGCGCCATTACCATATAAACACCCGATTCTGACGATTCTGATAAAATTGTCAGTTCCGGCACTTTGAGAATATCTTCTGAACGTACTTCGGTATGCCTGCTGTGAGGAACATAAAACACATCGTCAAATCCCCTGAATATAGGATTTTGTGGATTATGGATATGGTGTTCAAACACCCCAAACATCTTTTTATCCAGCATGTATTTCTGTATTCCATAATGATAGTACAATCCGGCTTGAGCCGCCCAGCAAATAAAGAAAGTGGATGTCACATGCTTTTTAGCCCAGTCAAATATTTTCGTCAATTCATTCCAGTAATCTACGTCTTCGAAAGGCAGATGTTCAACAGGAGCGCCGGTGATAATCATACCGTCGTAATTACTTTTACGAATTTCATCGAAACTTTTGTAAAACGTCATCATGTGCTCCACAGGTGTATTTTTACACTCATGGCTATCCATCTGCAATAAATCAAGTTCAATCTGTAAGGGCGTATTCGACAGTAGACGGATTAAATCGGTTTCTGTTGTAATTTTGATGGGCATCAAATTCAGAATCACTATTTTAAGCGGACGAATCTCCTGATGAGACGCCCGGTCGGAATCCATTACGAAAATATTCTCATTCCTTAACAAATCAACTGCAGGTAATGTTGCGGGTATATTTACTGGCATAACTAAATAAGTTTATAGTGGTTAGTGGTTAGTGGTTAGTGGTTAGTGATTGACTAAAGTATTTATTATAAATAGTCGCAAATTCTGCTGTTCCGATAAATCCATCCAGAAACGCATTCAGGCGTTTTTGCAACCCCGGGGACTTTTTGTTGACCGTCCAGGTTAAATCCTGTTTAAAACTAAGAGGCACACTAAAATCGACATCAGCATATCTGGCCTTGAACCTACCGGTCAGGTATTCTGGCGAAATCGTATATTTCACCTTTTTATCATTTACTAATCTGACAATCTCATCAGGGCTGTCCACTGCAATATCATTTATGTTCAGATCTATTGCCAGCTCCTCTGCCAAATATCCTAATCTGACCATAAATGGCGAGTTCTTCATCACGGTTATGGTATCACCATCCAGCTCATACTGTTTACTGATAAGTGGCTGTCCCGCAGAGCCTTTCTGTTGCACCAGCATCAGACGGGTCGATAGTACAGGATTCAAACTCACGACCGATCTGACCGAATCAACCATTACTGGTCGAAGCGAAACAAGGACATCACAGGTTCCGTTTGCCAGTTCGCGCATACCATCTCTGGTTTTATCTTCGTTAATGACAACCAATTCAACACCCAGTGAGTCTGTAAATCTTCTGATTAGTTCATACTGAAAACCATACACATGCACACTGTCGCGTGTAAAACCATGTTCGCCCGATTCTATCAACACCGACATACGACCTTCTTCCTGTATTTCAGGCAAATCCCTGACTGATCCGGTCTTTCCCAACCAAATCAGCGATATCAGCACCAATAGTGCCGCAACGATCCATATATAAGTCTGTTTACGCATTATTTTAATGAAACAATTCTTCATTGCAAGATGTTCAATCGTAGAAGTTCCAGGTCAGCCCCATTTTCAATGTGGCAGGATTTATCGGGTAATACGGCATCGAATAATAATCACCCTTCATAAACAACTGATTCAGGTGGTAATACTGCACAAAAAAACGGGTTCGTTTCAGATGGGCATTGATATACACATTCATCACTGGATAATTACCGACTTTCATCTTGTCCTGAACAAAAAACTGTCCGGTTGCCGGCATATAAGAGGGTGCATAATAAGCTGTATGATAACGCACATCAGCACCTATCTGCATGCTCAGCACCTTGAACCACAGCCCATGATAATATAAGTTATGATACAGCGCAATTTCGGGTAAAGGCAACACCGACTGATTTGAACTTAACTGATACACAACATTATTCTCAAGTGTAAAACTTCCCACCCGAAAATCTTGTTTCAGATTAGCTGCTACAACCTGAATATTACCATTGTGTTGCTGAGGTAAAGCTTCTTTATCAAAATAAACCATATCCGTCAGGTTGTCAACCGAAAGATTGAAATCAAATCCGAGTGTGGGAATAGCAAATGTTCCTCCCAGGCGGGTCTTATACATGGCTGCAAAATTCCGTTGCCAACGAAAGTGGTTAGAGTGATAAAAATTCAGGAATTCAGACGGATTTTGTCTTTTTACATACCCATGTGCAATCAGGTTTATTTTTTGCTTGAATAAATTAAAATAACTGCTCAAGTTTCCATCCAGCATCATATCGCCTGCTTTAGGTCCCAGAAAAGTCAATTCTCCGCTGATGTTATAACGCAACAAGTCACCCCGATTCTTCGACAATACCCCTCCTACCCGTGTATTCGAATGATTTCTGTGAGTTAACACACTATCAATCAAATAACCATACCTGAGGTAGTCGTTTTCAAGATAGGCGGTAAGTCCGAACTTAAGCCATTTATTAAATTCTTCAGCCATACTCACAGAAACCCGGTTGCTTAACTTCAGCAAAGACGCCGTATCGTTGGTTTCAGTATGAGGCAAATATGTATTGACATAGAAATCTTTTTCTACTGATTGCTCATAATAGCGTTTTCTCATATCATCCAGTCGTACGGTGTGCGCGAAAATAGTGACAGGCACGTATTCCATGCTGACTGAATCCGGATTTATCCGTATCGGCCTCTCAATGCCGATGTTATACTGATGGTTATAAAAAGCCTGATTATGCTTGAAATTAGCATAGCCATTGATATTTACCGGAATATTGTAAGAAGGATATTGAATTGAACCGTTGATATAGGATGTATCCTGAATACCTCCGTTTTCATAATGACTGTGATTGTTTGTACTGAAAAAAGCTGTCGCTTTGTATTTTTTCCCATCGTAGGTTCCAAATAAGGATCCCGAAAATCTTTTTGCAGCAAGGTTGGCATACTCTCCTCTTGCGTAAATATAATCGAGTGTGGTACCTATATTTAATTTTTTGTTGGCATTGGCCGAAAACAGAAAACGGATTTGTTCATCTTCATAATAATTAGTACCACCGGTAA
Source organism: Paludibacter sp. (assembly GCA_029973975.1). GTDB lineage: Bacteria > Bacteroidota > Bacteroidia > Bacteroidales > Paludibacteraceae > Paludibacter. The sequence goes on from JARKQF010000196.1 coordinate 3,423, forward strand.
GATAATACAGGCTTGAAAAAGGAGTCGTAGTATTATAAAATGTGGCTGATTCAATTCTGCGGATATAGGGATAGTAGGCATCAGCAAAAATAAACTCATCCTGCTCCGGCCGGTCGAAATAAATTTTTGGCTGAAGCGGAGAACCCAGATTGCCACGAAAAGCATTGGAAATACTATAGTTGTCGATGTGATTATCATTCTGAAAATTCAGATGAAGCGTGTCGACCGGGATAGAATCAACCGTCGCGAATGCGTCCGTAATTCGCCACGTTTTTACAGAAGCTTTCACTTTTTTACCAACTGCAGCATCATTGCCCGATAATACAACCGGGAACAACATCAGTAAAAACAATATGTGAAAATTCTTCAACATGTAAAATCAATTTAATTTAAAATCCACCAACCACCGTAGACCATAGACCGTAGACCGACGACCTCACTCATTCACCGGAATTACTCCCTGAGTTTGTTTCACCTGATATTTCGTCATCTCCTGATTCGATTCAAAACCCTTCCCGATGATGATATAATCTTCCTGGGTTATCTTTATCAGGCTGTCCGAGTATATTTTCTCACTCTTCTGATCCCAGAACAGCTGCTCGGTTTCAAACAATTCACCCTGAATATTGGTTGCTCTCACGTTTCCTTTCAGCTCCCATATTTGCTCATTTTCCAGGTATTTCGCATACTCACTGTGGATATTGGCATCGATTACCAATTGTTCATCGAACCGTTCGAAATGCACACCATACGGAAACTCCCAATAAGGCTGACTCGACCGGTCATATATATCCCATTGAGGAGTTACAATACGATACCTGGTGATACCTGAATCCGATATTACGGTGCTGACATCCATTGAATGCAAACGTGGAAAATCAGCCCGGTTTTGTACCGGATCAATCTGTTCAGGAACATTGGAAGTACAGGAAAAAAGCAAAAAAAGCACAACAACCACCGGAAGGGCGGTTGTTATACTTTTTACAATATATTGCTTTTCAGCTGTTTTCAATGTTTATCTGCAAATTGTTGATTCACCAATCCAACCACCCACGTAGAATGACTTTCCATCCTGCAATTCAGGCTTAAAGAAAATATCTTCTTTAGATGGGAAGTGACGGCTGTAAGTAGCAATCAGTTTATCCACATCTTCAGCTAATGACGAATCAACCTGTTTAGCTCTCACCAATCTGTCGACTGCAACCCAATAAACTGTTTTTGAAAGTACAGGATCGTCAAAGATTCCTTTAGCACCTGCATAAGCCAGACCTATAATCATGTGTGCTTTTCCGTTTGCAGGATTGAATTCAAGCGAGTTGAGCGCATGCGTCTTCGTACGTGGATAATTGCCCAGTTTCGAATAATATATCTGTGCAATCGTATATTGATAATCTGCTTTATCTGCATTCACCTCACTCAAACGAGTAGCTTCTTCGTAGTAATTAACTGCTTGCTGATATTTTTCCTGATTATACGACATAGCTGCCAATGCACTGGCTGATTCAGCAGATGGCTGGATTTTATGCGCCATAACAGCTGCATCAAAATATACTTTTGAATCTACACACCTTACTCTCCTGTAGAAAGAAATAATTTTATTCAGATAAGCTAAATCATTGCTGTTTGCACCGATTTTATCTTTATAAAGATTATCAAGTGTTGTACAATCTGCTGCTCCACTCTGAGCAAAAACGATGTCCAGACCATTTTTATACTGAGCTGCCAGTTCGGCATTCGTGCCTTCTGAGCTATTGATGATTCCTTCCAGAATTTCATTGGCTTTCAGATAGTCAGCGATATATTTTTCTCCATGAGTTTTATCTGTGGCGTAGATTTTATCTGATAAAACCACGAACTGACGGATAACTTCAATTTCGGTATTAACGCCCAAACCATCAATTGATTCTTCCATCCACTGATAAGCAGGCCTTTTCAGTTCATCATTTTTAGCATAAACAATATAGTCCAATGCTTTCAGACCTTTAATCCAAGGGGTAGGATAACGCTGATCGTCTCCGAAATACTTCATGCGCTGATCAAACATGAACATCAGTTTGTCAAATAATTTCTGATACGTCGCCTCATCTTTCGCCTGACTCAGTTGCCAGTGCAAAATGTTACGACCATGCGTATAAACCGCACGGTTGGCATTCGGACAATTTTCAAACACCTGATTCCACGAATTTACGGCATCAGCATACTGTTTGTTTTTTGCCGATTCATTAAATAAACTCAGGTTAACCAGACATTCTTCTGTTACAACAGGCACTTCCGGTTGTTCAGCTGGTTGTGGCGCCACCACTTCTGTCTGCGGAGCCACTTCTTCTTTAGCGGCTTTTTTAGATTTTCTCTGAGCATAACAGTTTGTTAAAACGACGATGCTCAACATCAATACAATTAGCTTTTTCATACACTTATTTTATTTCTCAGATTTTTATAATTTTCTTTTAAAGAACCAGTTCTCATTAAAAGTTGCGTTCAATGTAAATTTAAAATAATCTTCTCTGAATACGCTTCTTTCACCTGATTTTCCATATTCAAAGGAAGCATTCAACATGGTGTTACTGGTACGCAACGGTAAACCTACGCCAAAAGTTATACCAAAGTTTTTAACCGGGTTCGTCCCGGGAATTTTATAATAAGGATCATGCAGGTTTAATCCGGCACGATAACGAATTCTATCGGTATAACGATTTCCTCTGGGGTCAGGTATATATTCTGCTCCCAAAGCTATTTTGGTTCTGTTGCTTAAACTGTCCGTCTTTCCGAAAAACAAGGCATCGCCCCATTGTTGCATCGAATAATCGGCGGATAATGTAAGTTTCTTATTGAAAGTATAATTCAACCCTACTCCTAACATCTGCGGCAATTCAAAATGGTGGCCGTAAGTAATCGTATCTGTAGGAACAGCCAGGTTGTACTGAATAAATTTACCATTAAACGGAGCCTTATTCTCATAAATCAATCCCAGGGTCACATCGTGTTTATCCTTGAAAGTATGAAAAAACTGGACTCCATACCTAAACCTGAAGTTACTTACCGAGATTGCATTATTTTGAATGGACGTGGAGGAACTGAACCCGTCATTGGAAAATGCAACTGCACGGCTGTTTGTAACATCTCCGAACATATAATACGCATTCAATCCCAGAGAAACGTGATTGAACAATTTCAATCCGATTCCGGAGTAAACCTGGCTGATACCCCCTGTACCCATATATTTCCGGGTGTAGTAGGCATAAGTGGGATTTGAATTATTTCCCGGCATCAACACAGAGTCGGTATCATGGAAATCATATCCTGAGAAAGAATAAGGCAACATACCGGCACTAAAACCCAACCATTTGGTAACCGGAAATTGCAAGTTCACATATTCCAGATTAGAATTAAAAGTTGTTTTACTTCCATTCGGATCTGAAAATCTGGAAAACAACCCGGTCAGCCCGACATCAAACATGAAAGTGGTAGAATCCACGGCACTGTAAGATGCAGGGTTGGCAGCATTTATTAAACTTCCGTTTCTCATTCCAATAGCAGTTCCTCCCATGGCACGTTGCTCCGCGGAATTGACATCCACCAGTTCACCATAACCGTATCGTGTATAGGGCGAATTGGTATTATTCTGACCAACAGACAATTGAACAAAGAAAAGAAGAAAAGACAATAAAACCGCTTGTATTTTATTTAACATTATATTGTAATATTCGATTAAGTCCTGTTAATACTAAATTTTTATCTGCAAAGATGCGACTTTTTAACTTGTTATCAAAGAGAACGGCACTGCCTCCTGTTAAAAATACTGAAAGTTTAGGATATTTTAGCATAAGCCGTTCGGCATACCCATCTATCTCTAACACAATGCCATACAAAACACCCGCTTGAATAGCAGATTGCGTATCCTTACCCAAGAAATCTACGCTGGTGTCAATTTTAACTAACGGGAGCTTTTGTGTAAAAGTATGTAACGCTTTTAATCTCATCTCTACACCCGGAGCTATATTACCTCCGTGATAAACTCCTGATGCGTCAATAAAGTCATACGTGACAGCCGTACCGGCATCAACAACCAGAATATCCGTACCGGGCTGCAAGGCAGCAGCTCCCACTACTGCGGCCAACCTGTCTTTACCGAGTGTGCCGGGCGTTTGATAGGTGTTTTTAATCGGTAGCGGTGTCGAATGACTCAGGCTGATAAAATGCTCACATGTTTGTCGCAGCAATTGCTCCAATGCTGAGTTTTCCTTAACCACGCTGGAAAGTATGGCTTTATCAACCTGAAAATCCTGGAGTATGCCGTTTATCTTATGTTCGCATTCCGTTTGATCAAAAGTAGCTTCATATACCAGATTATTACTGTCGAAAACAGCAATCTTGGTGCGTGAATTTCCCTGATCAATGCAAAGGTTCATGACAACAGAATGCTACAAAATCATTTTTTCTATCGGAACAACAAGGATACCTTCGGCTCCCAGATTCTTCAGTTTACCGATGATATCCCAGAATTCTTTTTCACTGATCACGGCATGGAGCGAACTCCAGCCTTCTTTTGCCAACGGCAGGATGGTCGGACTTTTCATACCGGGCAGTACTTCGGTTATTTGTTTAATATTTTCCGAAGGAACATTCATCAACACATATTTTTTATCCTCGGCCAGTTGGACCGCTTCAATTCTGAACAACAATTCATTCAGGATTTGCTGTTTTTCTTTTGAAAGCGCCGGATGCTGAATGAATACGGCTTCCGACTTCATCAACACCTCCACCTCCTTCAGGTGATTGGTCACAAGGGTACTACCGGAACTAACGATATCGAAAATAGCATCTGCCAATCCGATGCCCGGAGCGACTTCAACCGAACCGGTAATCACATGCACATCAGCCTTAACCTTATGTTCGTTCAGATAATCTTTTAAAATCTCCGGATAAGAAGTGGCTATCACCTTACCATTAAACCACTGAATACCGGGATATTCAGTTTCTTTGGGAATAGCCAGCGACAAACGGCACTTACTGAATCCCAAACGTTTAGCAATGACAGCATTTTTCTTTTTTTCAGCAAATTCATTTTCACCCACAATACCCACATCCGCTACTCCATCGGCAACCGACTGGGGGATATCATCATCACGCAGAAAAAGTACTTCCAACGGAAAATTCCGGGCCGGAACCAATAATAATCTTTTTCCAGATTCTAACTTAATACCTGTTTCACTCAGCAACGCCATCGTTTCTTCAAACAAACGACCTTTAGCCTGTACTGCAATTCTTAATAACATGTCGATATTTTTTAATGGAATGCAAAAATACAAAAAAATCGCTGAAATCAGTAAAAACAAAAAAAGTCCGTTAAAATAACGGACTTCCTTTGTTCTTTTAGCGAAAATTACTGTTGAGCAGGAGTTTCAGCAGCAGCTTCAACTACAGTTGTATCAACAACAGCAGCAGTGTCAACAACTACTTCTTCTACAGCTACAGTATCAACAGCTTCTTCTGTAGTTTCAGCAGCTTTAGGTGCACATGCAGCGAATACTGCGGCAACAGCAAAAAATAAAATTACTTTTTTCATTTTAAAAATCTTTTAAAAAATTCGACATATTAGTTTGCAATTCAAAATCGATGCAAAATTACATCTATTTTTGATATTGGAAAAACTTTTTGAATGTTTTTTTTTATTTTTTTTCAACTTTTTTTCACAATTCACACAACAGTCTGATTATCAACGCCCTGCGCTTTACTAAAAGCTGTGGCATATAAATATCTTTTGATACTTTTTTTCGGCGTTTTCTCAAATTCATTGGGATATAAGTGGATTTTGGCAATTGATTCATAGGAAGCTACAATGCTATTCAATGCCGTCCTGTTTTCTTCCATCACCTTTTCCAGTTGTTTTTGATCCAGCTTTTCGAGGTCAACGGCCTCATAATCGGGATAAACCAAAGCATGCAAACGACCATTATTTTCGACAACGAGGCTTTCCATCACAAAAGGCATGTTATTCAATTTTGCTTCTATCTCTTCAGGATAGATATTCTGCCCGCTCGGACCCAAAATCATACTTTTACTCCTGCCTCTGATAAAGATGGTTCCATCTGCTTCTATCATTCCCAAATCGCCGGTATGTAACCAACCTTCGTCATCAATAATGCTGTCGGTCGCTTCCTGGTTTTTAAAATAACCGTTCATCAGGTTCTCACCTCTCACGCAAATCTCGCCAATTCCCGTATTCGGATCAGCATCCATGACTTTAGCCTCCATCTGCGGAATGATAGCTCCGGCAGATTTTGCTTTGAACTGATCGGCCGGAGTAAAACTGATTAACGGAGCGCATTCGGTCATGCCATAACCTACCGTATAAGGGAATTTAATTTTCTGCAAAAACTCCTCCACCTCGGCATTCATAGGAGCGCCTCCGCAAACCAACTGGGCAAACTCGCCCCCGAAGGCATGTATCAATTTCTTACGGATAGTGGATAGAATCGTTTGATCAAGGAAGGGAAGTCTCAACACCCAGCGAATGGTTGGCTTGGCAATCAATGGCTGAATCTGTTTCTTGTAAATTTTCTCAATGATAAGCGGAACAAGGAATATTACATTCGGTTTGACTTCTGCAAAAGCTGTCAGCAAAATTTTCGGCGAGGGTACTTTACCAATAAAATGCACATGGCATCCCCGGCAGGTTGCAGTGAGAAAATCGAAAGCACAACCATAGGCATGCGCCAAAGGTAAAAATGAAATAATTTTATATCCTTCCTGAATAATTCCGGTCCCGATGGCAAAAACAATATTGCCGGCCAGGGCATTCCCACTGGTCATTACGCCCTTACTGAAACCGGTTGTACCCGACGTGTAGTTAATTGATACCAGTTCTGCATTTGACTTATCGACATAACGCACATGGTCTTTGTGGAAACCATGCGGATATTTCGAACGGAACAAGGTATTGATAACTTCCGGTTTCACCTGATTTCGCTCAATGACCGGCGCAAAATCATCTTGTTCTTCTTCTTTTCTATCAATGATGGTAAAGCAATTAAAATCGGTGAGTGAAAAAACAGCCTTAACCGTGGTCAATTTCTCTTCTTCCAGGTTCTCCCATATATTATCACTGGTAAAAAGCAATTTAGACTCAGAATGATTGGTAATATGATGTACATCATTGGCATTAAAGTCCTGTAGAATCGGAACGATAACAGCTCCATAAGTAACCGACGCGATATAGGTAATCGCCCAATTGGCATTATTCCTGCCTATCAACGCAATTTTATCAAAAGGCTGAATGTTGCATTGTTCAAACAGGATGTGCAACTTGGCTACCCGGTTGGCCACATCGGCATAAGTCAAGGTGATATTATCACCGTAATTACTGTATGCAGGCATGTCCCAATACTTACGGAAAGCATCCTCAAAAAGACGGATAAAATTTTCTTTTATCATGATATTTTGATTTTAATATTTCAGCTCCCTAATTCATTCAGAACCACAAAAGGCACAAAAGACAAACTAAGAAACCACAAAAGTGACAAATTAAACCTTTAAATTTTAAATCTTTAAACACAAATTTTTCCACTACACACTATCGACGAATCAGACATTGTGGGCTGCAAAAATAATTATTTTTTGCACACTTCAAAACTTTATGTGAATTTTTTAAGTTATCCAGCCAACAGTTTTCCGCTTTCTGTTTCCATTTTTCCGCTAATTTCCTTATCTTTGCCGGTCAATAAAAAACACATCCCGTCATGAATATTTCATATAATTGGTTAAAGCAATACATTAATATTGATCTTCCGGCAGAAGAAACCGGCAAAATACTGACGTCCATCGGATTGGAAGTCGGAGGTGTTGAAAAAGTTCAAACTGTCAAAGGTGGTTTGGAAGGGCTTGTTATCGGAGAAGTACTGACCTGTGACAAACATGAAAATTCAGACCATTTGCACGTAACCACGGTGAACATTGGTTCCGGTGAACCTTTACAGGTCGTATGCGGGGCGCCCAATGTGGCTGCCGGTCAGAAAGTAATTTTCGCCACTATCGGCACAGTACTGTATGCCGGAGAAGATAGCTTTACCATCAAACGTTCCAAAATCAGGGGCGTTGAATCATTCGGGATGATTTGTGCGGAAGATGAAATCGGGATGGGAACCAGTCACGCCGGTATCATCGTATTACCGGAAGACGCCCCGGTGGGTATGCCGGCGAAAGAATATTACGGTATCGAAGATGATTATCTGATCGAAGTCGATATAACGCCCAACCGCATCGATGCCGCTTCTCATTTCGGGGTTGCACGTGACCTGGCAGCTTATTTTTCATTCAGAAATCCGGAAATCAAACTGAATAAGCCTGTAGTCGACAATTTCAACGTACAAAACACCAATCTCAGCATTCCGGTTAGCGTCGAGGCTCCGGAAGCTTGTCCCCGTTACTCCGCGGTTACCATTTCAAATGTAAAAGTAACCGAATCGCCCAAATGGCTGAAAGATAAATTACAGATTATCGGGTTACGACCTATTAATAATATTGTAGACATCACCAATTACGTTCTGCATGAAATGGGTCAGCCGCTGCATGCTTTCGATGCCGATAAAATAGGAGGAAAAAAGGTAAGGGTACGCACCCTGTCTGAAAACACACCTTTCATCAGTCTGGAAGGAACAGAACGCAAACTCAGCGCCGATGATTTGATGATTTGTGATGCCGAAAAGCCGATGTGTATCGGTGGTGTGTTTGGCGGACTGGATTCGGGTGTGACCGAAAACACGACGAATGTATTTTTAGAAAGCGCCTATTTCAACCCGGTAAGCATCCGGAAAACAGCCAGGAGACACGGGCTGAATACCGACGCTTCCTTCCGCTTCGAAAGAGGTTGCGACCCTGCCAATACCATTTATGTATTAAAACGTTGCGCCCTGTTGATACAGGAAGTAGCTGGGGGTGAAATCTCAAGCGAAATTGTGGATGTATATCCGCAGGAGGTAAAACCATTTGAAGTGGAAATTTCCCTGCAAAAAATCAATTCATTGATTGGGAAAGCCATTGGAAATGAAAATATTGAAACGATACTGACGGCGCTGGAAATGAAAATCGTGCGCAAAGATGAAAACGGATATTTGCTGCATGTGCCTTCTTATCGCGTGGATGTGCAACGGGATGTGGATGTGATAGAAGATATCCTGCGGATTTATGGTTATAACAATGTCGAAATCGGTGAAACGCTGAAATCGACTTTGAGTTACAGCAGTAAACCCGACAGTCATAAACTACAAAATCTGATTGCGGAACAACTGACTGCACAGGGTTTCAATGAAATACTGAACAACTCGCTGACTAAAGGAGGATATTACGAAGGACTCAACTCCTTCCCTGCCGAAAACAGCGTGAAAATACTGAACGCGCTCAGCAGCGATTTGAACGTGATGCGTCAGACTTTGCTGTTTGGCGGTCTCGAAAGCATTGCTTACAACATCAATCGTAAGCATGCCGACCTGAAATTATATGAGTTCGGAAATTGTTATCAGTATCATGCTGAAAACAAAAAAGAAGACGAAACCCTGGCGGCTTATAACGAAGAATTCCACCTGGGTATTTGGCTGACGGGTCAGAAACAGGCTCCATCCTGGGCAGTTGCCGAAGCCAAAACCAGCGTTTACGAACTCAAGGCTTATGTTGAAAATATCCTTGCAAGAGTTGGCGTGAACCGATCCAAACTGAGCCTGGTTGAATTTGAAGATGATTTATTGAGCGAAGCCATTGCCATACAAACACAATCGGGCAGGAAATTGGCTATCTACGGTATCGTCGGTTCGAAAATCAGAAAAAAAGCAGACATCGAACAGGAAGTATATTATGCTGATTTATATTGGGAAAACATCCTGAAAGAAATCAAACGGCACCACATTCAGTTTGCCGACATTCCTAAATTCCCGGAAGTAAAACGCGACCTGGCCTTGCTGCTC
>JARKQF010000209.1 GCA_029973975.1 Paludibacter sp.
TGGGAGTCACTCAGTGGCGATATCCTTTTTGAACCTGAAATGCAACGTATGATCAGCGTGGATATCCGTTACGTATTGTATGTCATCGACAAGGTGATGGGGGCATCGCGTGTGATGGATGAGTTGAAACTGGTGAAAAAGGGCCTGAGTGATTAAGTGCCTGAGTGATCAAGTGCCTGAGTGATCAAGTGCCTTCTGGTTTGAGGTGTTTTTTTAAATAATTCCTGTTTTTACCCGTAAAAACAGGAATTTATTTTATCTTTGCGGTAATGATCAGTGAAAATATGACAGAGATTATAAAAAGGACAATTGATAAATTTCCATTTGGTTTTGTGATTACGCCAAGTGATTTTCCGGTTGATTTGAAAAAACAAGCATCGGTTAATCGAATACTGAACAATATGGTGGCTGCCGGTACTATTCGTCGTTTGTCGAAGGGGCGTTTTTATAAACCACAAATAAGTAAGTTCGGAGAACTCCCTCCTGATACATACCAAATTGTAAAAGACTTGCTTGAAAAAAACGGGAAAATAACGGGATATATCACTGGGTACTCTGCTTTTAACGATTTAGGGCTTACTACTCAAGTGCCTTTTGCCTTGCAGATTGGAGTGAGGCATGAAAAAAAAGCTATTCAACGAGATGTATATCGAATTAGTTTCATTAAGCAAAAGAATGCGATAACTAAAGAGAATATTCCTTTGCTACGTTTGCTTGATAGTTTACGTTTCTTTAAAAACATACCTGATACAATGCCTGATGATGCATGTAAGCGGTTACTGTATTTATTCTCCCAACTCGACAGAGCGCAAACCGACAAAGTAAAAAAATTAGCACTAAATTACAATCCTGCCACAATTGCATTGTTAGGTGCCATCCTTGAGACCCTTAATGAAAAAGAAGATACAACGATGCTGTTAAAAGAACTCAACCCTCAAACTTCTTATAAATTAGGCATTTCGGAAAAAGTATTGCTTAATCAACAAAAATGGTACATAAAATGAATTTACATACAAATAAAGAATTGTTTTATACACTTATAACTTTGACAGCAAGGCATTTTCGGATGACACCTGCTTTTGTTGAAAAGGACTATTGGATCACACTTATTCTCTATAATTTGGCAAATTCCCCTTTTTCTAATGATGCTGTTTTTAAGGGTGGAACCTCTTTGTCTAAGGGTTACAGATTAACAAATCGGGTGTCGGAAGATATCGACATTGCTGTAATCGAAGAAAAGCTGACTGGTAATGCGTTGAAAACAAAAATCCGCAACATTGAAAAAGGAATAACAATCAATTTCACAGAAATTACAGTACCGAATATTAGCAGCAAAGGCTCTATATTTCGAAAATCTGTCTTTGTATATCCTTCTATTATTTCAGGAGTTTTGAATGGGAATGCGTCAAAGCGGATTATTGTAGAAATTAATTCGTTTGCTAATCCGTATCCTTATTTGCGACAGGAGATAACCTCTTTTATCTCGGAATTTCTACTGGAAACAAAACAACCGCAGACCGTAGATGAATATGGATTACATTCTTTTTCTCTCAATGTGTTAGATAAACGTAGAACGATGCTTGAAAAATTGGTTTCGCTCATACGTTTTTCTTTTTCAGAAAACCCGACGCAAGCACTTGCTTCCAAAATACGTCACTTTTATGATTTATATTATCTAACTCAAGATTTTGATTGTCAGGGATATTTAGAATCAACTCATTTCAAATCGGATTTTTCGGAATTGTTATCACATGATAAAGATGCATTTGATACGCCTAAAGGATGTCAAATCAAAGACATTTCAACATCGCCATTGGTAGATAATTTCTCGGCTTTGTGGGGCGGCTTGAAAACAACTTATCAAAATGAATTGTCTCAATTGGCATTTGGGACAATTCCTGATGAAAAATTGGTCGCTCAGAATTTTGAAAAAATAATCAATCGAATTAGGTAAATAATAAAGCACAAAATTGATAATATGGTAGGTAATTTTATCACCAATCAAAACAATAGATTTCTGTCTGAAATAATAAATGGCATTTTACCTAAATGCGATAATAGTTATTTTTTAGTCGGGTATTTTTACTTTTCAGGCTTTGTGGAATTATACGAGCAATTGAAGGATAAAAATATAAGAGTGCTTGTGGGGTTGGATATTGAAAGGGATATGATTAATCGTATTCGGGAAGTTGATTATCATTCAACACTGAATCTCACCCGTGCTGAAGTAAAGCAAAATTACTATTCCTCGCTGGTTGAACTATTCAATGAAACAGATTACTTCGATAGTCAGCAACAGGAAGAGGCTTTTAAAATTTTCTATGAAAAGATAAAAGCCGGCACATTGCAAATTCGAAAAACCAAAGAGCCCAATCACGCTAAAATGTATCTTTTCGAAAACAGGGAAGAGTTTGCGGAATGTGGAACATATCCCGGAGCACTAATAACAGGATCAAGCAATTTATCTTTGTCCGGATTGAAAGGCCGTTTAGAATTAAACGCCATTCTTCGTGCCAGAACCGACTTTTTGGAAGGAAAGCGTATCTTTGATGAGTTATGGGATAATGCTATAATTATCGCTGATAAAAATAATATCACAGAATTTGAAAATGGGGTAATTGAAAAAACTTGGTTTGAGAAGTTGTATTCGCCATACTCTTTTTATCTCAGGGTTTTACATGAATATTTTTCTATTAGTTATGACAAGGATTTTAAAACAGCCCACGAGATTACAGATGGCAAATTTTTAGATTTAAAATATCAGGCAGATGCCATTCAAATGTCGCTGGCTACAATAGAGAAGCATAACGGGGTTATTATTTCCGATGTAGTCGGTCTGGGGAAAAGTATCATTGCTTCGGCAGTTGCACATAATATGGGATTGCGGACTATTATTATTGCGCCTCCACATCTCAAGCAACAATGGGAAGATTATCGTTCAGAGTTTAGTTTTAATGCGAAAGTTGAAAGTAGCGGCAATATAGAAAAAGCACTGAATTATTATAAAGAACGTGATGACGAAAAAAAGAAATGGCTTATTATTATTGATGAGGCTCATAAGTATAGAAACGAGTACACCCAAGACTATTCCAATCTGCACAAACTTTGTCAGGGGAATAAAGTGATGTTGCTTACCGCCACGCCATTTAACAATAAACCCCAGGACATCTATTCTATGATACGCTTGTTCCAGATTCCGTCAAAATCTACACTCAAAACAGTGGATAATCTGGGGCGAGAATTTCGGGAACTGATTAAGCAGTATAAAGAATTGGCAAAAGAACAAAAGGAGGGAAAATTAACAGCCATTGAAATACAAAAGAAGGTAGATGATATTGCAGGAAGAATTCGTGCGATTATTTCTCCTTTGGTCATTCGTCGCTCTCGACTCGATTTGAAAGCAATTACTGCTTATAAAACAGATTTAAAAAAGCAAAAGATTGATTTTGCAGAAATGAATGACCCTGAATTGTTAGAATATCCTTTAGGGAAAATGAAAGATTTATATTTAGAAACACTAAATCTTATTTCTCCTGACGTGCCAACAGACATAGAAATTGAGGGAACATTCAAGGCTGCGCGCTATCATCCCATACAATATGTAATCCCCGAACGGGAACCACACTTACAAAAAGAGATTGAGAAAGCGGGGTTTGAATACAATCTGTTCAAAGGGACTCAACGAAATTTGTCGAAATTTATGCGTCATTTATTGGTACGTAGATTTGAAAGTTCCACAGCAGCATTTAAATTCTCTTTAGAATCCATGATAACCTCATCCAATGGCATATTGAAATGGATTGAAAAGAGAGGTAAAGTGCCGGTTTACAAAAAAGGATACCTCCCTGATGTGGATGAACTATATCAGACCGATGACGATAACATTGACAATGAGACAAGAGAGCAAGGCGTAGAGTTAGAACTGGATAAATTAACAGAAAAGGGCCTTTTTGAAATTGATGTGGAGGATTTGGAAGATAAATTTATTGATGACATAAAAGCTGATGTAAAGCTGTTGGAATCTATTCACGAAAGATGGTTCGTAAAAAATGCTATTCATCATGACCCGAAGGTAGAAGCATTCAAAAAGATATTATGTGAATTGTTGGAAAAAGAACCTGATCGCAAGATTATTGTATTTAGCGAATTTGCCGATACTGTAAACTATTTATACAATTGCCTGAAAGACGAAAACATGGGCGTATTTAAATACACTTCAAGCGATGCTTCTCCGGCGAACAAAGAAATTATCCGCACCAATTTTGATGCGGGGATTAAGGAGGAGTTGCAAAGTGATGATTATAAGGTTTTAATTGCAACTGATGCCATTTCAGAAGGATACAATTTGCATCGTGCCGGGGCCATTTTCAATTATGATATCCCATATAACCCTACAAGGGTTATTCAACGCATTGGACGTATCAATAGGGTAAACAAAAAAATGTTCGACCGATTATATATCTTCAATTATTTCCCGACCGATGTAGGGGAGAAAGAAACTCGAACAAAAGAAATTTCCACATTAAAAATGGCTATGATTCAGGCAATCATGGGTGAGGACACCAAAGTATTGACAAGTAACGAGGAGTTACGGTCTTATTTCAAGGAAAGATATGCAAAAGAGTTTCAGGCAAATGAATCTGAATCGTGGGAGAGTAAATACCGGAATCTATTAGATAAGTCTGCCAATAGTGAATATTATAAAGACGCTCTTAAAATGCCACACAGGGCAAAAATTGGCAGACAAACGGATAAGAAACATGCAGGAGTTTTAGTATTTGGAAAGAAAACCAATGATTATGTTTTTAAGTTGGGAGTTTCAGGAACTGATGTAACTTCATTAACTCCTGAAGAGGCCATATCCCTGTTTGAAGCAACCGTTTTTGAACAACCCAAAAAAATATCATCCGGATATGATGCAATTTACCAAAACGTAAAACGCAAACTGTTCGAGACTCATAAAGATGATAAAGTGGAGAAGGCTAAGCGTGAAGCCTTGGATAAAATTAACGTTCTTCTTCGAATGGAAATAATTGATAAAGATTATCTCAACGATTTAAAAGAAGTCATAGAATTAGATGGCCTTCCGGGACATTCCATCCGGTTTATCAATAATTTAAAAATGAAAGATTACAATTCTCTTCCCAAACAAATAGAACAAGGATATATCAACCGGATGATAAAACTCTCCCGCGAAATTGACTTGGGAAGCGAAGTGTTGATTTTGTCTGAAGAGTTAACGCGTAATTCAAATTTGAAAAATAAGTAGTAATGAGTAGTATAGATTTCAAACAAGCATATAGTCGAGAGACGTTTTTAAGTTTTTTAGAGAAAGACTTTTTACCGGATGATTTGCGCATTGAACGGGAAAGTATAGACTATTCGGCAAAATACACACAGCAGGTTACCCGTTTAGGTGAATGTCAAAGTTTAAAGCTTGATGTTATTGAGATTATTCATGCTTCAACTCACGACGCACGGGTAGGTTTATCGAAAGAAGCTTTTCGGCTACTGCTTGAAAGAAGCAAGTATAACAGGGCGCTAATACTCTTTGTGCCGAAAGATAAACCCGAAACCTATCGTTTTTCTTTGGTAAGTATTGAAATAACGTTGGATGAACATAAGATCCGTCGTTCCTATTCCAATCCTCGTAGATATTCTTTTTTGTTGGGTGAAGAAGCAAAGGTGCATACTCCCACGCAATACCTTGTAAACAAAGGTAAAGTTAGAGATGTAGAAGACCTAAAGAAACGCTTTTCAGTAGAAGTGCTGACCAAAGAGTTTTATGCGGAACTTTCCGATTGGTATTCCTGGGCTATTTCTGAAGTTAAGTTTCCGGGAGAAAAAATAGATTCGACAAAAGATGAAAAAATTGAACATAATTCTAAGAATGTCATCCGGCTGCTTACTCGCTTGCTCTTTGTGTGGTTTTTAAAACAAAAGCACCTTATACCTGATGAGTTTTTCAATGAACAGTACGTTGCCAATAATTTATTGAAGAATTTTGCTCCCAATAATCCCGAAAAACTGGGAGAATTATATAAATCTATTGAGAGTAAATACTATAAAGCCATTTTGCAAAATCTTTTTTTTGCGACACTGAACTGTCCAATTACAGCTCCAGGGGATGGTGATACTCGTGAACGTGGTTTCCGAAAAAGTAACAGCTATGGACAACACCGTGATGCCAATTACCTGATGCGTTACGAAATTTTATTCAAGAATCCTACTCATTTCTTGGATTTGGTCAACAAGCAAGTCCCTTTCTTAAATGGAGGACTATTTGATTGTTTGGATGACAAGTCTGCCCAACCGGCAGAATATATCGACGGGTTTTCAGATAACCTTCCGGCACCCCATCAATTGATAGTCCCTGATTTTCTGTTTTTTGGAGAAAATCAGGGGAAGAACATAGACCTTACTTGGTTTTATGGCAATAGCAAGAAAAAAAAGAATGTGAATATTCGGGGGCTTATTGATATTCTCGAGACCTATAATTTTACAATTGAAGAGAACACGCCATACGACCAAGAGGTTTCTCTTGACCCGGAATTATTGGGAAAAGTATTTGAAAATTTATTGGCAAGCTATAACCCCGAAACACAATCTACTGCAAGAAAACAGACCGGGTCATTTTATACACCGAGAGAAATCGTACAATACATGGTGGACGAAAGCTTAACAGCTCATCTTAAGCATACTATAGGAGATGGTTTGGAAGGTGAATTTCGCCAACTGATGAACTACACTGACGAAGAGATGGTTTTGACGGAACAACAAAAAAGTGAAGTTATCAAATCATTATTCTCATGTAAAGTAATGGATCCGGCTTGTGGTTCGGGAGCATTCCCTGTGGGCATGCTTCAGCAAATGGTGCATATTCTTTCGCGACTTGATCCGGAAAACAGATTATGGAAGGAAATTCAAAAGAAAGAAGCACTTGTGGCAACATCCATAGCTTTGGATGAAGACGATGAGACCGCTCGTGCAGAAGCTTTAGCAGAAATAGAAAGAAATTTCAACAATAATTTAAGCCGTCCGGATTATGCTCGCAAACTTTATTTGATAGAAAATTGTATTTATGGAGTTGATATACAACCCATCGCTGTTCAAATATCGAAACTTCGTTTTTTTATTTCGTTAGTTGTAGAGCAAAATGCGACGACTGATTCATCCGACAACTTCGGAATTCGCCCTCTTCCCAATCTCGAGGCAAAGTTTGTAGCTGCCAACACCCTGATTGGATTAGATAAACAAGGAAACTTATCCGAGACGCAAGAAGTTCGCAAAGAGCAAAAAACTCTAAAGCACATACGCCATAAAATTTTTAGTGCGCGCAGTCCTGAA
>JARKQF010000264.1 GCA_029973975.1 Paludibacter sp.
TTGCCATAGTAGTGGATATGTGGCTCACAGGTTTTGATATTCCTGCCCTTGACAGTATCTACATAGATAAGCCAATACATCGGCACAACCTGATTCAGACCATTTCGAGGGTTAACCGAAGGTTTGAAAGTAAAAACAAAGTCCTTGTAGTTGATTATATTGGCATAAAGAACCAGATTAACCTGGCGCTGAAGCAATACAGTGAGGGGGATAAAGATAATTTTGAAGACATTGCAGAGTCCATCATCATAGTACGGAATCATCTGGACCTCCTGGCCGGGCTGTTTCACACATTTGACAATTCAAAATATTTTAAAGGCACAACCATACAGCAGTTGAACACATTGAACCTGGCTGCAGAGTTTGTGCAAAAAACGAAAGAGTTTGAAACCCGTTTTATGGGCCTGGTAAAACGACTGAAGGCCGCTTATGACATTTGTGCAGGAAGCGAACAATTAACCCAGCCGGAGCGGGATTACACCCACTTCTATCTGGCAGTGCGTTCTATCGTTTTCAAACTCACCAGGGGCAATGCCCCCGACACCGCGCAGATGAACGCGAAAGTGCGGGAGATGATTAAAGACGCCTTGCAAAGCGATGGAGTAGAGGAAATTTTTAAACTCGGTGATGAAGCGGAAACTGAGCAAGACATTTTTGACGAAGATTATCTTGCAAAAATTGAAAAAATCAAACTGCCTAATACCAAAATCAAACTGCTGCAGCAGTTACTTGCAAAAGTAATTGCAGAAATCAGGAAGGTAAACCGGGTTAAAGGAATCGATTTTACCAAAAAGATGCAAGCCCTGGTTGAACGCTATAACAACCGGGATGCAAACGACATTCTCAGAAGTGAGGTATATGAGGAGATGGCCAATGCACTGACAGACCTGATCTGGGAAGTTCACAAGGAGTTTTCGGCAGGTGATGAACTGGGAATTGATTTTGAAGAAAAGGCTTTCTACGACATTTTGAAAGAGCTCTGTATAAAATATGACTTCAAATATCCTGACGATAAAATGATTGAGTTGTCGAAAGCCGTAAAAGTAATTGTTGACAATCAGGCGAAATTTCCTGACTGGAATAAGCGGGATGACATTAAATCTGCATTGAAAGTCGACCTGATACTGGTTCTTGATGAATTTGGGTATCCGCCGGTAGAGCGTGATGAGGTGTATGTAGAGATTTTTGAACAGGCGGAGAACTTCAAGAAAAACAAGCCTTAATTGAACGTTATAACTATTTTTCAGATAATCTGGTTTCACGAG
>JARKQF010000230.1 GCA_029973975.1 Paludibacter sp.
GTCAGGAAATATCACACCTAACTTAACGGTAAGAAACAAGAGAAACAAGTTTAAGGACAACTGCCATGCAAGCTGAAATAACTTTATCCGCAAATAAAATAGGAAGAAAAACAATTGGCCGTCAGAATATATTATCTGTTGTGAAACTGGTCGGTAAATTTCAGAAGTTCATTGAGGAAAGCGACTGGTATGACCGTCTTTTAGGATATGAAAAATACATCAACCGATTTTCCTGGGCAATTATTATCGCATCAATTATTTTCTTTTTCCCTTTCTGCTTGAATATTTTCAGCCGCTAAAACATTTAAACAACAACTATATTTATTTCTTATGGCCGACCAAATATTCAGCCTTCATTCCTGGCCGCGGGCTATTGCCCATATTGACGGCGATGCATTCTTTACTTCCTGTGAAGAAGCTATTCACCCTGAGTTAAGAGGGAAAGCGGTCGTTACCGGAGCTGAACGCGGTATTATTGCCTGTGCCAGTTATCCAGCAAAGAAAATGGGAATCAAACGCGGTGTCCCCTTGCATGAGGCTAAAAGAATGTGCCCCGGATTAATTGTCCTGCCTTCCGATTACGAAACCTACAGCCTGTTTTCTCAACGTATGTTTGACATCATGCGGCGCTTTACCCCCGATGTAGAGGAATATTCTATTGACGAAGCCTTCTCTGATCTCACCGGCATGCGCCGCGCCCTGCGTTCCTCATACGAAGAAATCGCCCTTAATATGAAAAAGGCAATTGAAAGAGAACTGGCCATAACTGTTTCCGTTGGTTTGAGCATCACGAAGGTCTTAGCCAAAGTTGCCTCGAAACATCAAAAACCGGCAGGAATAACCATAATTAGGGGAAGAGATATTCCTGATTATCTTCGCACTCTGCCTGTAGAGAAAATATGGGGTATAGGTTTTGCCACAACAAACTATCTGGCTAAAATGGGTATTCATTATGCCTTGGAATTTGCTCAATTGCCGGAGAAAACAGTATTGCGCAGATTCACGAAACCGGGAGTCGAAATCTGGCAGGAATTAAGAGGACAATCAGTTTACCCGGTAACTGCAGGAGAAAAAACATCATATGCTTCCATCAGCAAGACAAAGACTTTTGCACCGCCTACTTCTAATGCTGAATACCTATTTGCACAATTAATGCGCAATATGGAATCAGCCTGTATCAAGGCCAGAAGATATTCTCTGACTCCCCATAAGATCATCATATACTTAAAAAAGAATAATTTTGATTACATAGGAAGGGAAGCAAAATTATCCAGACCATGTGCCTTTCCGCTGGAATTTACCGGCATTATTTCCGATCTTTTTGCTCAGTGTTACTCTGCCTCCGTTCTTTATCGGGCAACGGGAGTTGTTTTACTCGATCTGGAATCGGATACTTCCACTCAATATTCACTTTTTGATGATGCGGTTCAGGCGGAAAAGATTAAAGACCTTTACAATGCCGTTGATGAGCTGGGAAAGAAATTTGGAAAGCACACTTTGCATCTGGGCAGCTCTCATCTTATTGAAGAACTGGGCAGATGCCGTCGCGGAGATCCTACTGTACGCGAACACACCCAGTTTAAAGGAGAAACGCGGCGCCGTCATTTAGGGCTGCCTTTAATGCATATTAAAATTGAAAATTAAAATTCCTGTGGTCTTCAAGGATGCACAATCCATATGTATATTGTAAGCGAGATTTATGCCAGTTACTTATAAAATCTACGAACAAATACTTTTTAAAAGCTGTGACAGCGGGAGTTACGATTTGAAAGGTACAATCCATCGTCATGCGAGCACGAGTCTATTGCACTCATCAATAATAAACGATGGGACGATTTCATATTTGCACGGGTTAATCTGCATTATGTATTCGTTTTCAACATGAAATGCTTCATTGATAAATTTATTAATCACATTGCTTTCAGGAAAGCTATCTTGAAGAACACGGAATATTTGGAGTTTTTCATAGTTATGTTTAGACCCTTCATATGCATTCTTCATGTACACAATATCAGTCAATTTGGATAGTAATTCATGATAATCAAATAATGGCATTTTTAACTTAATTTCATTTTCTGCCTCTGCAATCTCGCTTTGTGTTAGTGGCGTCTCTTGCCCATTTTCCTTCTTAAACGGCGCAGCACGTTTATGAAGTAGGTTTGATAGCAGCTGGTAGGCAAGCCCTTTATTGCTCACGATTTCATAATAACGACGTAGATAGACTAGCTTAACCACTTCCTCGGTTTGGCCGCATATGTTTTCATCACAAATCTTTCCGAAGGTTGAGATATCTCCACGAGTAATTGGTATTTCATTAATAACACCATCTTTTAGTTCGATAAATGATGCGTGAGGGATTGGATCAAACATATGAGGCAGATTGTAAAGAATATCGATGACAGGCTCAATATCATGCGTCATCATTAGGACGGTTCTGCCTCTTAGGCTCTTTTTGCCTCGAAAAAGCATATCGATAACGGCAAATTTTTTATTCCTATCAAATGATGATATTGGATCATCCAAAATAATCAAGTCAGGATTCTTGGACAAACACTCATACATAAAGAGTACTAGAGAAAATGCATTTCTTTCTCCATAGCTTAAATGTTGACTCCCATTGGTGACGGCTTCTGAAAAATCAACATGGCGAAGTCGCATTTTGTATGATTCGTTTATATATTCGACTTCCACGTGATATTTGTAACCAGCAAATCTTAAAAAATCATTGATTCCTGATTTGTTCTCTTCAATTGTCTTTTTTATCAACTGATTTTGTTGCGCAATCTCACCCTGCAATATACCAACTTGCGAGAGAACATTATCGAGGGACAGATTTAAGCTGTCGACAAGTTCGCGCGTGCTTGCGGAATCCATCTCCGATAGAAATGATAGATTGATTTTAAGGCTTATAAAAAAATCAGCGACCTTGCCAACATCTTTCATAGAGAAATAAGTAATGCCTTTTATGTCGAGCATTTTACTTCTTAGTGTCTCTACCTGCTCTTTTATTCGAAGCAAATAATTAATTTCCTCTTTTGATAACCCTTTAATGTTACAAGTTATCTTTACTAACTTGTCATTAGCATCTTGCGAAAAGTATTTCCCCAAGTTTTCAAGAACAGCAATTATTTTATTCAAATGCTCGATTGATTTTGCATCATACTCCTTGCTTACCTGTGAGATAACCTCTTTCTTGTCAAGGGTTGGCGAAGTACAATAAGGGCAATTGTCGGACAATCCGGTATAGGTATTGCCATCCATTTGCCATCTTAGCCATTTCGAGTTAAGTGAGCTTTTCAAATACGCCGAATAACTCTCAAGACCCTTCGGAATATTGGCAACCTTATTCCCTTTGCCTATACCTTTTGCTAAAATGCCCGCCTCTGAATATCCTGATTTTGATTTTCCAAAACTTTCATTTAGCGTAGTCAAATCTACAATGACTTGATCAATTTCTTTGGATTCGCTAAAAGTGTTTTTGATTTCAGTGATAATTTTTTCGATCCTATCAATATGTTTTTCATAATCAGGACTTTTAATAAATATCTCGAAGCTGTTTGTCAATATTTCATCTGGCTTAAATGCATATTGATTTATGTAAGCATCGTTGAATAGTGCGACGGATGAAACCCCATCTAGTCCAGAAATATTTGGTTCCCGACCTTCTTCTTTCGATTCGAGTAGTTTAAATGGGGTTAACTCTTTAATGCTTCCATCACCTTTTGAATGAAGTTCTATCGCACGTGCAATTGTGCTTTTCCCTGTTCCATTCATCGCGTATTTGATGTTGAGCACCTTATCTTCGATGACGATATTTCCGGTATCAATATTATTGCAGTTACTGATTTCAAGTATCATTGACTTCCTTCTTTCGTTTTATGGCTAACGGAAAAATCACCCGGAGCGTAGCGATCGGGTGTATTGATTTTGTTATAAGATTTTATTCGCTGTGTATTTTTACATTGAATCCCAATGCAGTTAATGCCTTGCTTGTTCTGCCATTTCTTGGAGGAAAAATATCTGGCATAGCCCAGCCGATAACCTCACCAGCACTGCTTATTCCAAAATGAGGTATGCTCCATTCGTCACTATTAGCAATATCCCAAATTCTATCGGGTGTCTTGTCTTGTGCCCCACCGTATAATAGATGGTAAATTGACTCTATGATTGATTTTCCTGTGTTGCTTTTGGATTTATAGAGATATTCTGATAAAAGTTTTATTCTTTCATCGTGTTTCATTTGAGGGTAAGGTGGAGTGAAGCCAAAAACTGAATACCTAACTCTTAAAGCGTGATCACGGAGTGCATGCACCTTGCAACATATTTCAAAAAATTCAGTTGCTGTTGTGGATAATATCCTTTCTTTTTCGAAATGACTTTTTAAATAAATTGCCCAATCATTGATCATTACATCCTCTGAGTGAGGTGCTTCATGCAATGCTTTCCACCAAGTCATTGCTAGGCGTAAAGCTTCATCGGGATTTTTTCTGTTTTTTTCATAATATTGATGATGAAGAGCGATATTGCCTTGTTTAACTTGTGAATAATAGTAAGCATGAAGAAATTGATCAGCTTGAACACCATGTGGGATATTTTTGTTTATCCAGCCTGGCCTGTAATCATCGCCTGAAACTTTTAATGCTATATTTCTCAGAATTTGGAGTGTGGCATACCATTCTTTAAGGAAATTATTTTTCCTTTTCTCTTTTTTTTCTTTTTTGTCAGGTATGCGAATCAACGGATTTAATTTTGGTATAAGCCTCTTTTTATCAAATTCATCTTCTTTTTGATTTTCTTGTTTTTCAAACGGTCTGTTTTTTAGCTCTAATTCACATAATTCCTTGTAAATTTCATCCGTTAATGGAGTAGAGAATGCGTCTAGGTCGTCAAAAAAACCCGTTAGCTCCTCAA
Organism: Paludibacter sp.; assembly: GCA_029973975.1. GTDB lineage: Bacteria > Bacteroidota > Bacteroidia > Bacteroidales > Paludibacteraceae > Paludibacter. Next base: position 4,912 of record JARKQF010000230.1, read on the forward strand.
GAAGATTGTTTTCTAATAATTCTTCGTGCGTTATAAAAATCCCAGCTTCGATATTATTGTACCACGCTCTATCTGTAAGGTTAGCAGAACCGATATACGCGCCATGATCCTCCCACCATATTATTTTTGCGTGAAATATATCAGGAACAAGTTTGCATTCATAATTAGGGGATTGCTTGTCTAAAAATCTTTTCAAGATAGGTACTGAAACAGGTACTGTTGAATCGTATCTTCCCCAAAAAGTTATTTTTACATTGTCTTGTAAATTGTCTTTCAAAATTTCTGGATCACCAGAGGCATAGGCAACAGCAATTTTAATACTATCTGTTTTATTTTTTGCTGAGAGGTGAATGCCTTTCAAGTATTCTCCGTTAATTCCACCAGCAACAAATTTCATAATATTTATTTAATATCCTGCTTTTATTTTTTTAGTATAACATTTAATATACTTGGTGGGTATTTTCCGATTTTTCGTTATCTTTATACTCTTTTTAAAAAAGAATCGAAAGGGGAAATACGTTTAAAATCAAAGGAAATGAAATTTTGGCACTGGACTTTTCACGATAATAAAGACCAAAAGCCCGGCAGGTAATTTATGGGGAATTTGTCCAGTGTAAAAAAGCCGACATTAACTAATACTGTTCGAAACAGGGCATACTTCAGAAAACTGCCGGATGCTCAACTTCAGGAAGCTGTTTGCAGGTGAGAAAGAGACGGGAAAATATCTGATTAACCGAGACATGTTTCAACCAAAATTCAATGATCTAGCCCAATCACTCAGCATGTTGCTTTGTCTTTGAATGAAGAAACGCGCCATTGCCATTTAGGGCTGCCTTTAATGCACATTAAGACCATAAATTGAAATTTCTGTTATTTTTCAGGTGTAGCAATCTTTAGATGTCCTGGCCTACGCTTGACTTGATATCTTCCCTAGAAGAGGAAGGAGTATTTAAAAGCATTTCATTCCAATCCTTCCCAAAGCAAGGAATCTTGCTAATCATTTTGTAATTTTTATTTAAAGCATTCTTTAAATAATCTCTCAGTTTATTCAATATATTCCTTCCTCCGTCATCATTATCAAGGCCGAAAACCACCGTACTACCTTCAGGCAAGTTTTCAATCGCTTTTAAAATCAATCCCGGTTGAGTCGGGTTAACTTCCCCCGCTATGGATATATAGCGTGTATTTTCGTTATTAAATATGGCCTGATAGGACATTGCATCAATCGTACTTTCACAGATAACAAGGTGGTCATCCGACGAATAATAATTGCTGCACCATAAACCCTTTACGCCACCCGGCGCAAATCCCGTAAAACCCTTGTTCTTGACCTCGTACCCACAAAGGCCCTCATCATCATAATGGGGGAATAAAGTGTTCCTGTGGTCATCCATAGCCATACAACCATGAAACCGAGGACTTTCTTTCAGTCCACGGGTTGTTAAATAAGGTGTGATATTGCAGATCGTCGACTTAGAATACTTCTCTTTCATTAATTTTCGATTCCTGGCCAAAGAAATAGGCTCAGGATAATTCATTTCTTTCCTACTGTCCTTGTTCTTGGATGTTCCCATCCACTCACGCAATATTTTCCGAATATCCCCCAAGTTGCCCGCGCCTCTATGCTGAAGAAAATCTATGATTGTCCCGTTGTCATGATTGTCTCTGACAGAAAAATAAACCCAGGTAAGCCCCTTTTTGGAGATTATTATTTTATCCCCATCATAATTACGCATGACAATGGAATTACGGGAGCTTTCTTTCTTGTCAAGAAAATATCCTCGATCCCCCGCAAATTCAGTCAAGCTGATTGACGTTTTGAACTGAATCAGCTCATCACCATAAGGCATGCTCTACACCCCCTATGTCCGGTTCTGTGCCTAAGGAACGGTACTTATCCGGTTTTCCAATGGTAAATACATTTTGTTCAACTTCCTGCCTAATTTCTTCTTGCGTGACTATAATATTGCTCAAATTGAGATTATCTCTGATAATGAAAGGGGCCATCTTCTTTTTATAATTATAAACCGGAAATTTCGTAACGGTAACATAAGGGCTGTTTGGTATCTTTACATAGGCGTGAAGATCGGCCAGGGTCATAAAGTCAGAGTTCAAAAGCAGCGGTTGCCGCTTCCTTCTGGAAGTCATTGAAACACCATCCCGGTAGTTTTCAACCCCCATGCTATGTGTTTCTTCCGTTTCGATAATTTCCGTATCCCCGATTTT
>JARKQF010000250.1 GCA_029973975.1 Paludibacter sp.
CACTTCTCCCTGTCGGTTGAGCCGCGCCTGAACTACTATCTCAACTCCATCAACACCGACGCCGATATTGTTTACCGTCCGTTGCGCGCCGGTATCTACACCGGACTAACCTACGAATTTTAACTCTCTTCCAGACGGAAAGCTGTTTAAGAGCATCCCCGGGCGGGTTGTTTATTAGACCTTGGTTGGCTATTTTTGAAAATAACGGGAGAAGTGAATGTTAAGCCCCGGACCAAAATTCCGGGAAAAAGATTTTAGCGAGGAAGATGGTTGTCCTTTGACAGGGCGGTCACAGGATGGTTTGTTGTGATAATTCATATATCTCAAGGGCAAAGCAACCCAGCCCTTTGTAAAGAACCGGGTTGCCGAAAATGCTTGTTTAACCGGGTAAGGGGAGCTGTCACTCCCCTGCCCAAAAACTTTGTAAAACTATGAAAAAATTTAGACTTTTATTAATGCTGCTGGCATTGTTAACCGCTTTTAATGGTTGCCAGAAAGAAGAACCTGTCTTAATCGACAATCAATTACGCGAAGTAGTTAAACCCGATGTATATGTTGAAAACGGATATTTGGTGTTAAAAAACATGGATGTAGTTGATAGTGTGATCTCATTATTAAATCAAATGACTAGAGTGGAAAAAGAATCTTGGGAAAAACATATGGGATTTAAATCGGCAAGAACGGAATTCGATGCTCTTTTTGATGAATATGAGAAATTGAAAAGTTATGAAGAGTTTTTAGTATTCAAGGAAAGAAATAAAAATAAATTAAAATTTAATGTTAACGATGAAAATGATTGTTCCATTGATTATCCATACGCCACCAAGTTTTTTATTCCTGTTTTGAACAATAAAGGTATATGTAAGATTGGAGAAACAATAATGAAGTATACACAAGAAAATCAATTTGCCATTTTGGATGGCAATGAGAATAAATTAAATAATCTTAATGCCTATATGGATGATGAAATGATAGTTGCTATACCACAGTTAAAATCTATTACATTAGACAAAGAATTATCCAGTATTCATGCATTCCCTGAAGATAATCCTAAAGGAGAATATAATCCATGGCATAGGAAACCAGAAATTTCTAACAGAAAATTAAAAAATGAATTGTATTATGAACGATATATACTAAGTGAGACAGAACCTAATTTTCCTTATACAACGTGGTATAAAAGTGGTGTTTTAATCTATTTGAATCAGAGAGGGCAGAAAATTTCTTGGGGTAGCTGGGTTAACTATAAAACAGAATATGGCATTACGAAAATAATTTGTCAGGCTCAAGGAGTACCTGAAAGATCAGATTCTCGAACCCATAGAAGTGCAGAAGTAACCCCTAGTGTAAATTTTCATCTATATAATATTATATATGAAATATCTACACAAAAACCGCAGAGTCTTCCCCCATTTCCTAGTTATGTGCATTTTGCGGCAGATGTTACATTCAGAGGATTTGGTTTTAATCTTAGTGACTATTATACTATCGAGACTCCAGAGAATTATGTTTTTAATGGAGGAGTTAATTATCCATCAACAAATTGGGGTTGGTGAGATATCTTGAAAGCAGGAATAAAATTCCTGCTTTCAAATAAAAAATGGAATAATGATAAGAAAAGTATTTATACTTAATTTGTTGGTGGTTTTGTTATTTGTTTCCTGCGAAAAAGAGGTTAAGTTTGGTTTTGAACACCAGCCAAAACTCAACTTAATTTGTATTCTCAATCCCGATTCAACGGTTACAGCGAATTTGACTCTATCCAAGAGCCTGGACAGCCCGGCTAGGATTAAATCTGTTGATAATGCGGTGGTCACACTATATGAAGAAGATAATATATTCGGGGCGCTTGAAAGAAAAGGGAATGGGCAATATGGGTTAGACAAAAAACCGCGAGAAGGGAAAAAATACAAGATAACAGCCGAGGCAAAAGATTATTCTCCTGTTTTTGCCGAAACAACTGTTCCCAATCGTCCTGTAATTCAATACACCAAGGAGATTACCGGATATTTGGAGTCTGACAATGGGCGCGCCCTTTTCGATCTGCATGTTAAAATTGAAGATAAACCCGGAAAAGACAACTATTGGGTTTATGAAAGCTGGGTGGTCAACAGGAGGCGTTACGCAGGAGTGAATAAGGTAATCAATACCCCTTATCTGGATAGTTTTAATAAAAGAATAGATACAGATAGCAAGTATGGTTATACGCTTTTTCTGGGCATCCGTTTGTCTGATGAAGGGTACGACGGGCAGTTGATGGAATTTACAATTGCGGATTTTACAGAGGGAACGGAAAAAAGCCATACCGAAGCGGTATATTTTTTAAATACAGAAGAATATTACGATAAGTATATAAAAACTAGTATTATAAACCGGATGAAAGAGACCTCTGAACTTCCTTTTTTTGAGCCGGTTCAGATATACTCGAACGTGAAAGGGGGCTACGGGATATTCGGGGCTGGTGCAATAACCAAAATTAAACTATATCCCGTAAGAAAATGAAAAGAATTTGTTTCAGTATAATGTTTTTGCTGCCACTCTGGTTGAACGGACAGGCGAAACATACCATTTCAGGATATGTAACCGATGAAAAAACCGGCGAACGTCTGATTGGGGCTACGGTTTTTAATCAGGAAACGGGCAAGGGAGCAGCTACCAATTATTACGGATTTTTCAGCTTGACCCTGTCTGAAGGCACCCGGATCATTGATTTTAGCTTCATAGGGTACAAAACCATTCGGGAAACAATAGAGCTAAGATGTGACACTTTTTTGAATATTGTACTTATAATGGGGGTTGAACTGGGGGAAATTGAGATAAACGCGCGGAGATTATCCGGAAATAATACAGAAATCTCGAGGTTGAGCCGTCCGGGTATCAGCATGCAAATGGTAGAATCTTCTCCAGTCATTCTGGGTGAACGGGATATTTTAAAAACGCTCCAATTTTTGCCTGGCATTAAGCAAGGAAGCGAGAATACAGCATCGTTTAATGTACGTGGGGGAAGCGCCGACCAAAATTTGATTTTACTTGATGGCGTACCGGTATATAATGTAAATCATTTGCTGGGTTTTTTTTCAGTTTTTAACAGCGATGCCATTAAAAATGTGGACTTTATAAAAGGAGGTATCCCGGCGCGTTATAGTGGGAGGCTTTCTTCAGTGCTCGATATCTCCATGAAAGAAGGCAATATGAAGGAAAGTCACGGTGTTTTTTCAATCAGTCCGGTTTCAGGTAGGTTTACCTGGGAAGCTCCTGTAAAAAAGGACACGGCTGCCTATATCGTTTCGTACCGGCGCACTTTTTTGGATTTACCCTTGCGGGCTTTTCAAAAACTGAATGGGCAAAACGGAAATTATGGATATTATTTTTATGATTTTAACGCCAAAGCCAACTGGATAATAAACCCGCAAAACAGATTATTTCTTAGTTTTTATGCTGGGAAAGACAACCAGTTCTCCAATAGTAGGGAAAATAAAGTCTCAAAATCTGCATTTCGCTACAATTGGGGAAATGCAACAGCAGTTTTGCGATGGAATAAGGTTTTTTCACCCAGATTGTTCTCGAACTTTTCAGCTTATTACAGCAGGTTTCAGCATTTGCAACAGGGAAAAGCACAGGACGATAAATCAAATGTTCTTTTTAAAACCACATCCGATCTGGAGGATACCAGCGTGAAAGTAGATTTTGATTTTTTTGCTGCCCCCTGGCACACAGTGCGGCTGGGTTCAAAACTATCGAATTTGAGGTTTAATCCCAATATTATTCAGGTCAAAAATCGGGATTCGGATATTGTTTTCAATGAGGAGTTCCGTAATTCGGCCAATGAGACAAATATATATGTGGAAAATGCTTTTGATTTTGACCGGTTAAAGATGAATATAGGAGGACATCTCTCTGGATATTTTGTAAACGGAGTCAGTTATCTGGATTTTCAGCCGCGTGTGTCAGTTTCAGTTAAGTTGTTCCCGCGCTTTTCACTGAACGCCTCTTTTACTGCTATGTCCCAACATATGCACTTGCTGACCAATTCGTCGCTGGGTATGCCAACCGATTTATGGGTGGCTTCTACGGAAAAGATTGCGCCACAAAAGGCGGAGCAGCTCTCGTTCGGGGGATCGTACCAGGCCGGGACAGGTTTGTTTTTTGGGTTGGAAGGTTATTGCAAATGGATGGATAACGTTGTCCGTTTTGACGAGGGAGTTGCTTTTTTAGATCCAAAAGAATCGAGTTGGGAAAATAATGTGCTGGTTGGCAATGGAAAAGCTTACGGTATTGAATTTCTGGCTCAGAAAGAATTGGGAAGTTTAACCGGGTTGTTCTCCTACACGTTATCGTGGTCTGAACAAAAATTTGACGAATTGAACAATGGAGAATGGTTTCCTTTCAAATACGATCGACGGCACGATGTTTCCATTCTGGCTGAATATAAACTGAACAAATCATATAATAGAATACGGTCTGTATCCATCGGATTTACATTACAGTCGGGGAATAACATCAGCATGCCTGACACTGAAACGGCAGGATTACCTGTGCCGGGAGGAGAACTTGTTGATTATCATTATCCTTGGGAGACAGTAAGATATACCTGCGATCATCCGAACAATATTAAAATGCCTACATTTCACCATCTCGACATCGGGTACAACATTGTTAAAGAAAAAATGAAAAACAGAAGTATTACCTGGTCTTTTTCCGTGTATAATGTCTATAACCGGATGAACCCGTGGTATTACTACAAAAGCGGTGAATCCGTCAGGCAGGTGTCGCTTTTTCCCGTAGTGCCATCGGTTGGCTTTAAATATGTTTTTTAGAAAAAGGATAAACCATTAATTCTGAATATGAAAAAATTAGTATTGGTGTTTTTTATTTGTATAACCAGTATTATTGCCCGCAGCCAAAAGGGATTTGAGCTGGATGTTACGACAAAACTGGGTTATTATTTTCCAGTTAATACCAACAGGATGCCTGCAGCGTATTTCCCGGCAAACGCCTTTTCCCCGGCGGCAGGAGTTTCGCTGGGCTACGTCTTTTTTAAAAGTACCGGAGTTTTTTTAGGAGCAGAATATTCCTGTCTGAGTCCCGTAATGAAAGATTTTTTTACAGAAAAAGAGATAAATGTTGCCTGGCATTCAGTTAATATTCCACTCAATATCCGGCAGAATATCTGGAGAAATTTTTATTTAACTGCAGGCGTAACTCTGTCTCGCCAGTTAAAGGGGTATTATGACGGCATTTCTGCTTTTTCGCATCAGAAAATACCTGAATACAACTGGCAGGGCGGTGCAGGATGTAAAATAAAAAAGTTGCGGATTTCTGTACAATATTACAGGGGCTTCAGCAATATCGACAAACAGATAAAACTCAGCGCAACCAGATCGCTTGGCGCTACGGTCAGGCATCAGGAGGTTTTTCTGAAACTGGAATACCCCTTGTGGAGATTTTGAATGTGGTGCAAGCTGATTGGTTATTGATGTCCGCAGTTACTCCCTGGTTTGGTCCGTTGCGCGCCGGTATCTACACCGGACTAACCTACGAATTTTAACTCTCTTCCAGACGGAAAGCTGTTTGAGAGCATCCCCGGGCGGGTTGCTTATTATAGCTGGGTTACCTATTTTTGAAAATAACGGGAGAAGTGAATGTTAAGCCCCGGACCAAAATTCCGGGAAAAAGATTTTAGCGAGGAAGATGGTTGTCCTTTGACAGGGCGGTCACGGGATGGTTTGTTGTGATAATGCCATATTAAAAAAATGCAAACATGAAAACTATTTACAGCGCAACAATCTTTTTTATTGCAATCACCTTTGCAGGTGTAGCGCAGGCCCAGCGTACAACCGAAACAGGCTTCAGTGGCGGGGCGCTCCGTTTTTATCCCGAAGCACAGCTTGTCGGTTCAAGCAGTAACAATTCGATGGACAACGGCTGGGGCTGGTCGGCGGGTGTTTTTATCGAAGACCACTGGAAGCCCAAGATTCATCAGATAGTGGAGCTGAATTATTATCATCTTTCAAGCGATGTGTTTCTTCAAAAAAATCCCGATGGCCCCTGGTCTCCTTACGACGGTACCGGCAGGCAACCTGTTTATGGGGATTTTGACCATACCTCTTTCAGTCACCTGGCCCTTTCTGGCGGGATAAAGTATTTCATGACCCCAAAACTCTTTGTTTTTCCTGCTTTTGAGGTAGCCCGCGCGTTAAATTCTGATGTTGACCTTCATAAAACCACCTATCATCTTAAATTGGGGGCCGGCCTGTCTTTTCGGAATGTGGATATTTTGCTGGAATATGCTTACGGATTAAGGTTCCAGCGAATCATTTACGATCCCGACGTTCCGTTTGTCAGCACACACCGGAACAAATACCTGCAGCTGAAAGTGCAGGTTCCGCTGTACCGTTTCCGATAAATTATAGCAGTGAAAAATGTTAAAAAACGACAGATATAAAATTCTCCTTTTGGGCGTTATTGTCCTTTTGGGATGTATCCGGGATGTGACGATTGATGAAACCGGCACATCGAGGGAGTTGGTGTTAAACGGGATCCTGGATGCTTCTAAAGATACCATTATCGTATATTTATCCTGGTCGCAGCCTGTTCAGGGTAACCGGCCTTTTGAATCTGAAAAACAGGCTCGCATCCGGCTTTTCGAAAGGGGGCAACTCATCGGCGAGTTTAACTGGAAAGACAGCAGCATTTACACATTGCCCTTTTCGGTAAAGCCTGGGAGTACCTATAAAATTGAGGCTTTGGCCGATGGTAAGACGATTTGGGGCGAAACCACGGTCCCGCAATCTTTAAATGCAGTCATTGAAGCTGCACATCCCGGAAATGTGGCTGATTTCCTCATTTCGATGAATGACAACCCGGCTGAAAAAAACTTTTACTGGATTACGGCCACCGGTTACGAAGGCCTGGAAGAGGACCGTAAAAAGAATATTGCCTGCCTGATCTGTTCCAATTTTGAATATGCCGACGACTTTAACCGCTACATCAGCGAAAATGAAGTTTTTAAGTTCGAATATGATTACTATTTACGGTTTCCCGACAACCAGCTCTCCGAGGAGCGGTTTCAGCTTCTGTTCAGGCCGCAATGTGTTGGCAGGCCTTTGGAAGTATTCCTGTTTTCGGTAGATTATCATCTCGATAAATACATGAAGTCAAGTCTTTTGCGTGAACGGATGGATACCTATGCCACCGATATGCCGATCATCTATGTGCCGTTTCCGGTCTATTCCAATATTCATGGCGGTACCGGCATTTTGGGTTCATTCAGCAGTGTTTCAAAAGAATTTTTAAGAGAATGAAATGAGCATGATTATTCTAAACACAAAATAGTAATGAAAATATTTTTATGCGAATTCCATCTCGTTGCTAAACTGGCTTGAAATAATTCGCTGATTACGAAAATTATAGAAACAAGATTGAAAATTTATGCGGATGAAATGGCTGTAAAATACCAGATCAAAATTTTTTTATCTGCTTTTTTGGGTGTTACTCTCTTCTTTCAGGCGTTTGCACAGCCAACCGTTACCCTCAGCGGCTACGTCTCTGACGCAACTACCGGCGAAAGGCTGGCAGGGGCTACGGTTTTCCTGCCAGCCCAAAATAAGGGAACTGCCTGTAACGATTTTGGCTTTTTCAGCTTGGGCGTTCCTCCTGGCGAGGTTACCCTGGTTTTTCGCTTTGTGGGTTTTGAAACCTTCACCCAGAAGCTGCTGCTTAAAACGGACACCCTGTTAACCGTTCAGCTCGAAACCAGAAATGTCGTTAAGGAGGTGGAGGTAAAAGCAACGTCAAAAGAAGATTTTTTGCTTTCACCCGTTATGGGGGCCCACCGGTTAAACGCGTTGCAGGTAGGGAAAATACCGGCAGTTTTGGGCGAACCCGACTTGCTGAAAGCCATTCAGCTACTACCCGGAGTGTCGTTTGCCACCGAAGGTTCAACGGGGTTCAGCGTTCGCGGCGGCAGCCCCGATCAGACGCTTATCCGGTTGGACGGGGTGCCGGTTTATAACGTCAACCACTTGTGGGGGTTTATGTCGGCTTTTAACAACGACGCCATCAAAGAAGCCAGGCTATATAAAGGAAACCTGCCCGCCCGTTTTGGAGGCAGGCTGGGGGCGGTTTTGGATGTAAGCATGAAAGAGGGGAACATGAAAAAGCAGTCCGGGACTTTTTCGCTCAGTCCAATAGCCGGGAGTTTTACACAGGAAGGGCCACTGGTAAAGGAAAAGGTTTCCTATATGGTTTCGGCCCGGAAAACCTGGATGGATGTTTTGTTGCTTGCCGGGCAGAAACTGGAAGGAAAGGATGAGCAGGTGTTAACCTATGGGTTTTGGGACATCAACGCCAAAACCAACTGGCTGGTAAATTCCGAAAACCGTATTTACCTCAGTTTTTACACCGGCCGCGATGCATACAGCATGGAAGATGGCGGCAGTCACTACAAGGATTATGTCAGATTTGGCTATAGCTGGCAAAACCTGACCTCGGTGTTACGCTGGAATCATATTTTTTCACCGGGGCTGTTTGCAAATTTTTCGGTTTACAACAGCCGCTTCAGGCAAATGTACCTGAACAAATTTGACAAGAAGGGAAGCGAGATGTACAAAGGGTACAACAACCTGAACGACTGGACTGCCAAAGGCGATTTCGACTGGTTCCCCGCATCCGGCCCGACTTTCCGTTTCGGATACGAACTTTCCGTGCAGCAATTCAGCCCCGAAATTATTTCGTATCGTTCCGATTCAACCTCTTTTAAACTGAATAAAGATGTATTTACACGAAATTTTATTACCGATGTTTATGCCGAAGGTGAAGTGAACCTCACCAAACAGGCAACAGGCACCTTGGGTCTGCGCGCCGGAAATCTGGCTACCCGGGGGAAAAATTACCTGAGTTTGAGGCCGCGGATATCGGTTCGTTACCTGTTTGCAGAACAAATCTCCGGGAAAATATCCTGGTCGCGGATGAAACAGTTTTTACACCAGTTGCAAAATACCACGCTGGGCATTCCTACCGAACTCTGGGTCTCTTCCACCGCACAAATCCCACCCGGAACTTCCGATCTGTTCTCGGCTGGTGTTTTTTTGAACTCTGGCGGGTATCAGTTTTCTACCGAAACATTTTACACCGCATTGAGAAATGTCATTCAGTACCGCGAAGGAACTCTGGCCGTGAAAGAACGTGGCGAAAGCTGGGAGAAACACGTGGTGCAAGGCAGCGGAGAGTCGTACGGGATGGAGCTGATGGCTGAAAAAACCACAGGCGCTCTTACCGGCTGGATCGCCTACACCCTTTCGAAAAGTACCCGGCAATTTGATGAAATTAATGGTGGCCGAACTTTTCCGTACACGTATGAGCGCCGGCACCAGTTAAATATCAATACCAACTGGTTTCTGGGTGAAAAACAGAAAAAGGACAAGATCATTAAAAAAGATTTTTCAACAACCTTCAGCTACGCGTCAGGCAAATACATTACCCTTGCCAAACAGGAGTACCAGGCTATTTCGCTGCCCCTGATGGAAGGATCGCGATATAACGCCGAATGGTTTAGCCGCCGTAGTTTAATTAATTCGGTTAACAATTACCAGATGCCCGATTTTCACCACCTCAATCTGTCGTACCGGATTGAGCGGCAGAATGCCGGAAAAATTAACAGTTGGAACTTTTCGGTATATAATGTCTATAATCGTCTGAATCCCTGGTATTATTACAAAAAAGGCAGTCAAATGAAACAAATTACACTTTTCCCGCTCATCCCGTCAGTGAGTTACACCTACCGGTGGTAGATTATATGCGGCAGGCCAATGTGCGTTTGCAGGTCCGGCCTGCGCGGGCGGGTTGCTTTTTATAGCTGGTTTGGCTGTTTCTTCCAAAGAGATTTGTCAACCGTTAAAGTCCGGGTGAGGTTGTTGGCGGTATTGATCGTTTTTACTGCTTTCCAGGTATTCCGGGCCTGTTTTTAAAAAAGAGGGTTGCCGCGATACCCGCCAGTACCAGAACGCCTCCGGTAAGGTGATAGCCATAAAGCCTTTCGTCTAAAAACAGGATGC
>JARKQF010000261.1 GCA_029973975.1 Paludibacter sp.
GGGTGAGGTAATCGAGATCCGCCTGATTGAATCGTTCTCCGGCAGCCTGCCACTCTTTCTTATCGAAATGATACGAGCCGATCAGGAAATTGACTTGGTCGCGGTGGATGGTTTCAGGATGTGCGTCGAGAAATGCTTCCATTATATATCCACTGTTATCACTGCCTCTATAGAATGAAGAGACAGCCATCATATAGGCTGCTTCCTCACTCAAATAAGTATCGTCGCTCCCGGCAACGAACTTTTTCAGTAATTGCTCCGCACCTTCCCAATTTCCCCCAAGAAACATCTCTTTTCCCCGATTGAACAACTGTTCCGGCTGAGTGTAGTATATTGTCTTTTGCGCAATGGAAATCTGTGCTATAAAAGCAAGGGTAAACAGTAAGATTATTTTTTTCATATTTTAGATTATTTATTCTCACTTAATAATTTTTCAACTCCTTTACGAATAGAGACTAATCCAAAATCAGATGGATTAATTTTATCGTAAGAAATAAAAAGCAATTCCGAGACATCGTCTTGAGCTGTTAAATGATTGAAATCATTTACTCTACACTTGAAGAAGATATCTACAGTATGCACTTCAAACCCCGAATATAGATAAATATTTGGAATAGAGAACAGATATTGTGATGAATTTATCGATAGGCCTGTTTCTTCCCCAATCTCGCGGGTGACAGCCTCTTCCGCCGTTTCGTACATATCAATGAAACCACCCGGAAGATCCAGGGTGCCCTGTGCAGGATCTTTTGCCCTGCGGGCCACCAGTACTTCACCTTTATTGTTCTCAATTACCGCCACCACGGCGGCCGATGAGTTGAAATAATAGATAAATCCGCAGCCGGAACACTTCTTCGACTTTTCATTATATTCGGTAAAGCGGTTTGAACCGCACTTCGGACAAAAATGAAATTGATGTAGAGGATGTTTCATTGATTTGTTGATGTGTTTAACTGTTGAATTGTTTAACTGTTTAACTGTTGAATTGAAAAGGTAAAACCTAAGATTTGACAATTCAACGATTTAACGATTCAACAATTAGTAAATTACTTCCGGCTTACTTCCACTATTTGAGTCCTGGGTTGTTCCCGGTTTCGTTTGTCGACTGCTGCAATCAAGTTATCAGCCAGTGTGGAGAAAGCCATGCCGGTGATACTGTTTTGCTGCAATGCTACCGGTTGGCCGTCATCGCCACCTTCACGAATGCTCTGGACAATT
>JARKQF010000276.1 GCA_029973975.1 Paludibacter sp.
AATTCAGCGGAAGCAGCACCAGTTTGAGTATTACCTGAATTTGTGCCTAACAAAACTATTTGTTTGTGTCTTTAGCTATTCGCTTTTAGTTTTTCGCTCGCCGCTTTACGCTATCTTATACTTATCCACTTGCTCCACATCGAAATTCTTGATGAAAGTAGCATGTTTTCTGACTTCCACTTCTGCATAACGTTGGTAAACCTCTGCTGATTTGCGGAACATGTCATCGCGGCTTGCATCGATGATGAGCAGGTAGGTCATGATGATGTGACCGGCCATTTCAACCAAACGGCGCGCCTGAAAGTCGATATATTCCGGATTTTTTGTTTCTGTAACACGGTTTGTGGAATTCTCCAGCAAAGTAGTCATAGTAATCAGCTTCTTCCGCAAAGAATGAAATTCCGGATTAATCGGTTGAGCCTCGTAATACCTGATTTGTTTGAGGTAATTGCCGGTGGTGACGTGGCGGATGGCCGCAACAGTCTGTAACTGGGAAGTTCCCTCGTAAATTGTCAGGATACGGGCATCGCGATAGATGCGTTCGCAGGCATAGTCTTTCATGAAACCCGAACCTCCGTGTACCTGGATGCTGTCGTAGGCATTCTGGTTGGCAAATTCACTGGAGAACATTTTCAGAATCGGTGTAAAGGCATCGGCCAGTTTCTGATATTCTTTATAATCAGCACGTTCTTCCGGTGTCAGCTTGCGTGTTGCTTCGATGGCTTCGTATGCTTTGTACACATCGACGAAACGGGTGGTTTCGTACAACAAGGCACGCGTAGCATCCAGTTTGGCCTTCATCAGAGAAATCATTTCATACACAGCCGGGAATTCGATGATGGCTTTCCCGAATTGTTTGCGTTCGCGGGCATACGCGATGGCTTCGTCGTAAGCAGCCTGAGAAACACCAACCGATTGTGCGCCAACACCTAAACGGGCGCCGTTCATCAGCGACATCACATATTTAATCAGACCCATGCGGCGGGTTCCTACCAATTTGGCCGGTGTGTTGGTAAATACCAGCTCGCAGGTTGGCGAACCTTTGATACCTAATTTATTTTCAATACGACGCACTTTAATCGTGTGGTCAAAATTATTGTCCGCCACGAAATACGATAAACCACGTCCGTCAGTAGAACCTTCTTCCGAGCGGGCCAGTACCAGTTTGATTTGTGCATCGCCGTTGGTAATGAAGCGTTTTACACCATTCAGGTACCATACTCCATCGTGCTCATTGTATGTAGCTTTGAGTTGTACAGCCTGTAAATCGGAGCCTGCATCCGGCTCGGTCAGGTCCATTGAACAGGTTTCGCCCTGGCAAACACGAGGCAGGAATTCAGCTTTGATGCTTTCGTCCGCAAATTCAGCAATGGTTTCGGCGCAGTCCTGCAAGCCCCAGATATTGGCAAAACCCGCATCGGCGCGCGACACCATTTCACCACCCATGATGTAAGGAATCATGGAGAAATTAAGACCTCCATACTGACGTGGCAGTGACATACCGTATAGGCCTGCCTGAGCAAGCGCATCGTGGTTTTCCTGGGTGCCGCGGGCGTATTTTACACGGTTGTTGATTACCTGCGGACCTTCATGATCCACGCTTTCAGCATTCGGAGCTATGATTTCGGCGCAAATTTCACCGATAATTTCTAATACTCTTTCGTAGTTGTCGATAGCATCTTCAAAATCACGCGGTGCGTAATCATATTGATCCTTCTCAACAAAATTCTGCTCCTTAAGAGCAACAATCTTTTGCATCAACGGATGCGAAAGCTGGAATCTTAATGCCGGATTATTATTGTAGTAGTTCATCTTATTTGCTGTTTTTCTTGTAGTACTTAATCATTTTGGGGACAACTTCTTCCACGTTACCCGTAATCACATAATCGGCTATGGCGTTAATGGGCGCATCCGGATCATTATTGATGGCGATGATCATGGCGCTTTCCTGCATCCCGGCAATGTGCTGGATCTGTCCGGAAATACCACAAGCGATATAGAGTTTCGGACGAACCGTGGTGCCGGTCTGACCGATTTGTCTTTCGTGTTCAGCCATTCCTGAGTCAACTGCTGCACGTGAAGCGCCTACTTCACCTCCCAGTACAGCTGCCAGATCATACAGCATTTTGAAGTTTTCTGCACTTCCCATACCGTAACCTCCGGCCACAATGATAGGAGCAGCTTTCAGGTTTACTTTCGATTTTTCCATGTGACGCTCAATAACCTCAATCACGAAATCGGTGTCGGAAACATATTTTGAAACGTCTAATTTTACTGTTTTGCCTACATGTTTCGCATTGCGGATTTCTTTCTTCATAACACCTTCGCGCACGGTTGCCATTTGCGGACGGCAATCCGGATTCACAATGGTAGCCACGATATTGCCTCCGAAAGCCGGACGAATCTGATATAACAGATCGTTATAAACTTTACCTGCTTTCTTATCTTCATAAGTTCCGATTTCAAGGGCGGTACAGTCAGCAGTCAAACCACTGAACAAGGCTGATGAAACCCTCGGACCCAAATCACGTCCGATTGAAGTCGCACCCATCAGGGCAATCTGAGGTTTTTCTTCTTTGAAAAGATTTACCAAAATTGAAGTATGAGGCAATGTCGTATAAGGCGACAAGCGTTTGTCGTCGGCCAGATACAAAGTATCAACGCCATAAGGGAAAACCTGCTCTCCGATTTTATCCAGCTGATAACCTGCTGCAACAGCTTCCAGTTTGCATTGCTGCTTATCGGCCAGTGTGCGTCCTTTGGTCAGCAGCTCCAGACTAACATCTGCTACGATGCCGTCTTCAATTTCTAAATATACAAATATGTTATTCATTTTTTTTTGATGTCTGCGGTCTATAGTATCCAGTCTACGGTCTTGTTGTGCAGTACAGATCTTATGACTATTGACTGCCGACAGTAGACTGTTGACTTAATTAACCGATTGTGTGGTTAGCAATTAGTTCTTTGATTAACTCTTCGATTTCACCATCAGCAGGCGTTAGGCGCTTGCTTTCTTTGGCGGTAAACACAACACTTTCGATTTGTTTAACTTTGGTGGGCGAACCGGAAAGTCCGAGCCACTGTGGTTCGTGTTCAATATCGGAAGCCCCCCATTCAGCAATGTTGAGGTAGGGATGTGTTTCATACAAATCAGTATAATCGGTAGAAGAAGCCTGACGCTCACTAACCGTTTTGGCATTTTTGTATTTCAGGGTGAGTTTGGCGTGACGAGGACGACAATTGGCAGCAGAACCATTTACGGTAATAACTGTGGGCAGAGCGCCTTTAACTACCTCAACTCCTCTTTCCAGACGACGTTTAACGGTAATTTTTCCTTTCGACAAGTCAAGAATTTCTTCCGCGTAGGTAATTTGTGAGAGTCCCAGTTTCTCTGCAACCTGCGGACCAACCTGAGCGGTATCACCATCGATCGCCTGACGACCGCAAATGATTACGTCCACTTTGCCGATTTTACGAATGGCGGCGGCAAGGGCATAAGAAGTAGCGAGGGTATCCGAACCGGCAAACTCACGTCCGCTCAACAGATAGCCTCCATCGGCTCCACGATACATACTTTCACGGATGATTTCGGCAGCACGGGCGGGTCCCATTGTCAGTACATGAACCTGTGCGCCTTCAACTTTAGATTTTAAACGAAGTGCCTGTTCGAGTGCGTTGAGATCCTCCGGATTATAGATGGCAGGAAGCGCGGCGCGGTTAACCGTTCCGTCGGCTTTCATGGCATCTTTCCCAACATTACGCGTATCGGGCACTTGTTTTGCAAGCACAACAATATTAAAACTCATTTTGCGTATTATTATGGTTAATAAATAAATTTATTTCATTTCAATGAACAGGCTCCGATTTCGCCCAAAAGGAGAGTGTTTACCGGCTTATAAAAAACCCGTACAAAAATAGCAGTTTTTGTTGAACATGCAACAAAAACCTGCACAAAATTTTAATAATGTGCAGAAAAAGGGTGCTGTTACCACCAGAACCGCCGCTTCAGAATAAAAGATGTTTGTGAAAAAGATAGTCCGGCGGAATAGCTTCTTCTTGTATATAATTATGTCGTTCCGAGTGAGCGCAGCGAAGAGAGGAATCTGGAGTACAGTTGCAGTGAGTGATTAATAATTTCTATCAGCAGAAAAACAACGCGGGACTTTTCACAAAGTCCCGCGTTGTAAATAGGTATTAGTTTTTTTAAGGTATAAAAAAGATTGTGTTGTTTAGTTAACGCTTGCAAAGAAAAGCTGAATTTTGTTTCAAAACAAATGAAAAAACATGTTTTACAACCTGTTTTTTGCGTTTTATGCTCAAAAACATACTTTTTTTGATAAAAAACACTAAATATATATTTTTATAAAAAAGCTGTATCTTTGTTCGGCAAAATGAATATGCAATGATAAGAAAAATTTATGTATTACTGATAATCGCGTCGTTTTTTTCTTGTAAACAACAGGCAAAGCCGCTTGCTTCAAATGAAAATGCAGTTAATATCCCGGTCTTTTCTGCTGATTCGGCATATCAATATATACAAAAACAGGTTGATTTTGGTCCGAGAGTTCCAAATGCGCCTGCGCACAAGGCGTGTGCAGGGTATTTGGCCGCATCGCTCCGCAGTTTTGGGGCGGAAGTAACAGAGCAAAAGATAAAACTGACTGCTTTCAACGGCGATGTGCTGGATGCTGTTAATATTATAGGATCTTTCAATCCCGGCTCCTCACAGCGGATTTTACTTTTTGCGCACTGGGATAGTCGACCTTGGTCGGATCATGACCCCGACCCGAAAAATTATACCAAACCTGTGTCGGGAGCTAATGATGGGGCAAGTGGAGTAGGCGTGTTACTTGAAATAGCCAGACAAATGGGTTTGCAATCGCCCCGTTTAGGTGTGGATATAATATTTTTCGATGCGGAAGATTACGGAGCTCCTGAAAATTACAGGGGTGATGCGGTCGATTCATGGTGTCTGGGTTCACAGTACTGGGCGAAAAATCCGCATGTACAAGGTTATCGGGCTAAATTTGGAATTTTACTGGATATGGTAGGTGCAAGAGATGCCAAGTTTTATCGGGAACATATCTCTGATTATTACGCACGCAATGTAGTGGATAAAATCTGGAATACAGCTGCAAATCTGGGCTTTGATAAGTATTTTATCAATAAGTCAGGAGGCTCTGTAACAGATGACCATTTGTATGTGAATCAGATTGCCGGAATTCCCAGCGCTAATATTATACAGTATGACCCACTGAGTGAAAAAGGCTTTGGTGATTACTGGCATACGGTAAACGACAATATGAGCAATATTGATAAGGAAACTTTGTTTGCCGTTGGTACAACAGTGCTGCATGTGGTTTATAATGAATGATAATTTTTAACCATATAAGTCAATTAAGTTACATATAAGCTTTTTATATAAATTATCACTATTGTCCGGAAAAAAATATTAGATTCTTCGCTATGCTCAGAATGACAGTTCTTTATATTGATTTATGCAAGAGAGGGATTAGCTGGAGGCAAAGCTGTCAGCTAACCCTCTCTAAAAGATAAATTCTCGATTGTCATTTCGACCGAAGGGAGAAATCTATGTTGTAAAATATTTACCGGACAACAATGAAAAATTATAAGGTGATAAGCAAAAACGCAATAATAACTTATATGTAACTTAATTGACTTATATGGTATATTTAAATATGAAATACAAAAAGATAGCAGTAAAGATAGGAAGCAATGTCCTGACCAGACCGGATGGAACACTGGATATCACCCGGATGTCGGCGTTGGTGGATCAGGTGGCTGCATTGCACAAAAAGGGAGTTGAAATCGTGTTGGTTTCATCCGGCGCTGTAGCTTCGGGGAGGAGTATTATGGGAGTGTCGAAGAAAATGGACGTGGTAGATCAACGTCAGCTTTTTTCGGCAGTAGGTCAGGCTAAACTGATTAACCATTACTGGGATTTGTTTCGGGAGCATGGGATTACGGTAGGGCAGGTACTCACCATGAAAGAGAATTTCAGCAGCCGCCGGCATTATCTCAATCAGCGGAATTGCATGCAGGTGATGCTTGATAATAAAGTTATTCCCGTTGTAAATGAGAATGATACTGTCTCTGTTTCGGAGCTGATGTTTACTGATAACGACGAATTGTCCGGACTGATTGCCTCGATGATGGATATGGAAGCATTGATTATCCTGAGCAATATTGACGGTATTTTCAATGGATCACCCGATGATCCCAATTCAAAGGTGATACGGGAAATCAGAAAAGGCGAAGATGTGTCTGATTTTATTCAATCTTCGAAATCATCTTTCGGGAGAGGAGGTATGGCAACCAAGACATCTATAGCGCGTAAAATTGCTGATGAAGGAATAGAAGTCTACATTGCCAACGGAAAGAAGGAAAGTATACTGATTCGGTTGTTGGATAAAAAATCGGACGTGGTATGCACACATTTCGTAGCGTCCTCGGATACCGTATCTTCTGTAAAGAAGTGGATAGCCCATAGTGAGGGTTTTGCCAAAGGTGAGATACATGTGAATGAAAATGCCGCGAAAGCGCTGACAGGAGAAAAAGCAGTCAGTTTGCTTCCCATTGGAGTTACGGCAATCTCAGGAGAATTTGAAAAAGATGATATAGTAAAAATTATAGATGAAAGCGGGAAATTTCTGGGTGTTGGTAAAGTCCAGTACGACAGCGAAAAAGCCCGCGAACTAATCGGAAAAAAAAATCAAAAACCGATAGTACATTGTGATTATCTATATTTAGAATAAACTAATATGTTACTTATATGACTTATATGGTTTAAATAAAGTATTATGAACTGGAAACAAAACTCCCTCAACGCTTCGCGTACATTAAATTTAGTGACTGACGACACCATTAATCAGGTACTACTGGATCTGGCTGATGCTGCCGTTGCCAATACTGGTCGTATCCTGACTGAAAACGTAAAGGATTTAGCCATGATGGATAAATCGAACCCGATGTACGATCGTTTGTTGTTAAGCAAAGAACGCATCGAAGGTATTGCTGCCGATATTCGCAATGTGGCGAGTCTGCCTTCTCCGATCGGTAGGGTGAAAATGGAAACTGATCGTCCTAATGGAATGAGAATTACGAAAGTTAGTGTGCCTTTCGGGGTGATTGGAATTATATATGAAGCCCGTCCGAATGTCAGTTTTGATGTCTTTTCGCTTTGTCTGAAATCTGGGAATGCCTGTGTGCTAAAGGGTGGAACAGATGCTTATAACTCAAACAGAGCTATTGTGGATCTGATTCAGGAAGTGTTGGTGAAGCATGGCCTGGATAAAAATATCGTGACCCTGCTTCCTGCCGGAAGAGAAGCCACAGCCGAATTGATGAACGCAGTGGGTTATGTGGATTTGATTATTCCGCGGGGAGGAAAAGGACTGATTGAATTTGTGCGAGATAACTCCCGAATCCCTGTGATTGAAACAGGTGCAGGCATTTGTCATACTTATTTTGATGAATTCGGGGATATGGAAAAAGGTAAATCTATCATTTTTAATGCTAAAACCCGCCGGGTAAGTGTTTGTAATGCATTGGACTGTTTGGTGATACATACATCCAGACTGAAGGATCTACCAGCTTTATGTGCAAAATTAGCAGAAAAAAAGGTGATTATTTATGCAGATGAACCTTCTTATGCTGTTTTAAAAGATAATTATCCATTTTTAGAGCATGCTGTTGCGGAAAGTTTCGGAACCGAGTTTTTAGACTATAAAATGTCGGTTAAAACCATTTCGTCCGTTACCGAAGCTGTTGACCACATTTCAGTTAACAGTTCCAAACATAGCGAATGTATCATCAGTGAAAACGAACAAAATATTCGGTATTTTGAAAAAATGGTCGATGCAGCCTGCGTTTACACCAATGTTTCGACTGCTTTTACCGATGGTGCACAGTTTGGTCTCGGTGCTGAAATCGGCATCAGTACACAGAAAATGCATGCACGTGGCCCCATGGCATTAGAAGAGCTTTGCTCCTATAAATGGATTATAAAAGGTGACGGGCAAACGCGTTCTTAAATCCTTAAATACAACATTCACAGCTTTGTAATTAAAATATTTTTCGATTTTTTTGCATATTCGAAAATATTTGTTTTCCTTTGTCGCTGAGAATGATGCGTAATATATCGCAAGGTTATTTCCGACTCTTACCTAAGGGCAGGTTTTGTTTTAACCAGAACGTTTGTTTATGCTGTTCTTAAAAGGTTTATTTTATTCATTTTATTTTTTTATTTTTTTATGAACATTTATGTAGGTAACTTAAGTTACAGAGTCCGTGAAAATGACCTGCAAGGGGTTATGGCCGAATACGGTCAGGTACAATCATGCAAAATCATCAAAGACCGTGAAACAAACAAATCAAAAGGGTTTGCTTTCGTAGAAATGGATGATGCAGGTGGCGAAAAAGCTATTGCAGAACTGAACGGAGCTGACCTGGACGGTCGTACCATGGTAGTTAAAGAAGCCAGACCAAAAGCTTAACAAACTTTCTGATTCAGGAATTAAACTTCTGTTGTCCCAGGTGATAGCAGGAGTTTTTTAGTTTTATATATATCAGGGTTTATATCGATTAATTATTTAATCACATAAGTAACAATAGTTAACATGATTTATGAAGATTAAAGGCATTTTCGGCCATTCCGGCTTAGGTTCGAGAGTTCTCCAACTGGTAGGAGTTTCGTTGTTTTTTATGTTGTTGTTTTCTCTGATTTCGCTTTGGATAACAAACGGAAATCTGTCGGACATCAGTTCAATTAAGCTGGCTCAGTTTATGCAGTCAATGGGTTTGTTTGTCATCCCGCCATTTTTATTGGCTTACTTGTGGAGTGAAAAACCGCTTGAGTATCTTCAGGTCGATCGTAAACCTTCATCAAAGGACGTACTGGTGGCTATAATCATCATGCTTTCTGCTGTGCCGGCTATTAACTTGCTGGGAGAAATAAACCACGCTATTCATTTTCCGGATTCTTTGTCATGGCTTGAAAATCAACTGGTTGATATGGAGGAAAAAGCGGAGGACCTTACACTCAGGATGCTGGATGTCGATACCCTGACCGGTTTACTGATTAACCTTGGGCTGATAGCCATTATTCCCGCTGTCGGCGAAGAACTTTTTTTCAGGGGAATCCTGCAGCAAATATTGCAAAACAAATTCAAAACTCATGCTGCGGTATGGATTACCGCCATCATTTTCAGTGCCATTCACTTTCAGTTTTTTGGCTTTATTCCCCGTATGTTGATGGGAGCCTTGCTTGGGTATATGTTCCTCTGGACAGGTAATATCTGGGTGCCGGTGGCAGCACATTTTACCAACAATGCTGCTGCGGTATTGTATTATTACTTCAAAGGTGATGGCGCTCAACAAGCCCTGGACCTCGAAAATATCGGGAAGTCGGAAACGTATTTTGCCGGAATTATCAGTATGATGTTGGTTTCGTTGCTGATTTATTATTTCAGAAAGCACACAAAACGCTCTTCTGCAGTTTAGCGATCAGACTTTAACTGTTCTTCTTTCCCTGACAATCATCAACGCTTCTTCTTTGATGTCTTCGGGAAGTTCTATTTTCCGGAGCTGCAAACTGCGCAGCCATCCGGCAACATCACTTTCTTTCAGGGTATAAAAAACATCTGCAAGCTGATTCTTTTGATTGTCCGTAAAAGAGGATGGGCTTACTCCGGATAGTTCATCCAGTTCCTCATCATCATAATACACGATGTCGCAATCCGGATTTAAAAGAGAGTCTTTATCGCATACCTCATGTGCGCCGCAACATTCTTCATCCATTTCGAATTTTATCTCAACCTCCTCTGTTTTCTTTTTCCGGTTAAGATAGGTGAACAGCATTAACAGCCCTGCTCCGGCAACTAAAACAATGATAAGTACCCACATTTTTATAGATTCTTAAACCACAAAAGGAAATTCAAGAAGCAAATAACGAATAGTGAAAATGTAAGTTAGCATAACATTTCCTTACAATCATTAATTTAAAATTTTTCTTTTGTGCCTTTTGTGGTTATATTAAATTAAATTCACCGCAAAATTACGCAATTGTAGTTGAAATTAGCTATTTTTGTACGTTAAAAATACAATAGAAAAGCTATTTTTCAGTTTTAGAAGCATGTTAAACCAGGTTCCTGAAATTGGTAAAATCAACTCAATTTTGAAGCAAAAACACCTGCATATTTACTGCATGCTGGCATTACTGCTCGTAATGTCGGGATGTTCCATGAATAAGAACACCTGGACCGCCCGGACTGTTCAGTCGGTGAATACACGCTTCAATGTTCATTTCAATGGAAAAGTTAGCTATGATGATGCTATCAAAGCCATTCGTGAAGCCAATAAAGATGATTTCGGTCAGGTTATTCCGATGTATCCCATTAGTAATCATGAAAATGCAACTGCAGGAACCAGTCAGCTGAACAGAACCATTGAAAAATGCCGCAAAGCGATTAAGACCCGTTCAATTAAAGTTAAACCGGAATACAATCGTCGCAAAGCAGGTAAAAAAGGTTACAGAGAATTCATGAACAAGGAAGAATATAATCCCTTTATGCATGAAGTTTGGTTGTTGTTGGCAAAGGCCGAATTTCACAAAGCTGATTTTCTCGGTGCCGTGGGTACTTTCAATTACATTGCCCGTCATTTTAAAGAAAATGAAAATCTTGGGGTGACTTGTCAGTTGTGGGTAGTCCGTTCTTATGCTGAAATGGGATGGATATATGAAGCTGAAGATTTGTTGAGTAAGCTGAATCAAAAAAACTTAAGAGGCGATAATGTTGGGCTTTATGCGTCTGTATATGCCGATTTGTTGTTGAAAAAAACACAATACAGAGAAGCTATTCCATTCCTGGAAATGGCCTTGGCGAGGGAAAAGGATAAAGCGCTGAAAACGCGGTTTTCTTATTTGCTCGCGCAGTTGTATGAACAAACCGGAGATAAAAGAAAAGCGCATGATGCTTATTCTGCACTGATAAAGAAAAATCCTCCTTATGAAATGGCTTTTAACGCGACCATCAGCAGAGCCGGATTATTCCTGGATAATATGCAGAACATTCGCCGAGATTTGTTGAAAATGACCAGGAATTTCAACAACAGGGATTACCTGGATCAACTGTATTACACAATCGGGAAGTCGTACCTGCATGAAAAAGATACGGTAAAAGCACTGGAGTATTTTCATGAAGCAGTTGAGAACAGTACGCGTAATGGGATCGACAAGGCGGTTGCTTTGATATTGATGGGTGACCTGTACTATGCAAAGAAAGAGTATGTGAAAGCGCAACCAAGTTATGATGAAGCTTCGAAAATAATTAGCCTCGATCATCCGGATTACCCCCGTGTATTCAAAAGGGCGGAAGTCCTTTCGGAGTTGGTTGTTCAGTATGATATCGTGGTGTTGCAGGACAGTTTGCAAAGACTTTCAGCCATGTCGGAAACAGACAGGCTGAAGAGTATCAATGCCTATATTGCCAGACTGGAACAGGAAGAAAAACTGGCTGCTGAAAAAGAGGAAAAAATGAGGCAATTGCAGGAGACAAATCAGGAGCGTGCCAGTCAGGTAGCTGCTATGCCCATGTTAGGTGGTGGAAATTTGCAGGGGGAATGGTATTTTTACAATCCGAATCTGATTCGCAGTGGACAAACGGAATTTCAGTCCCGTTGGGGAAGACGTAAACTGGAAGACAACTGGCGCCGCATCAATAAGTCTGCCGTGTTGTTTGGTGATGAGCCTGTCAATGGGCAACCGGCAACCGGCGCTTTGCTTAACGATTCAATCCCTGTGGCTGATAGTGGAGAATTAGCTGAAGGCGATCCCCAACAGCAGGGTGAAGCACTTGCTGATAATAAAAACCCGGCGTACTACCTCCGGCAGATACCGGTAACCCAAGAGCAGCTTGCCCGTTCGAGTCAGCTGTGGGCTGAAGCTTTGTTCAACATGGGAATGATTTACAAAGATAAACTGGAAGATTTGCCATTGTCGATTGCCACTTTCAGGGAATATATGAACCGTTTCGGTGAATATGAGTTGGTTCCGGATGCATTGTATCAGTCGTATCTGATGCACACCCGGTTGTTTCAGGTTACAGAAGCTGAATCTGTAAGAGAAAAGCTGATAGCAGATTATCCCGACAACCGGTATGCACAGTTGCTTGCGAATCCGAATTACATTGAAACGAAACAGCAAATGTTTGCCGAGCAGGATTCTATCTACCGGATTGCTTACGAAGCGTTCAATAAAAATGATTTTGAAAAGGTCTTTGGTCAGGTTCAGTATGTGGAAGAAAAATACCCGATGAGTACCTTGATGCCTAAATTCCTTTTTCTGAGAGCGCTAAGTGTTGGTAAAACACAGCAGCCGGAACGATTTGAAAAAGCGCTTACTGAATTGCTGGATGCCTATCCAACCAGTGATGTGAGTTCTATTTCAAAGGATATGCTCGCTTTGATAAAGCAGGGCAGAGAGGCACAACAAGGTACAACCCACGGTACCATCCTGGCTCGCCGGGAAGTACAGGTGAAAGTAGAGAACGGAGATACCGTTACCAGGGCTTTCAGTCCGGATAAAGAAACTATGCACCGGGTTATGTTGATATCGTCGGAGCCTGAAGAGTCATTATATGCACTTCAGTTTCAACTGGCTGTGTTCAATTTTTCACGTTTTCTACTGAATGATTTTGAATTGAATATCAGTAAGGTTGATGTGTCGAGAAATGTGTTGTCGGTTTTCAATTTCGACAATTATGCTGATGCGGCCTGGTATTTGGAAGCCATCGCCGAGGATGCTGAAATTGTGAAGCTGATGAAGGATCTGAAAACATTTCCACTGGTAATTTCCGACCATAATTATGCGCTGACAAAATCCGGATTTACATTGGATGACTACCTGACGTACCGGTCGTCTTTGGAATCTGCAAAAGAATCAAATAAAGAAAAAACAGATATAAGATGAAGAAAGACAAAATTTTATGGGCTGATGATGAAATTGACTTGCTGAAAGTCTATGTGCTTTTTCTGGAAGAAAAAGGATATGAGGTGGTTACGGCATCCAATGGCAAAGATGCGGTGGATTTGTGTAAAAAAGAAAGTTTTGACATCATCTTCCTGGATGAAAACATGCCGGGTTTGAGCGGATTGGAAACCATTCCGCTGATTAAGGAAATTCATCCGAATGTGCCTCTTGTCATGATTACGAAAAGTGAGGAGGAAAATCTCATGAATATGGCTATTGGAAGCAAAATTGCCGATTATCTCACCAAACCGGTAAATCCCAGTCAGATTTTGCTGACTTTGAAGAAAAATATTCATAAAAAAGAAATCCAGACTGAACATACCACTTCAACCTATCGCTCTGAGTTCGGACGAATCGGGATGCAAATCAATGATTCATTAACTTATGATGATTGGGTGGAAGTGTATAAGAAGTTGGTTTACTGGGAATTGGAGTTATCGGAAACAGACAGTGGTATGGACGAAATGCTGCGCATGCAGAAAACGGAAGCCAATAGTACTTTTAATAAATTCATCAAAAAGAATTATATCGACTGGTTTAAAAATCAGGCTAACAGACCCTTGTTAAGTCCGGATATTTTTAAAACCAAGGTTTTCCCTCTGTTGGATGAAGGTGAAAAAGTGTTCTTTGTGCTGATTGATAATTTCCGTTTTGACCAATGGAAAATAATCCGTGAAATGTTGAATGAATATTACAATTTCACGGAAGAAGGACTGTATTCGAGTATTTTACCAACTGCTACGCAGTATGCACGAAATGCAATTTTCTCAGGTCTGATGCCTGTTCAGATTCAGCAGATGTTCCCGGATTTATGGGTGGATGAAGAGGAAGAGGAAGGGAAAAATCTGAATGAGAAAGATTTGATTCAAACTCAATTGCAACGTTTCAGAAAAAATTATGCTTTTTCATACAATAAGGTAAATGAATCGTCTTATTGTGAAAAATTGATCGAAAGATTGCCACAGCTGGAAAATAACCAATTGAATGTTTGTGTGTTAAATTTCATAGATATGCTTTCCCATTCACGTACGGAATCCAAAATGATGCGTGAACTAGCCAACGATGAAAACGCCTATCGCTCATTGACAGTGTCGTGGTTCAGACATTCGGGTACGCTTGAATTGCTGAAAGCCATTGCCCGCAGAGGGTACAAAGTTATTCTGACTACCGACCACGGAACTATTCAGGTGAAAAATCCGATCAAGGTCATAGGAGATAAAAATACCAATGTGAATTTGCGGTATAAAGTAGGTAAAAACCTGAGTTATAACCGGAAAGAAGTTTATGAGATATCCGATCCCAAACAAATCGGGTTGCCCAGTCCGAATGTAAGTTCAACCTATATTTTTGCCGGCAATGAAGATTTTTTTGCTTATCCGAATAATTACAATCATTACGTGAGTTATTATAAAAATACATTCCAGCATGGTGGCATTTCGTTGGAAGAAATGTTGATTCCGCTGATTGTGATGCAACCGAAATAAAGACAAATGTCAAATTAAAGTCTAAAGTTTAAAGTTTAACGACAGTATTTATCATTTATAACATCTGAAATCATACATTTGACTATAGACTTTAGACCCCAAGTAGAATATGAAAACATACACCAACGTTAAAGACCTCGGCAATTTGCAAGATGCAATTAAAGAGGCATTGGAAATCAAGCAAAACCGTTACGCTTACAAGCACATCGGAGAAAATAAAACCCTGTTGATGGTATTCTTCAACTCGAGTTTACGTACGCGCCTGAGTACGCAGAAGGCCGGAATGAATCTGGGCATGAACACCATGGTGCTCGACATTAATCAGGGCGCCTGGAAACTGGAAACGGAGCGGGGAGTAGTGATGGATGGCGATAAACCGGAACACATTCTCGAAGCGATTCCGGTCATGGGCGCCTATTGTGATGTAATCGGAGTGAGAGCTTTCGCACAATTCGAAGACAAAGCTTTCGATTACAGTGAAACCATCATCAACCAGTTTATCAAATACTCAGGTAAACCTGTTTTCAGTATGGAAGCAGCAACAGCACATCCTTTGCAAGCTTTTGCCGATCTGATTACCATTGAAGAGTATAAAAAAACAGCTCGCCCGAAGGTCGTGCTGACCTGGGCGCCGCATCCGAGAGCATTGCCACAAGCGGTGCCCAACTCTTTCGCCGATTTTATGAACGAAGCGGAGGTGGATTTTGTAATTACTCATCCTGAAGGATATGAATTGGCAGAGGAATTTGTACGGGGTGCGAAGGTGGAATATAACCAGATGAAGGCTTTCGAAGGTGCTGATTTTATTTATGCTAAAAACTGGGCAGCTTATCAGGATCCCAATTATGGTAAGATATTGAGCACCGACCGTAACTGGACGGTAAGTGAGCGTCAGATGGCGGTTACCAATAATGCATATTTCATGCATTGCCTGCCGGTGCGTCGTAATATGATTGTGACCGATGATGTGATTGAGAGTCCGCAATCCATCGTGATACCCGAAGCCGCCAACCGTGAAATTTCAGCACAGGTTGTTATCAAAAGACTATTAGAGAATAGACTGTAACAAACTAAAAATATTAAAATATAACCATATAAGTCATATAAGCGACATATAAGTTGTATTTACCTTTTGAAAGATTTTCAATTTAGAATATTAAGAGCTTATATGTCACTTATATGACTTATATGGTAAAGTAACAAAATTATGAATATAGAAAAAGTTATTGCATCTATCAGAAATGTACCCGACTTCCCCAAACCGGGAATTTTATTTAAAGATATTACCACAGCAATGAAAGATCCGGAGGTTCTGCGTTTCATAGTGGATGAATTGTACGAGTACTACAAGGATAAAGGGATCACGAAGGTTGTAGGCGTGGAAAGCCGTGGTTTTGTGCTGGGAAGTATTCTGGCTTACAAGCTCGGTGCCGGTTTTGTGTTGTTGCGTAAGCCAGGAAAATTACCTGCCGATACATATAGATTGGCTTATGATTTGGAATACGGTCAGGATGCACTGGAAATTCACAAAGATGCGATTGAGCCAGGTGATATTGTGTTGTTGCATGACGATTTGCTGGCAACCGGCGGTAGTGCCGGAGCGGCATTAAAATTACTTGCCAATTTTGATATGAAAGCAGTTTATGTAAGTTTTCTGATCGAACTTGAATTCCTGAAGGGAAAAGAAAAACTCGAAAATGCTACGGACATTCATTCAATGATTCAATTCTGATGGAGAAGCTGACACTGATTAAAGTCGGAGGTAAAATTGTTGAAGAACCGGCTTCTTTACAACAACTCCTGACTGATTTCGCGAAGATAGAGGGGCATAAAGTGCTCGTGCATGGTGGCGGTCGCTCAGCTACAGCTATGGCTGCCCGGCTCGGAATCGAAAGTAAGATGGTGAATGGGCGCCGCATTACCGACGAGGAGACGCTGAAAGTGGTTACGATGGTTTATGGCGGATTGGTGAACAAACAAATTGTGGCTGGTTTGCAGGCGCTTGGTGTCAATGCCCTGGGGTTAACCGGTGCCGACCTGAATTACATGCGTTCTGAAAAACGTCCTGTAAAAGATGTAGATTATGGATTTGTAGGCGATGTGAAAGAAGTAAATGCTCCTATTTTGGCTGATCTGATTGCAAAGGATGTGGTTCCGGTGCTGGCGCCGCTTACCCATGATAAATCCGGCAATTTATTGAATACTAATGCGGATACCATAGCGGGTGAAGCTGCTAAAGCACTTGCGGCTTATTTTGATATAACGTTGATGTACTGTTTTGAGAAAAAAGGTGTGCTGAAAGATGAGAATGATGATGATAGTGTGATTGCAGAACTGACTCCTGCGCTCTTTGAAAGCTATGTTCAATCAGGTGTGATTCAGGGCGGGATGATACCAAAGCTCGAAAATGCCTTTGAGGCCTTGCAGGCCGGTGTGAAGAAAGTGGTAATTACCCGTGCTGATTTAATTGATAAAGAGGGCGGAACAATTATAATAAATCTGTAGAGGCATTGTATGCAATGTTTCTACAAAAAACATCACAAAAAATATTATAAAACGTCCCGAAAAAATAAATTATAATCGTATGAAAACATCAACATTATTATTGACATTTATTTTCATGATGAATATTGTACATGCACAGGAAAAAATTCTGTTATATCCCGATGGAGCTGCAGAGTCAAACGGAATTACCGAAGAAGAGCAGTTTCTTCGGAAAGATTTTATGGTAAAGATATCAGAACCGCGGATGTATGTGTATCCGGCTCCTGCTGAGGTGAACACAGGAACAGCAGTACTAATTTGTCCGGGTGGCGGCTATACCGGTGTCTCTGTTATCAAGGAGGGGGAGGAAATTGCGCAATGGTTTAATAAACTGGGCATAACTGCCTTTGTGCTTTATTATCGTATGCCGAACGGTCATCATGAGATTCCATTGAAAGATGCGAAAACGGCACTTGAAATCATCCACAAACGTGCCAAAGAATGGAAAATTGACAAAACCAAGATCGGTATCATGGGTTTTTCGGCTGGGGGACATTTGGCTTCTACCGCAGGAACTCATCTGACTGCTAAAAATAGCCGTCCCGATTTCATGATCCTGGCTTATCCCGTGATCTCGATGCAGCCGGAAATTACACATCGAGGCTCGAAACAGAATTTGATAGGAAAAACACCTGATGGAGGCTTGGTGAAGTTGTATTCCAATGAATTGCAGGTGACGACAAAAACACCACCGACTTTCCTGTTTCATGCAGAAGACGATAAGTCAGTTCCTATTCAGAATACTTATTTATTTGCAGAAGCCTTGAAATTGAAAAAAGTACCGGTTGAAGTTTACACGTTTCCTGAGGGTGGTCACGGTATTGGTATGCGTCCTACAAATCCCGAAGCCGACAAATGGCCGGTGATGTTGGAAAATTGGATGAAAAAACAAAAATTGATTTAATGATAATCGTAGAGACATTGCATGCAATGTCTCTATATATTATAATTCATGCAATTTTTTTAGAAAAAACGAATTAAGAAATTATGTATCAGGAATACACACAAGAAGCAACCATCTTGCTGAAAAATATCATCGCTATCCCTTCTTTCAGTAAGGAAGAGAGAAAAGTGGCAGATTTACTGGAGCGTTACATTGAGCTGCAGGGTTACGCTGTGTCCCGCAAGGATAACAATATTTGGTTGATGAGTCCGGGTTTTGATCCTGCACGACCGACCTTGCTGTTGTGTTCGCATATTGATACGGTTAAACCGGTTGCAGGGTGGACACATGATCCTTTCCTGCCGGTGGTGGAAAATGGAAAATTGTTTGGTTTGGGCAGCAATGACGCGGGTGCTTCGGTAGTGACTCTATTGCAGGTTTTCTTTATTTTATCACAAAAAAAGCAAAACTACAACCTGATTTATGCTGCAGTGGCCGAGGAGGAAATCTCCGGAGAAAAAGGTGTCAGCAGCTTGTTGCAGGAACTTCCGCATATAGACTTTGCAGTTGTCGGCGAACCGACCGGTATGCATCTGGCTGTTGCTGAAAAAGGACTGATGGTTTTAGATTGTGTAGCGTATGGTAAGTCAGGTCATGCCGCTCGCAATGAGGGAGATAACGCTATCTATAAAGCGTTGGAAGATATAATCTGGTTCAAAGAATTTATTTTCCCAGAACAGACAGCGTTTCTGGGTCCGGTAAAAATGACTGTAACCCAGATTAATGCCGGCACACAGCACAATGTAGTGCCAGATCTGTGTTCTTTTGTGGTCGATGTTCGTTCCAATGAGATGTACAACAACCAGGAACTGCTCGAAATTATCATGCAAAAGGTAAATTGCACGGTTACCGCCCGTTCAACCCGCCTCAGCTCTACGGCTACACCGCTTGATCATCCCATTGTCGGACAGGGGAAAGTGCTGGGACGTAAATTGTTTGGCTCGCCTACTTTGTCCGATCAGGCGCTCCTTCCTTTTCCAAGCGTAAAAATTGGTCCGGGAGATTCTTCCCGTTCCCATACTGCTAATGAATATGTACTGCTGAAAGAAATTGAAGAGGCGATAGAAGTGTATGTGGAAATACTTGATGGTGTTCAAATGTGAAAATTTTCTATTCCCGTCGTAATTTTGTATTTTTGCAATTAAGACAATCGAAAGACAATCCATTTATCTGAACTGCCTCTGGAAAGCATTATACATTATATTATGCAGGAAAATTTTGACATAAGAAACAATCGCAACGGAGAAAAAGAGTTTGAAAATTCTCTCCGGCCATTGACGTTTTCTGATTTCAGAGGACAAAGCAAGATTGTGGATAACCTGAAAATTTTTGTCCAGGCTGCCCGGATGCGCACGGAATCGCTGGATCATGTGTTGTTGCATGGCCCTCCGGGACTAGGCAAAACGACCTTGTCGAATATTATTGCCAACGAGTTGAATGTCGGATTTAAAATAACTTCCGGACCGGTGCTTGATAAACCCGGTGATTTAGCCGGATTGCTAACAAGCCTGGAAACCAACGATGTACTCTTTATTGATGAGATACACCGACTTAGTCCGATTGTAGAGGAATACCTCTATTCGGCTATGGAAGATTACCGCATTGACATCATGATTGATAAAGGTCCGTCTGCACGCTCCATTCAACTCGAACTAAATCCGTTTACACTGATTGGAGCTACTACCCGGAGTGGGTTGTTGACAGCTCCTCTGCGTGCACGATTTGGTATCAATTGTCATTTCGAGTATTACGATATTGATGTGATTACCCACATCATCAAACGTTCAGCAGGTCTGTTACAGGTGCCTATTAAAGAAAACGCTGCCCGCGAAATCGGAGGAAGAAGTCGTGGTACGCCTCGTATTGCCAACGCGCTGCTGCGTCGTGTACGTGATTTCGCGCAAGTCAAAGGATCTGGAGAAATAGACCTTGAAATTGCCCGTTATGCACTTGAAGCGCTGAATATTGATAAATACGGTTTGGACGAAATAGATAATAAGATCCTGACCACTATCATCGATAAATTCAGTGGAGGACCCGTTGGATTGAATACCATAGCAACCGCTTTGGGCGAAGATCCTGGGACAATCGAAGAAGTCTATGAGCCTTTCCTCATCAAAGAAGGCTTTATGAAACGAACACCCCGGGGAAGGGAAGTCACAGATTTGGCATATAAACATTTAGGGAAAATTAAATTCGGAGAAACAGGAACATTGTTTTAAATCCTTATGGAACATACATTATATATATACAACACATTAACCCGCAAAAAGGAGCAGTTTATCCCTATTCACGAACCCAATGTAGGACTTTATGTCTGCGGTCCGACTGTTTATGGCGATCCGCATCTGGGACATGCCCGTCCGGCAATTACCTTCGATATCCTTTTCAGGTATCTCAAGCATCTGGGATATAAAGTTCGCTATGTCAGAAACATCACGGATGTAGGTCACCTCGAAAATGATGCTGATGAAGGGGAAGATAAAGTTGCCAAAAAAGCCCGCCTCGACCAGTTGGAACCAATGGAAGTTGTGCAGTATTATCTGAATCGCTATCACAAAGCAATGGAAGCCCTGAATGTGTTGCCTCCCAGTATCGAACCGCATGCATCAGGACATATCATGGAGCAGATTGAGTTTACACAGAAAATTCTGGATGCAGGCTATGCTTATGAAAGTGCAGGTTCTGTTTATTTTGATGTGGAGAAGTATAACCGTGATTATCGATATGGAAAATTATCCGGCAGGAATATTGACGAAATGCTTGAAACTACCCGTGATTTAGACGGACAGGGCGAAAAACGCCGCAGTGTAGATTTTGCTTTGTGGAAAAAAGCTTCTCCGGAACATATCATGCGCTGGAAAGCCCCCTGGAGTGAAGGTTTTCCGGGATGGCATATGGAGTGTTCTGCTATGGGAACGAAATACCTGGGAGAAGAATTCGATATTCATGGAGGTGGAATGGACCTGATGTTCCCGCATCACGAATGTGAGATTGCCCAATCGTGTGCTGCTCTTGGTAAAGATTCGGTCAAATATTGGATGCATAACAACATGATTACCATCAACGGACAGAAAATGGGCAAGTCACTGGGGAATTTTATCACGCTTGAAGAATTCTTCACCGGCAATCATGCCCTGCTAACAAAGGCTTTTAGTCCGATGACCATTCGGTTTTTTATCCTGCAGGCGCACTATCGTAGTACGGTCGATTTCAGCAGTGAAGCGCTTGAAGCTTCTGAAAAAGGGTTTGAAAGACTTATAGAAGGATATGTGCGATTGCAAAAATTACAGGCATCAGCAACTTCTTCAGTAAATATCTCCGAAGTAAGAAGAAAATGTGAAGATGCTATGGCAGACGATCTGAATACGCCGATGGTTATATCAGCCTTGTTCGATGCTTTGCGTTCCGTTAATCTGGTACATGATGGCAAAGAAACGATTAGTCAGGCTGACTTATTTGAATTGCAGTCTGTTTTCAAACTTTATATCGAAGATTTACTTGGATTGCAGTCAGAGTCGGCATCGGCAAACGGTACAGAAGCTTATCAAAAAGCGGTTGATTTATTATTGAATATCCGCCTGGAAGCGAAAAAGAACAAAGATTGGGCAACGAGTGACAAAATACGAAATGAGTTAACCGCCATGGGCTTTGAAATCAAAGATACCAAAGATGGCTTTGAATGGAAGTTGTAATCTTACCGATGAAAAAGCAATTTGCATTTTTTGCAAATTGCTTTTTCTGATAGTCAAGATATGTCAAGAAGATGTTTGAGGAACAGGAACTTAACGGAAATTATACAAGCGCTATTTCAGATTCATTCAGGTTGGATATCGAAAAACACAATGCCCAATACGAGCCGGTTGAAGTGTGTGTATTTAAAGAATCACATGACAGATTTTTAATTATAGATCAGGATGTGGTATATCATATAGGCGCCTCGTTGAAAGACCTGGCGAAGAAATGGTTTGCATTTTCAAAAATGAAGTTAAATGCAAGCGAACTAATCAGTAAAATAAACGAATAAAAATGGAATCGAAAAGACAAGAGAAAATAGCCCGGATGCTTCAAAAGGAGTTGGGCGAAATTTTTATGCTTTATGCAAAAAAGTTACATGGAACGCTTATCAGTGTTACCAGGGTAAAGGTGAGTCCGGATTTGAGTGTAACTCACATCAGTCTGAGTATATTTCCGGGTGATAAAACTTCAGAGGTTCTGGAACAGGTGAAACAGGATACTAAATCGATTCGTTTCGAACTGGGAAAAAGAGTTAGTAATCTGAGGATTATACCGGAGTTGAATTTCCACTTGGATGATTCTCTGGATTATCTGGAGAATATCGACCGGTTGTTAAAGAGTGATCCGCCGTCTCCAGTATCAGAAGAAGAAAATTGAAAGAAAAAACTAACATAGCAGTTCACGCAGGCCGATTGAAATTCGCGTTCAATATTGCCGGCCGTTATCTTTTTTCGAAGAAATCCCATAATGCCATTAATGTAATTTCCGGAATTTCTTCGGTGGGCGTGGCTGTTGGAACTATGGCGCTGGTTTTTGTCCTGTCCATTTTCAATGGCTTCGAATTGCTTTTTTCTGATTTATTTTCCGCATTCGATCCGGAACTGAAGATTACACTGAATGAAGGAAAACAATTCAAAGCAGATTCGCCGGAATTTGAGGCTGTCAGAAAACATCAGGCAGTAGCGGTTTTTACTGAAGTAATAGAGGAAAACGCTTTGTTGAGATTCAAAGAAAAGCAAATGCCTGCTATGATTAAAGGGGTTTCTGAAGATTTCAAACAAATGACCCGTATCGACAGCATCATGTTCGATGGCGAATTTATACTGTTTGATGGAGCCTTTGAACGATCGGTGGCAGGAGCAGGAATTGCAGTAACGCTAGGATTAGGCGCACATTTCATAGATCCTTTGTATATTTATGCTCCAAAGCGGACATCCCGTATTAATCTGTTGCGGCCGGAACAAAGTTTTAATCAGTCGGCAACTTTTCTTTCCGGCGTGTTTTCCGTACAACAAAGTGAATACGATAATCAATATGTGTTGGTCTCGCTGAATCTGGCGCGGGAGCTTTTTGAATATGAGGATGCAGAAGTGACGGCTGTTGAATTGAAATTGACTCCTCAGGCCGATGGAAAGAAGATTCAGAAGGAAATAAAACAAATATTGGGAGATGATTTCTCGGTGAAAAACAGGTATGAACAGCAGGAAAGCTATTTTAAAATCATGAAGATTGAGAAATGGATTACCTTTCTAATCCTGAGTTTTATCTTGTTAATAGCCAGTTTCAATATTATAGGTTCTCTATCGATGCTGATAATAGATAAAAAAGAAGACATCAACACATTACGTAATTTGGGGGCGGATAACCGCCTTATTAAACAAATTTTTTTACTGGAAGGTTGGATGATCTCGTTGGTGGGAGCGGTTGCCGGAGTTATTATTGGTACAAGTTTTTCGCTTTTACAGGAAAAAATAGGTTTTATCAAACTGGGTGCCGGTTTTATTGTTGAGAATTATCCTTCGGTAACACAATTTTCCGATGTTTTTTTAGTTTTAATAACCGTACTGGTGATTGGTTTTATTGCCGCCTGGTACCCGGTCAGATACATCAAAACCGATATCAATAAAACAGCATAATGCAGAAACAGTTTTATGTATATTTTTTATGCTTCATGCTCCTTTTGCAGGCTTGTGAAAGAAGAGAAGTGTTTGAATACGAGTATGAAAAGAATCCGCAGTATTCAAGGGGTTATGCTGAGTTCTGGGGATCACAATATGCTCATTACGGATTTGATAATCACGTGTTGAGTTTACGAGCCTTTACGGATTCATTGACATTAACTAAGGATGGCTATCTTACCGGATTTGGTCAGTATTTGGTGTTGAATGATATTTTTGTTTCTTCCTCAGATACAATATTTCCTGCCGGGATTTATGAAATTGCAGATACAGTTGATGTTTTTAAAATTGCTCCCGGAGAATTGTATGAAGACGAAGGAGTTAAATATGATGTGGGTGCATATATTTATTACGTTGAAAAAAATGAGTCTTTTTCAATCCGAAAGTTTATAGTCGCAGGGACTATGGAAGTAAGTTTTACAGACAGCATATCCCGGTTCGACTGTAATTTTATACTGGATGACAAATCCGAACTGAAAGGCCGGTTTGAAACCAATGAGCTGATTATTTATGACTATTCGGTTGTTCCGAAGCCGGATAAGCAAAAGGTAAAATTAAATCAGACTAATCCTTTTGTTGTTAAGCAATTCGTAAATAAGCAGTATTACAAAAGGAAAAGCAAATATACCTCCCAGTAAATAATACAGGGTAGTCTGGTCTGGAATAGAGATGCTGATTACAGGTAACTGAGTGTTCCATCCCAGTAATCCGGCAAGCAAGGTTCCCAGAGCTGTAAACAGCACGATAATCCAATCATAATTTTTCTTTTTCTCCGGAAGTCTTTGCATTACTTTTTTCGTAAAGTGATTATCCGCAATTTCTTTTTTATGTTCCTGAAAAAAATTGCGGATCATCCGGTCGTCGTATTTAGTTTCCATATCCTGCATTTTTTAAGTAAGCGCCCAATTTTTCTTTTCCTTTTAAAATGTGTGTTTTTACTGTCCCCAACGGACACCGCATAATTTTTGCAATTTCCTTGTGGGTTTTGTCTTCCATGTAAAACAACAAAATTGCTGTTCTCTCTTCGGTTCGCAATATCATCAGGGCATCATTAATGTCGGTTTTTTCTGCTGAAAATTCATTTTGTACCTCATGCATCCGGTTTACTTCCAGCTCATTAATATCGCCGGTTATTTTTCTTGATCTGATATGATCATAATGCACATTGTATGCAATTCTGAATAACCAGGTGGAAAATCCGGATAGTCCCTGAAACCCGTTCAGACTGAGATAGGCTTTGATAAATGTTTCCTGTGCCAAATCATCACTGAGCTGGTTATCGCCCATCGTCAGGTTCAGGAAAAACCTTCGGATGGACGATTGATATTTTCGGGTTAACAAGTCGAATGCTGATTTATCGCCGGATAGATTTACCCGTGCTACCAGCATTAAATCCTCAGATTTGCTCATCTTGCTTTTCTGCTGGATGCTGATTCTTTGGTTTCTCAATAAAATGAACCAGGAGATAGCCCAAACCTACGAACCCCGGTATTAAAGCTGCCATCAGGAATGGTAAATCGGTGTTCTTTTCAATGATTACATACAATCCAAATGCAATACCAACCATCAGAGAAATTATTCCTCTTTTGAGGTTGCTGGCTTTACCGGCTTGTGGTTCATCAAAAAAATGTTCGGGAATAGTCTGACCCATTTCCAGTGATTTCATGTAAAGTTCATATTTCCTTTTTGACTCAGCGTTTTTACGTCTGACATTAATAGTCACAATAGTAATGACAAAAAGGAAAGGTAACATCACGATCATTACAATTCCAAGACCGTTCAAGGGCATGTCTTCTCTACTGTTGGCTTCAATTTTCTGAGACTCCAATTCTAATTCCTGTCTCTTTATTTCCATTAATTGTTCCGGACTGAGTCTTGCAAACAGGATAGAGTCTTTCTCGGCTTGTGTTAATTCTGTTTTAGGAGCTTTTTGAGTCGTACTGTCCTGTTTGTTCTGAGCTTTTATGTAACTTGTTGTTGAAATCAACACAATGCTCACCAGCATAAAAATGAATCGTTTCATAATTTGATTTTTTAAATTTGACAATGTTTTTCTAATTAGACGGAATGAAACAATGTTTTGGATTTAAAACAGGGGAAAAATATTTGAAATTATTTTATTTTTTTATGAAGTAAAAAATTTGTTCACGTTTAATTTGCTTTGTTTTAGATGTATATATAGTTTTCTGATGAAAAAGTATGTGTCTGAATTTTATAAAACTTCAGCTTCAGTTCTGTCTGATATAACCGGATTAATCAAAAATCAGTAATAATAAAAAAGAAATCAGGTTTTATAAGAAACATGATAAAAAGTTCTGAGCCGCAAAGCTAACAAAAAATAATTAGAACTAGTGAATATCTGAAAGATACGAGAGGTTCTGCTCTTTGAAAAAAGTACGGGTATATCATTGTGAGCGTCTATTCCAAACATTATAAAAACAAAAAACGAAAGATTCAAACAGAGAAATACAATATATTTCCAAATGCTTGAATCTTTCGTTTGTAAGACATACTGTTGTCATTATTCTCTTCTGTCGCAAATTCCGTTTTTGTTGGCATCGATATACCTTCCGGAGCCATTTCCGTATCCCTTGCCATTTCTCAGTTTCTGACCATTCCGCATTCTGTTTCCTTTCCCGTTTTCCCGTCCGCTACCATCCTTCAAGCGAACCCCGTCTCCTTTAGGATTGTTGCCACCATTACCTTTCTCAAAGTTGTCGCATTTTCCATTGTTGTCGGCGTCAACGTAGTATGCACCACGATTGGAGTCATTAGTCTGATTTTTGGGATTGTTCCCCTGTGCCAATAGACCTGCTGACAATACTACCAAAGCTGCTGAGATAAATAATACTTTTGTTTTCATACCTTAAAATTTTAAATAATTGAATATTAATAATGCTGATTTAAATTGATGTTCTTGTTTCGATGTTTTCCTGCCGGAATGGTATTTTTAAATAATGGATGAAACACTTCTTCCAACTGATTGCACTGTTTCTCATTGCATACTTTTTTAATCTCCAGATAAAACCGGTTGGTGACATTTTTCAATGCTGTGTGCTGTGTCCCGATTTTTTCAGCAAGCTCGAATAGTCTGACTGAATCGGATGATTCCTTTTTCAATTCATTGAATTGTTCTTGTTTTAATGAGTCGATTGTGAAAATAATTTGATTGGCAACCGGTTGAAAATTGCGGTTAGCTCTCCTGAAAGCTTTCATCTGATCGTCATCAAAACCAAGAACTTGTCTGAAATATCTACCTGTTAACCGGCTGTCATCTTGCACATCCAATATCAGTACAGGTTCATTTTCCTTCCCCTGATAGTGATGATAAATAAGTCCTCCGATTGTGCTGAGGTTCAATATCAGCAACAGAGCAATAATCCAATATAATATGCTGATTTTATTCATGAGATTCAGTTTGATAATAATGTAAGCTTTCAATGTGACTGTCGTTGATTACTAGTCCTTTCTCCTGAGAAGATGCCGGATTGTATAAGTTGCTGATTTGGAGTCCGGTAAAGATTACCAAACTTATGCTTGCAGCAGCAATTATGGTATGCCATACAGGTTTTTTTTGAATAATATCTTTTTTCCCGATTGACAACATGACTCTGGTTGCCAGATAAGGATTTGGCTCAAGCTGTTTTTCTTTTTCAATAAATTGATCTATATAATCTTCGGTTTTCATTGTTGATTGTATTGTTATATGATTAGACATGCTTTTGTTCATTTTCCTACTAAACCTG
Organism: Paludibacter sp.; assembly: GCA_029973975.1. GTDB lineage: Bacteria > Bacteroidota > Bacteroidia > Bacteroidales > Paludibacteraceae > Paludibacter. Next base: position 27,462 of record JARKQF010000276.1, read on the forward strand.
ATAATTTTTTCTGAAGTTTTATTTTGGCTCTTTGCAGATGCTGTTCTACAGCTCCTTCTGAAAGTTGCATGATTTCGGCAATTTTTTTTTGAGACAGATCGTTGTATTTGCTTAAGATAAAAGCTGTGCGTTGCTTCTCAGAAAGTTGATCAATTGCCCTTCGAATCAGCGAATCTGTCTCGGTCTCAATAATTTGTTCTTCGGGATTTATGTTGTTGTCACGCTGGTCGAATAAAGTATGCATCTTTTCTTCTGCATAATCGAGTAGTTTCCGGAACCGGTTCTTTTGAATGTAGTTTAAACTGGTGTTTATTGCAATGCGGTACAACCAGGTCGAGAATGCTGCTTTTTCCTGATAATAATGCAACGATTGATAAGCATTGATAAAAACCTCTTGTGTAATATCTTCTGCGTCTTCTTTTATATGCACAAATCCTGATACCGTACGGAATACCATCTGCTGATGTTGCTCTACCAACAGTCTGAATGCCTGTATATCGCCGTTTCTTATGCTATGAATGATTTCTTTTTCGGTCATTTTTTTGTCTTATGTTTGTTTAGACAAAGAAAAAGTGAAAATCCTACTAATGAAGTTGAAAATTCAAAAGTAAGCATTCTGTTTATAAAACCTGTAATGCTGTGTGTGTAAATATTTCGTATACAATAAAATGTCGTTTTATAAATTAAAAACCTATATTTGTGGGGTTAATCTTGAGTTGGTAAACTTGCTGAAAAGATGTATATATATTATTTACTATTCATGTTTTAAACAAAAATAAATTTAGTATTATGGCTGAACAAAAAGTTAAACAAAAAGGTCCTTATATCCTGGACCTGGAGGCAGGATCGCACCTTTGGTGTGCATGCGGACAAAGTGCCAATGATCCGTTTTGTGATTTGAAAACCCACAAAACACTTGGTTTTGTACCCAAAAAATTCGAGTTGACAGAAAAGAAAAAGGTAGCGCTGTGTGGGTGTAAGCAATCGAAAAATGCACCGTTCTGTGACGGAACACATGCAAAGTTGTAATTGACGACCTTTTTTAAATTAATTCATCAGGTTTGTGTTAGCAGGCCTGATGTTTTTTATTCCTGAAATGATGACAGACAGGCTAAATCTGGAAGTATTATTGTATCTTTGTGTCACAGCATCAGGTTTGGGTTTTGTTTCAGCATACATCGTTGTAAAGCTGGTAACTCTCCCGAATTTTATGCTGATTTTTATTGTGTGTCAGTAGATTATAAATGAATAAAATTATTGTTGTAGACGACCATCCCCTGTTTCGTGAAGGGATAAAACTGCTTATTGAGAACGAAGGATTAGGTGAGGTAATAGCTGAAGCCGAACATGGACAGGCTTTTCTCGATCTGCTGGAGATACATGTCCCGGATCTTGTGATTATGGATATTGAAATGCCAGTCATGAATGGACTTGAAGCAATCAAAAAAGGATTATCCATAAAACCTTCGCTTAAGTTTTTGGTACTTACCATGCTTAATGAGAAAGCTAATTATGCTGAAATAATCTATGCCGGCGCAATGGGTTTCGTGCTGAAAACAGCCGGAAAGAAGGAGTTTGAACGTGCTATAAATATTATTATGGAGGGCGAAAGCTATTTTTCAACTGAAATACTTCGCCAAATGCTCATCAACACAAAAAAAACATCAGAAATAGCTCAAAATGAAAAAGAAATTACGCTTACCTTACGTGAAAAGGAAGTGTTAAATCTTTTATGTACCGGTTTATCGGTTTCGGAAATAGCCGGTAAAATTTTTCTGAGTGTAAAAACCATCGAAGCACACCGCGCTTCTTTACTCCGTAAGACCAAAACCCGCAATACCATCAACCTGGTAGTTTACGCCATTAAAAATAAATTGGTTGAAATTTGATTTTTGTTGTATTCTAAGGGTTCCCCCTTGTGTTAATTTCAGGGTTTCTCCTATGCGTTTTTCAGGGTTTTTCCTGAAAATAAAATGCCTCTTTCCTTTTAATTTTGTGGATAATTCATTCTAACTAGCGTGAATACAAACAATCATCAAAAATATCCATTATGAATTTTCCCAAAATTACAAAAAAATCAATGCGATCAGCCATCGCCTTATTTACAGCTGCATGCTTTTCTTTCACGTTCACAGCCTGTGATGAACCAGTACAGGAACCAGAAGAACAGTTTTCAACTTCTCTCAATGAGCATTTTAAGGCTATGAAATCAATTGAAGCTGAGATGCCGGCAATTAGCGACCCTGTAGTTGAAAGCAGCGAAAAAGACACCACTGAAGAGTATTATTATCACATCGATTACTACCAGGCTGCAGCCGGATACGATGAACAAATGGTTCTGAATCCACAGACAGATGTAATCTATCCCGGTGCACTGATAAAAGGCGAATCGATTCTGGATGGGACTTACACTCTGATTGCAGCCAAACGTAAACCGATTACTATTTCTACCTCCCTGCTTGGTGGTGCAAACACTTCTATCGAGGTGAACGACCCCAAACTTTCAACCATTCGCGAAGCTGTAAATTCCCTTATGAAACAGGATTACGATGTGCCTTACGCTAATCTTAGCTTTACGATCGAACAGGCTAATTCCGAACAACAACTCGACATGGCACTGCGTGCAAGTTACAAAGGTGGCGGTGTAAATATAAAAAGTGGTTTCGACTTCTCGAACAAGAAAGTAAAAACCAGGTTGGTTGCCAAGTTCATCCAAAGCTATTACACACTCGATATGGATTTGCCCAATCAACCGTCCGATTTGTTTGATGCCGATGTGGATCGCAGTCTTTTTGGTTCATTTATGCCCATGTATGTGTCGACCGTTACTTTTGGCCGTATGGCTTTGTTTACAATCGAATCCGAACTTACTGAAACGGAAGTACGCACATTCCTCAATGCTTCGTATGCTAACGTGAAAGGTTCTGTTTCCGCTGATTTTAATTCGTTGCAATCTAAATCGACCATGAAAGTGTATGTCCTGGGTGGAAGCGGAGCTGATGCCAGTGCGACGATTAACGGATTCGAAGATTTCAAGAAATATATCACCGAAGGTGGAAATTTCTCGAGAACATCCCCGGGAGCACCTATCTCGTACAAGCTTCGTTATATCAACGACAATAAAATCGGTAAAATCGTATTTGCTGCACGTTACCCCATCGTTACTGCCATACCGCGTACCGATAATGTGGTATACGATGTAAAAACCCTTATGGCAGGCATGAAACTCAATATATCGGATGCAGGAGGCAATGCCGAAATTTACGGCAACGTTAAAAGCTGGCCTGCAAGCCTCGGTGAAGATGCTGCTCACACTCATTTCTCCCGTTCAGCCAGCAATTATCAATCGTTCGATGAAAAGGCAAACCATATTTTCCCGGTGAATACCCAAACTGAAAAGGAATGGCCCTTCCTGAAAGGGGATGACAAAATTATGGTTAAAATCGATATGAAGGAAAACGATACCACCGGGGATGATAAATTTGCTGTAAGTACATTCGAGATTCCGGTATCCGAAATCATCACTGCGATGGAACAAGGCTTTTTCGAAAAAACCGGATTAAAAGTTTATTCGGGAACGCAGTCGATTGACTTTACTTTCAAATTTACGCCGACTATGAGAAGAATTAATTAGAGTAAGCCAGATGTAATAATTCAATTCAGTTATATTGATAGCCCCGTGCCGCATCCTAGTTGTCGAATGCAGTACGGGGTTTAAATTTAAAAATAAAGAATAATGCAACGTCTTTTCGTCTTTATATGTAATGTGCGTTGTTTAAATTGTATTAAAATATTTTACTTTATCGGGGCATATCGGTAAATTTGTAGAAAAAGTAGAATAGTGTAGTACTTTTCGATAAACATCAATAAAGAATCTTTAAGATTGATTTATTTGTAAATTTATTTAGCCCAAGTTTTTTTATTTGATAAAACAAGATGAAAAAATTTAAAGTATTATTTCTTGTCGCTATGCTGTCAACTACAGCAATGACAACTGCGCAAACTACATCTTTCGGGATTAAAGGCGGATTGGGAATGTCTGATTTTGGCGGCGGTGTGGAAGGCGCAAAAGCCAGAGTAGGTTTCAATGTCGGTATAACTGCCGATTACGAGTTTAAATCCAATATGTCTATTCAATCAGGACTCTCTTTTATAACAAAAGGGGCTAATATGAGCGAAGGCAATTTGTCTGTTGGTTTAAACTACCTGCAACTTCCGGTTTATTTTGCATACAAAACAGCAGTGTCTCCGGCAACCCGCATTGTATTTCAAGCCGGGCCTTATGCTGCTTATGGAATTGGAGGAAAAACAAAATACGAAGAAGCAGGTGAAAGTATAAGTGATGACTCTTTTGGAAGATACGGAGATGTCAAACGTTTTGATGCCGGTCTTGGTTTAGGCATCGGTGTTGATTTCGGGCATTTTATTGTCGGCCTCGGCTGGGATATGGGATTGTTAAATATTTATTCATATCCAGACGAAGGCAAAGTAAATAATCAGTCAGGTTATCTTTCCGTGGAATTCAAATTCTAAATCCGTTATTGAAGATATAGCTGAGATTGCGGACATGGATAGTAAAAGAAAAAACGCTAAAGCATTATTAATAAATGTTTTAGCGTTTTTTGAATTGTACCCAGAGCCGATACACAACCCATCAAAAAAGGCAAAAATAAGCAAACAAATATACCAGTATATCAAGTATTTATAAAATTGTGATTTCTTTTACTTGTAAATAATTTCTGTTACTTTGTCGTTTTATGTTACTATTTTGTTACTCAAAGATTGTTTTGTACCCGATTTGTTACTACATTTGCAAACATAAACAAACATAAGCAAATAACATGAGTACACAACCCCGTAAAACCAACCCCCGAAAAGGTACTAAAAAGAACAATGTTGTTTTGAGGGAGAAAGCCCTTAGTAATGGTAATATAAGCCTGTATTTGGATATATATCGGGACGGGGTAAGGACTTATGAATTTTTGAAGTTGTATGTTTCCGTAAAAGCCCGGACAATAATTGAAAGGGAGAAAAACAGGGAAACATTAGAGTTGGCCGAAAAAATACGAACCCAGCGGGAAAGTGAACTCAATCATTTGGCTTTTGGCCAGCTTGCCCCAAATGCTAAAAAATTAAACCTGATAGATTTCTTTGAAGCGTATTACGACAAATACACAAAGAAAGATATACGAATGATCAGGGGGGCGATTGACCGTTTTAATGATTTCCTTAAAGAAGATTACCCACAGTTTAAAGGTAATGTTAAACCTGATCAGTTGACAAAAGAAATGATTACTCACTTTGTACAGTATTTAGAAAGTAGGAGTAAGGGCGAAGGAGCCCGGGGGTATTTCCAGCGTTTCAAAAAAATGATTGCAAATGCAGAGGAAAAGGGTTTGTTCCTGAAAAATCCCTGTAAAGGTATTGTTTGTAAGGTTGATGATAGTGCTCTTACAAAGGATATTTTAAGCGTTGAAGAAATGCAAAAGATAATTTCCACCAGGTACCTTGGCCAAAACCCTGAAATTAGAAGAGCTTTTATTTTTACGCTTTATACAGGTATCAGGTTTTGCGATATTGTAAGCCTGAAATATAGTGATGTGGATTACTCAAATATGATATTAAAATTCAACCAGGCCAAAACCCAGGGGAAAAGTGCAAACAGTTGGGTGATGATACCACTGAATGAAAACTTAATTTCTTTGATAGGAGAAAAACCGGAAAAAGACGATCTTATTTTTAAATTGCCCAGCCACACAATGTGTTTGAAAGCGTTGAGGCGTTGGGTTGCCCGGGCGGGAGTTGACAAACATATCACATGGCATTGTGGCCGCCACAGTTTTGCGGTGAATATATTGAACAATGGGGCGAACATTAAAACGGTTGCCAGCTTACTGGGTCATTCCGGTCTGAAACATACTGAAAAATATACCCGGGCGGTTGACAGTCTCAAAGAACAAGCGATAAATAGTTTACCAATATTTGAAATTTAAAAACTCAGAAAATGAAAATTAACACAGAAAATTATGATGCTGAGCTTGAAATAATTTATAAAGCGATTAATGATCTAAAAACCCTGGATGAATTAAAGTCATTATTCAATACAATTGTAAGTGACTTAGAAAGTGATGAAACAATAATAGGGCTTATAAGATCCATTCAAAATAACTTGCTTAAGGAGCAAGGTTTGAATATTTGGGGAAGAGGTAATGGAAATTTAGGAGCATTTTTATCTTTTCTTAAAATCAGACAACACGAGATTCAACTTAAGAGAAAAAAGCAATTTTCCAATAACAAAAACCAACTAAAAACGAACCTAACAGACCCCCAGCGGGGCAAACTGTTTGACTTATTAGTTAAGAATGGATTTATAACCGACAAAGACAGAGATGGCTTTATTTGGGCGTTTGGAGGCGTAAATGACAAATTCACAAGTTACTCAACTGAATGGCTAAAGGCGAAAAACTTAGCTGTTTATTTAATTGACAAACTTTGTTATGACCCGACAAACTCTATACACTATTGGGCAATTGGCACCCGCATATTTGGTATTAAGAAAATGGCGCAAATTAAACAAGGGTATTTTTCAATAAACCAAACAAGTAAACCCAAAGGGTTTAACTTGATTGACACAATAATTTCAGAGGCACAAAAATAAAGTTTGTTTAACTTTCACTTTTTACACAAAGGGAGCTATTTGTATAGCCCCCTTTTTTTATCTCTTAAAATAATTTTTCTTTATTTTTCACCAGCCCCCGAAATCTTTTACACCCTTTTACAGTAAAACAGTGTATATTCTTTTGCTTTTCTTATTGCCTTTTCTTTGCAAATGTAATTACAAAACTAACCAGCAATGGGAGTGCACGCCCGGAGCTTATTTATTGACTTGTAATATAAATATAATGGAAACGAAAAAAGTATTGACATTTGAAGAGGCAGCAAACTACATGGGCATGAGCAAAAGTTGTTTATATAAATTGACCTCTCAAAAAATTGTGCCTCACTACAAACCCACTGGAAAGATGATTTTTTTCGATAAGGATGAACTCGAAATATTTCTTTTAAGCGTAAGGATAAAGCCTCAATCAGAAATTGAAGAGGCAGCCAGCACTTATGTGGTAACCGGTAAACATAAAAAATCATAAGTATGGAAACAATGAACACAAGCCAAGAGGCGCTGCTAACTGAAATTTGTCAAGATGTAACAGCTCAAACTTTTAGTAGGATTGCAAGTGTATTTGCTGAAGAGATATTCATAATAAATTCTGATATGTACTCACTACATTTAGCTTGGTCAACAAAGAAGGATGAAGATTATTTTTTTCCATTCGATAATTCAGAAAAGAAAAGTGTGAAACTGATTATTTTATCTACCATTACCCTTGATGCATTTTTTTTAGGTGATTTGGAGCGGAAAGTAAAACAATATATTTGGTGGGATGGTTCAATTAATCGTCCTTCTTTCCAGGAACAACAACGCACAACTATAAGATACATCAATAAGTTTCGGTATGCCGTATTATATGTGATTGTTCCCTCTGCCGAATTCGAATGGTGGAAGAGATTTCAAATCAGGTATCCTGAAATTAATATCGTTCCGTTAATAACATTAAATTGTAGATAATATGAAACCAACCTGTAAATTTAGTTTCTTTCAGGGTGGAATAAATCAAATTACCCCCCTCAATGCTATTGGTGTAAAAGAACTACATCATATGATAATCTCAGATAAATATAAAAAGGAAATCGAAGCCTATCGAAAAACCGGGGATGAAAAGTATAAAAAGAGCCTGGATTATATTTGTCCAAGTGGAATATTTTCAAAAAGAAGCAATGTGAATTTAATATCGCATAGTGGATTAATTTCTATTGATATTGATTCTCTTGAAAGTAATGATCGAGCGGAAGAACTAAAAATGATGCTTGAATACGTCGAAATAGAACCATGTTTAATATTTGTTTCACCCAGTGGAAAGGGATTGAAGGTTCTGTTTTTTATTGATTTAGATTCAGGGGAACACAAAAAATATTTTAAAGCCCTAACAATTTTTTTTAAAAATGTTTTGGAGATCGAGATTGATCAAAAATGCGGTGAAATAAGTAGAGCAGCTTTTCTTTCCTTTGATCCTAATGCATATATTAATTTAAATGCAATGGCCCTGAATGAAGATTTTTTGAACATTTATCCCGGCGATATAGATCCAATTAAAATTACGAGTACATCAATGAAAAATAATTTGGATTTATGTAACAATGATGATGAGGCTATTCGGGTAATGACACTAGCCCTTGAA
>JARKQF010000295.1 GCA_029973975.1 Paludibacter sp.
AGCAAATTTCGTCCATGCCGGTTGGCTGGGACTGACCGGAAGCTATTCCGTGATGCATAGCGCTTTCAACACCCTGGGATTTGCTGCTCACCTTGCTCCCCCAAAGGGAATACGTTTTTTCCTTGCAAGCGATTATATATTTCCACACGTGAATTCCCATTTTTTCCCGACCAAAAGCAAGGCACTTAACGTACAAGTGGGATTTAGCATACCAATGGGGGAAAAGTTATACCCTCATAAACCTGCATTATAACTCAGCAACATGTAAACAGTTTTGTTCTCAGTACGCATTTTATTCAGGAAATTAAACGGAACGGCATTTGTACTATCTATTGTCAGACTCCATCCACTGTCGACATCACCCACTAAATCCACATTTTCTGCTGCAACGGTCAGCTTTTTCTTCTTTAAATCCATACTGCAGAACGTAGCAGTTATCTGATCATCCAACCCTAATGTTTTAGTCCAGTAAGGAAAGTGATTTTTATTGATACTCAGGACTAGTTTTCTTTCAGTATTATTGGTGGCTGTTCTAAACAGATTCCATTCTCCTGCAAATTCGCTGTTGATGCTGAATAACTGAAGCAATCCTTTTTCCGGATCAGATAAAATCTCCTCTTTAATCCAGGTTGTCGCATCCTTTGCCAGATGACCGGCTTCCCTGCATGTATAGCGGAAATGCAACACAACATCGGCGACGGTTTCAAAATCAAATTGAGGAATATCGTTGGGTAGTTCGATTTTCCATCTGCTGATTGCCCCGGCCCCTTCAAACGGCAAATAACGCTCATCGCGTAAATTGGTTTCGAATAAACCGCTGTCGTTTTGTGCCGAGCTGGTAACAATGGATTGAATGGCGCCATTGTAATCCCGGAAACGATTGTCTTCCGGGCCTGACCGCTGGTAGTTGTCCCCTTTCAATGATGAAATCCTGATACTGCTCTGCAATAATGTCAATTTTGCATGGACGGTAGTATAAGGTCCGGTAATACAGGGGATGGAAACAGCCACCGTCTTGATGCGCCGCATAAACTGTCCGGGACTGTCCAGATCATATATCCATTCGGGAACTGCAATCTCACATGTGCCGGTAGCTTTTAATTTCAGCAGAGCCATGGGATCCAGACGTTGTATGGATATATGTTTTGTGATTTCATATTCCCTTTTGTTGTTTTCATGATAAGCCATTTCCAACCGTTTCAGATCCAGATACAACGATTCACCCGACAGCAACCCTTTTCTTGCACTGTCCCAATAGCCGAATTGAATGAAATCGGTGTCAGTGAATTCAGGACGCATCAATTCATACTTCATTGTCTGTTCGCTTTTCTTTGCGATATCATAAGCAAATTGGTAACATGAGAAATAAATCCTTGAAATTTCTCCTTGCATCCAGTTGTACAACTCCTCATTGGTAAATTTATCCTGCAGAAAGGCGTTCATCTCTTCCGACTGCTCAATTTGTCTGATATGATTTTCATATTCCTTTCTGGTAATCTGTTCACGGATCAGGGATGAAATGATTTGTCGACCATACTGCACAAGCTCTGCTGTTGCACTGTTTGCCTGAAACACGTAATCCTCTGCCCTGCGGTAATAACCTGCCATTTTGGAAGCTCTTTCAGCGCTGGTAAGAAATGCGGTCGCAATTTTTTGTGCAATTTCTGAACCTCCGTCAGCTGCCGCTTTTAACTGTTTCCCGCCAAACTCGGCTGCCCCTCCGACACCTAATGGCGTTCCATGCACGTCGAACTGAGGTATAAGTCCTACAATAGGTGAAATCAACTTCAATACCGAAGAGAGAGCACTGAAAGTATCATAGCTGGGTAGAAAAATATTCAACTCCGCATTCTCATTTTTATTCAATGGCAATGTCTTGCCCAATTCACCT
>JARKQF010000305.1 GCA_029973975.1 Paludibacter sp.
CTGGGGCTTGAAAGTGGGCGCTTTTATTCCTTTAAATGTGGTTTTGCATAAAGATTAGTTCACATGTTCAAATCTGTATTTACCATCAGTAAAATGGACTGCCCTTCCGAAGAATCCCTTATCAGGATGAAGCTGGAAGGGCTTTCCACAATTAAAAGTTTGGTGTTCGATATTGAAAACCGGAAGCTCACCGTGTTTCATTCCGAAGAAAATGAGGAAATCGAAAAACACCTTAAAGAACTCAAATTGGGCACGGAACACAAAGAAACCATTGTTGTCCAACAGGATGAATTCAAGGACGATTCATCAGTACAATCGAAACTGCTTTGGACTGTTCTGATTATCAATTTTGCTTTTTTTCTCATTGAAATTACCACAGGTTTTATTTCAAAATCTATGGGCCTGGTTGCCGATTCACTGGATATGCTGGCAGACGCGTTGGTTTATGGCCTAAGCCTTTGGGCAGTTGGCTCAACTGTAACCCGCAAGAAAAAAGTAGCCCGACTAAGTGGCTATTTTCAACTGGCATTGGCACTGATAGGCCTCGTAGAAGTAATACGTAGGTTTATCAGTTTTGAAGAGGTGCCGGATTTTCAAACCATGATAATTGTATCAATACTGGCATTGATTGCGAATTCAGTTTGTCTATATCTGTTGCAAAAGTCAAAGAGCAAAGAAGCACACATGAAAGCTACCATGATTTTTACATCAAACGATATTATTATCAATACGGGCGTTATCCTTGCAGGTGTTTTGGTATTGTTGACCCAATCAAAATATCCCGATTTAATCATTGGGGCAATTGTATTTTTAATCGTGGTCAGGGGGGCTTTCAGGATATTGAAACTTGGTAAATAGACAGAGCATGGCACATTCGCATGAACATACAACTCAAAAAAATTACGGAAAAGCTTTTGCCATTGGCATAGGTTTAAACATCGCCTTTGTTGCTGTTGAAATATTTTACGGTCTGTTAGCCAACTCATCAGCACTATTAGCCGATGCAGGCCACAACGCCAGCGACGTACTGAGTTTGATTTTTGCCTGGGCTGCAATCAGGCTCGCTTCCATAAAACCAAAAGGAAAGTACACATACGGACTTCGCAAAACAACCATTCTTGTATCGATACTCAATGCGTTATTGCTTTTTGGAGCAGTAATAGCAATTGGCTGGGATGCTGTAGGAAAATTCAAAAATCCAGAACCCGTGGCAGGTACGCAAGTGATGATTGTTGCCGGGATAGGCGTAGTAATCAATACCATTACGGCTTTGCTGTTTATGAAAGGCCAAAAAGACGACCTGAACATCAAAGGGGCATTCCTGCACATGGCTGCCGATGCCGGGGTGTCGTTAGGTGTAGTAGCTGCCGGGCTATTGATTAACCTCACCGGAATTCAATGGATTGACCCGGTAATGAGTTTTATCATTATTCTGGTTATTCTTTGGGGTACATGGCGGTTGTTTACTGATTCCATTGATTTAGCGCTGGATGCAGTACCCAAACAAATAAAACTTGATAAAGTACGCAACTTTCTTTTATCCCAAAATGGAGTTAACGATATTCACGATTTACACGTTTGGGCAATGAGTACCAACCAAATAGCTTTAACCGCCCACCTGATAATGCCAAAAGGGTTTAACGATGAATTTATTTCTGAACTGCAGAAGAAACTTGAACACGAATTCGGAATTGGACACACAACCTTTCAAATTGAGAATGAAAGGATTGAAAAGGAATGTAAAACTGATTGTTGAAAACTTTATAGATATGAAAATTCAATACCACTCAATCATAACCTGCCCAAATTGCGGGCATCAAAAAGAAGAAGAAATGCCTGAAGATTCATGCCAGTTCTTCTATGAGTGTGAAAAGTGCAAAGCTGTTATAAAACCCAAAAAAGGCGATTGCTGCGTTTATTGTTCATATGGTTCGGTAAAATGCCCTTCGATACAAAAGAATGAAAGTTGTTGCTGATTTTTTAACAAAACGGAAATGTAACTGAGTTCCTACAAAAAGTATTTTCATTATATTTAACATTTAGTTTTACAAATACAATATCAAGTTGAAAAATAGCAGTTGTAAGTTTGAAAAATGCAATAGTAGAAAGGAAAAAAAGACTGGCAAGTTGGGGAAATATTGCAGTACGGTCGGAAAAATCAATTTCAAATCCGAATAGAGAAAATGTCGGTGGGGGTAACGCAATTGTAAGACTGAAAAACAGAATTGTAAAAGCGAAAAAACCAAATGTAATTAATTATTAACCTTTAAAAATTTAATTATGGCATCACGAACAAAACTTACAGACACAGCAACTTTGGAATTGTACCGGGTAGCTTTGGAAAATGCGGAGACCCAACCTGAAATTGCGGCTATTATGGCTGATTTAGGTTATGATTCAGTAGTTATCGCAGAAGGTAAAGCATTGCTTACAAAAACCCGGACTGCATACGATGCAAACAAAACCGAAGATGATGAAACATCTGCCGCTTACGCAGATTTTTCAAGTAAAAAGGAGCAATTAGAAGACACATTTAACACCCATCGAAAAAAAGCTAAAGTTGTATTCCGAAATGATTCATTAATCGCAGATAAATTAGCCATTTCAGGCGTAATGCCACGGACATATATAAAATGGTTAGAAGCAGCAAAAAAGTTTTACAGTGTTGCATCTGCCGATTCTGCTATTCAAGGTAAATTAGCTCGTTTAAAAATATCAGTTGACGACTTGACAGCAGCAAACACCCTAATATCTGGATTAGAAGCAGCAAGAGCAATTTATCTGAAAGAAAAAGGGGAATTACAAGATGCAACAAAAATAAAAGATGCTGCATTTGCCAAAATAGATGATTGGATGAGTGAATTCTATGCAGTAGCAAAGATTGGTTTAGAGGATAATCCGCAGTTGTTAGAAGCATTGGGTAAAACAGTGAGAAGCTGATGGAAAAGCCCACCCTATTTGTAAGCACATTGGCAAGCCCCACGAGCCGCCGCACGACCAAAGCTTGCCAAAGAGCTTACAAAGCCAGCCCAAGTAACCGCCTTTAAGGGCGGTTTGGGGTTGCCCTCCCACAAAAAAAACAAAATAAATTTGTGCTCCGTTGACAGTTTCGTGCGGACAGAAAAGACAATTAACAAAACCTTAAATGACTGAAAAACAGACTGGAAGAATCAACGCCCAGTTGCTAACAAAGTGTATAAATCATTGGGCGGATAGTGCTAATTTCAAGGGTGTTACGTTTAATAAACTGCGTAGCGGTTTGACAGGAAAGTGCTTCGAAATGCCCAACGCTTCATACACCAACCGTTACCAGTAAGCCTAAAAGACGACACGACAACACTAAACAGACGACTAAAAATTAAACGAATTAACAAAGACAACCATTTTGACAGGTGACCAACATACAGACCATATTTCAAACGGACAGCAACTGGGCCGAC
>JARKQF010000325.1 GCA_029973975.1 Paludibacter sp.
AATTTTCCGGAACCGATGAAAACTAATTTTGCAAAATAATTTAAATCAAGAGTTGTATGAATAAACAAGTACGAAAATTAGCCGTTTCGTTGTTGTTACTTCTGATTGCAGTGACAACAGCATTTTCGCAAGTCACAACCTCCGGGATGAGCGGAAGGCTAGATTCACAAAGTAATGAACCACTTTTGGGTGCGACAGTAGTAGCCAACCACATTCCGACAGGAACTGTCTACGGGACAGTTGTAGCGAATGATGGACGCTACAATATTAATGGGATGCGCATCGGTGGACCTTATGAAATTGAAGTGTCATTTATTGGGTACAATACCCGGAAAGCAAGTGATCTTTTTTTGGTTTTGGGTGAGGAAGCTAAGCTTAATTTTACGCTTGAAGAGAGCTCCCTTGAAATCGGAGAGGTTATTGCTCTTGGATCGAAAAATTCCAGATTCAGCTCGAACCGGACAGGAGCACAGGAAATCATTACCAGCGACATGATGGAGAAATTACCAACGATCAGCCGTTCTCTTAATGACTTTACCAAACTCACCCCAATGAGTAGTGGAGGAAATTTTGGAGGAACATCTTATCGTTACAACAACGTTACGGTTGACGGGGCTTCATTCAATAATTCTTTTGGACTTTCTTCTTCTCTTGGAGCATCTGGAACAGAACCAATTAGCCTTGAAGCGATTGAACAGATTCAGGTTATGATTGCTCCTTATGATGTTCGAAATGGGGCTTTTACGGGAGCAGGTATTAACTCGGTTACTAAAAGCGGAACCAACGATTGGACAGGATCGGCCTATTATTATTTCAAAAGTCCTGATTTGGAAGGAAGAAAGCAAAAAACGCTTACATTGGATAAAAATGATTTTACTTATAACCAGAAAGGTTTTTCGGTAGGCGGACCAATCATTAAAAATAAATTGTTCTTCTTCATCAATGGCGAGATGGATCGTAAGGAATCGCCCATTAATTGGCAGCCCAGTCCTGCAAAAGGACAGCAAGGCGACGGACAATCCATCGTTGATGTAAATACCCTTCAAACCTTTTCCGATTT
>JARKQF010000022.1 GCA_029973975.1 Paludibacter sp.
GATATCAGGCTGGTCTGCGCCACCAATACCAATCTGCACACGTTGGTGAAAGAGGGGAAATTTCGCGAAGATTTATTGTATCGCATCAATACCATTCAGATAGAAATACCCCCGTTGCGTGAGAGGGTGGCAGACATTCCGCTGTTAGCCGATTTCTTTCTGAAGATATATTGCGCCAGATACAAAAAAAACACTCTTAAAATAAACGGTGAGGTGTTGAACAAAATGAAACAATACGCGTGGCCGGGTAATGTTCGCGAATTGCAGCACACCATAGAAAAAGCTGTTATCCTGGGCGAAGGAGATACACTCACCTTAAATGATTTCTTCTTTTCAAACAGCCATACACCAGCCAATACTGCTGTCCGGACATTGGAAGAGATGGAACGCAGTATGATTGCATCAAGCATCCGGAAGAACAATGGAAATTTGAGTGCCGTTGCCGCAGAACTGGGCATTACACGGCAAACACTCTATAATAAGATCAGAAAATACAAATTGTGATGGATATGCCGGACAGCTTTCAGAAGCATTCAGTGCCAGAAAGCACAGGAACAGATATCCGGATTAGTTTTACACACGGAAGAACACCATCTGCTGCCAGCTCAAATAACCCTGACAACCATGAATCATCGTAATCCAAATCTCCGAATAACCCTCTATATCATCCTTTTGATTCTGCTCTCAGGAACTATGTTTCTGTTAGCAAGAATATCATTGTGGTACACGATTTTACCGCTGGCAATTATCGTGTGGTTAGCATTTGCCATTATTCGCATCTTTAACCGTGTTCCGGAAAAAATCTCCTATTTCTTTAATGCTGTTGAAAATGAAGACTCCACGCTGTACTTTTCAGAAAAGACACCACACAGGAGCACTAAAGAGTTGAACACCAGCCTTAATCGTGTGAACCGGCTTATACAGGATGTAAAGCTGAGAAACCGTGAACAGGAGCAATATTACGGCACGTTGCTTGAACAGGTGGCCACGGGAATTGTGGTGATAAATGAAAACGGCAACATCCTTCAGGCCAACTCATCAGCAAAAAAGCTCCTTAATTATCAATCACTGACACATATTGAACAATTGAAACGGGTTGACCCAAACCTTCACCAGGCCTTTTTACTGTTAAGAGAAGAAAGCACACATCAGTTTGTAAAAACAACACACCATAACACTATCAGGCACCTCTCATTACAGGCAACCACGTTCAGAGATCACGAAAAAACACTTCGGATCATTTCTATTCATGATATCAGTAATGAACTGGATGCCAAAGAATTAGAATCATGGCAAAAACTTATTCGTGTGCTCTCGCATGAGATAATGAATTCCATCACCCCAATTACATCACTCAGCGAAACACTTTTGAATTACTTCATCCCTCCCGAAAAACCGGTTGATAAAACAACTGTTACCAACACTGTAAAAGGACTTGAAGTAATCAATGAACGCGGTATAGGCCTGATCAGGTTTGTAGAATCCTATCGTAAACTCACAAGACTCTCAAAACCGGTGTTAAAACATATTGATCTGAGGAATCTGATAGAGCGTTTGCTGCTGTTACTGGAAAATGAGCCTGATTTTCAACGTATTCAATTCAGCGTCGAAACCGGAACGCCTGACATCAGTGTAGAAACCGGAACACATAACATCAGCGTCGAAGCCGGAACACATAACATCAGCGTCGAAGCGGATGAAGCGCAACTGTCTCAGGTATTGATCAATCTGATTAAGAATGCCATGTATGCAGTCAAAGATGTTGCAGACCCGCGCGTCTCTGTACGGGCGCATTACTTACAAAACGGACGTTGCGAAGTAGAGGTGATTGATAATGGCCCGGGGATTCCTCCAGAAATAATGGAACAGATCTTTATCCCCTTTTTCACTACAAAAGAGAATGGATCCGGTATTGGATTGAGCCTTTCAAGGCAGATAATGAAAAATCACGGGGG
>JARKQF010000032.1 GCA_029973975.1 Paludibacter sp.
TATTTGTTAACACTAATTAATCGTTTTTGGGTGCATAAAGGGAGTAGTTTTTAAATATATCTCTTTATATTTGCAAGGACAACGATCATTTAACACAACTAAAGCACATCGCTTATGAAAACAAAGATTTCTTTCGAAAAACAGCTATTGGGGCTGCAGGATAACATGTTCAACTTCGCATTGACATTGACAGCCGACCGGGAAGAAGCTAAAGATCTGTTGCAGGAAACAACTCTTCGTGTACTGGATAACAAGGAAAAATATTATGAGAATGTCAATTTTAAAGGATGGGTTTTCACCATCATGCATAATATTTTCGTGAATAATTATCGTAAGATTGTCAGGAGCCAGACTATCATTGACAAGACAGAGAATCTGTATCATCTGAATTTACCGCAGGATTCCGGTTTTGACACGCCTGACGGAGCTTATACGATCAAAGAGATCAACAAGGCAATCAATAGTTTTACCGATGAATATAAGGTACCTTTCTCAATGCACGTTTCAGGATATAAATATGAAGAGATAGCAAAACATCTTGGATTACCGATCGGTACTGTAAAGAGCAGGATATTTTTTGCCAGAAAGCGGCTTCAGGAGTTACTCAAGGATTTTAGATTTTATTCTGAATAATTGGAAGAATAAAGAGTAAAGAACAAAGACCCCTTTTTGCACAAAGGGGTTTTTTTATGGGTAGCTAGGATATTTCGGGATGACAGACTATATTTGTATCCCAATTGAGAAAAAGACAGGTTAGATTATGGAGATTGTTTGGTTATTGGTTTCGCTGGTTATTTTGTATTTTAGTGCGGAGGGTTTGGTTTCCGGGGCGTCATCGTTGGCGAAGCGTATCGGTATCAGTCCGTTGGTGATCGGGCTGACCATTGTTTCAGTAGGTACCAGTGCACCGGAACTGGTGGTGAGTGTAAAAGCAGCTTTGAACGGGCAAAGTGCACTTTCAATTGGAAATGTATTAGGTTCGAATTTTTTTAATATAGGAATTATTCTGGGTTTATCGGCCCTGATCTATCCGTTGGCAGTAAAAAGGCAGTTGCTGAAACTGGATGTGCCGGTGATGATATTGGCCGCATTGTTGTTTTTCCTGTTTTTTCTTGATTCCATAATTTCGAGGATTGAGGCCTTAATCTTTATTGTGATGTTTGTCTCCTATACGGTATATCTTTTGATTTCTTCAAAAAAGAAAAATATAAAAACACAGGATAGCGACAGCGAAAAAGAGATGCATTTGGAGGAAGAGATCCGTTTGAATAAGCATTGGACATTGGATATTTTATTGATTGGAGTAGGATTACTGGGTTTGGTATACGGTTCCGATCTGCTGGTCGAGAATGCAGTAATTATTGCAGCGCGGCTGGGGATGTCGGAAGCAATGATAGGGCTTACTATTGTGGCGGCAGGCACCAGTATGCCGGAGTTAGCCACTTCAGTAGTGGCGGCCGTCAAAAAGCGGGCTGATATAGCGATAGGGAATGTGGTGGGATCGAATATCTTCAATATTTTGTTGATCCTGGGTGTGGCGGGATTAATCCAGCCGATTAGTGCGCCCGATATCAATTATGTCGACAGCCTCTTTGTGATTGGGATCAGCCTGTTATTATGGATTTTCATGAAGCAAGGCACCCGTATCACCCGATGGCAGGGAGCTGCTTTTATCCTGTTTTACCTGGTCTATTTTTCCATCAAACTCTCCACGATGTAAAGATGAAAAAAACAGCGTATCCGAAGAGGCTTCCGTGCCGATCGAATACGCTGATGTCATCAAAAAATTGAAAATCGTTATTTACTTTTGAGATTTCTCCTTTATTGTTGAAAAGTTTTTCGGCTGATCCACCTTCTCATCCATAAGCGCCAGGTCTAACACCTCTTTCACGTCACTTACATAGTGAAACGTGAGTCCTTCCACATATTTAGGATTGATCTCATCAATATCTTTCTTATTATCCC
>JARKQF010000062.1 GCA_029973975.1 Paludibacter sp.
TTCCTCCGAACGGTCATGCAAAAGCGACTTCCCGAAAATGACCGTGCCGATGCGCTTTTGTTCCACCTCAACCCCTTCAATACGGTTGGACGAAACAGCGCTCTCAATCAGGGCATGCTCTTTGAGCGAACTCAACCGCTGAGGCGACTGCTTTTTGTACAGATCCTGTCTTCCCTTGGATTCGCTGATCTCGGCAAGATACCACGATGTCGTTGCCGGGATTGTTTCGAGACCTGATATAAACTGATTTAAGGTCATCATATAAATCTGATTACTCCTTGATGTACTATAACCCATCTATAATTTCAGACTTCAATCCTTCAAGATCATCAGTTTTTATAATGTAATCCTCTACGCACTTCGGTTCTGGTTTATCCGGTTTAGGCGCAACTTTTAGTGTTCTGTGTACTTTCGCAGATGGGTATTTCCCGTTAGGGCCATTCTGTTCCCACCAAATTAGTTTAACAACCTCCATGCTGCCTTCCGGACGGGCTGATGATGAATCGTTCTCAAAAAGTTTTTGCAGTGCCTCTTTAATCGCAATTGCATCTGCATCACTAAATCCTGTTTTCGTTGCAAGCTGAGGATTCATGCTGCCATATGACACATATAGGCCATGATCTACACGATGTTTCATGCCCATTGTATCCGATCCTCGTTTACTCCCATCACCTTCACCACTAACACTTTTAGTTATTTGCATGCTTGTTACCTTGTCATTGACCGGTACTATACTGAAAGCCGGATGAATAGAGACGGGGCCTCGAATGCCGACAGATACACCCTTGTCGTTAGTTTCTTCATCTGCATCCTTGCCCTTGCCTTTCTTTTTACCCGCACCCTTGAAGGCAAAGACTTGCCCAAATGCTCTGACATCAAGCCATTTCTTACTGGCCTCTTCTCTAAGCGTCTTCTCATCTTTTACAGCAGCGCCAAGTTCCTTTTCCGCTCTTTCACGCAAACTTCTATAATCATCTATTCTGTTGTCATCAGACTGAACGAATATTCCATGTCCTGCATCCATCAATCGGTTTCGTATCTTACGTTTGAGGCATACATCAGAAATTTCACCCGTACCGTCATAATTGACTCGTGGCCGGTTACTATTCAAGGGGTCGCCGTTCGGATTGGCATGCTTTACGCTCATGACAACAGCAAAATCGATTTTCTTTGATAAACTTTCCATAACATCCTCCATTATCAATCAATATTAATTCCATCTGTTTGTTCGTCTTGTCCGTCATCATTGACCTGTCCTTTGGGCCATAACTCCCTTCGCTGACAATGGTAGCCAAGTAAAAATTCACCACTCAGTGGCTTATCATTAACGAAGTCTTCTGTATCAAAAGCGGCCATTACATCATCAATAACTTTTAGATATTTACCGGCCCTTGCACCCAACCGCGTTTTATATGGTGTTAATGAAAGCTCTATGCTTTTCCAAGTACTAGAGGGATGATCAGCGAAACGCTGCATGAGTCTTGCTGCATTTGTGTCTCTTTTCTCACCTGATAGATGTAGCGCATATCCCTCAAGCCCATCTGCGGCAGCGAGCAACCGTCCGAAGAGATAATTTCTCGTCCGTCGTTCATGTTCTAAAGCCATGTCATATCTCCTTTCTTTGTGATATTTTCTATAAATCGCACAGGCTATACCCAGCGATTTCTCCCATTCCCATTGTTCCATACCTGTGCGATTACAAACATGCCTAACCGCAGACTCGACAACATCTCTTGGCAACGGCAATCCATCAATGATGCATGGCAGTATTCGCGTCACAGTTGACTTTCGCAAATTGTCGTCAATCCGCCTGCCATACGCAGCCCAAGCAATATCACTGGGGGAAGGTGCGCCGACAAATCGTATTGTTTTCTTAGTCTCTTTGTCCTTTCTATAGTGTTGCCACCATGCACAGGATTCGTGCCAATCCCTGACTCGTCCCAGGAATTCTGCACCGGTTAATTCTCGATAAAAGGTTATAGCCATTCGTCCTGGTGTCGCCGAATCCAAACCCATAACAACAATTCCATCAGTAGGGCCAAGTATGACAGTATAGCCCGCTATCAATTTCGAAAGAGTGTTCGCCAGATTTTGTGCAGTAGTATTGGTCGCTGTTATATCTGTCTGCATCTCTTCATCGTCAAACAATCCTAATGTATCTGCCATCGGGTCGGGTATTTTGATTCCAGAAACAGACCAGGCGACGATTGCCTGATCACCACGTTTATATCCTTGTTTTGCAATCAGCCAGCGCAGAGCATTATGGGCATTTTGCGTAACTTCATACCCAACGCTACACGCTTGATCAGCATTCAAAAAACGTCCTCTGAAAGTAAAATTGGTCATATCATTTGAAGATATTAATTTTGCTTTATCTCCGTCGTTTCTAATTTTTGCAGGGTGTTGCTCTGTAATAGGAATATTTTGCCCAGTTACATAGCAAATTCCTTTTATCAATTTAGTGTTTAAATAAAACTTTGACCAGCTAGACCAAAGACTTCTGTCAGTCCATACTTGCGTTTGCTCACATTCAGGAATTTCAATGTTCCAACGGATGAATGCGTCTGCTTGCCAGTTTTCTATTTCACCTTTTTTATTTATACGCCCTGGAAGCACCGCAAATATTTCAGGGGCTATAACAGCGGCATCGATCCATTTTTTAATCAGTTTACCGTCAGTTCCTACATGAAGAATTCTCGCAGCAACGAGATCAGCTATAACTTTCTTTTTCTTGATATAATGCAATATAGACATAACCTTGGGGTGATTGCTTGCAGAAACCCAATCAGACATCTGTTTTTCGTATGAATTGTAAAATGAGTCTTTATTGACGCCATAATCCATATAATCAGCGGCAACATATTGAAGCTTGTCGCATAATGGGTGCGGCGCTTCTCCACTTGTTCTACCTCCTGAACTTTCAGTGCAGGGAATAATTGTACGCGCGTCGCTTTTTGATACAACGGCAGCGCGAATAAAGTTCCCATTCCCATCAATCGTTATTTCAATCTGCGCTTTTTGCGTAGTGTGACATATGGGGAGCAAAGGGATTTCATCTTCGGGATTTCCAATACTGGCTTGACAATTGTTGTAAGTCTCATATAACTTTTCTATCCAACTCATAATTACAAGACCTCCTCAGCCAACATTGCCACAAGGCTTTCCTCTGCCAATCCAATGGATTTCGGGGGCGTGGCAGTCATCTTCTTTACAAATTTGCAGATTGTACAATGTTCCGGACGGATAAAATCAATAATTCCATTAATCATTGTAGGTCGCCAAAACCGTGAATGGAGTTCACGTTTATCGGCTTCATCAGGATAATCGAAACCATGAAACATCAGGCCATAGGCTATTTCACCACCATTATCATAAAACCCCTCGCCATCACCAAATTTGCAAGTCTCGACGTAACCCTGGCACTCGCGTGCGCCAAGAAAAATATCCTGACGTCCGCCCCGCTCAATCATCCTTTTGGCAACAAACCAGTGTTTATTATCATTTCTGTCTTTCGCCATATCCTCACGGTTGAGATTCCATTCAAAATGCGCCTGCACTTGATATTCAACATCGGAAAGATACGTATAAATAGAAAGTTCGTTACCGCCACTATACTTGATGGGCTTTACGCCCTTTGTCTGTGTGCGTATTGGCTTGATGATGCGCACCTTATCAATGAACCAGATAATTGTGGGTTTCCAGTAAACGGAACTTATTATCCCCTTAAGTGCCTCGTAGGTGGGTATGTGGTAAGAACATTTTTCACCACCGATTTTTGTAAGGGGATCTGTAAATAGTGCATACCTTCCATGAACCTTGAATTCGACTTTGTTTTCCATGGCACACTCCCTTTATACTTCCAAAAACATTGATTTGTTGACAGGTTTCATACTCAATCCAAAAACAGGACTATAATATCGTTCATCAAGGTAATAAATCCCTGTTCCTTTTTGCACTTCATGAATCGCTTGTTCTTTTTCATCCAGTGTTTTTAATTCATGTTGATACACATTCACTGAATAACGCTGTGCTTCACGAAGAAGGCTGTATTGCTTCTCTACTTCAAAGGCAGAACATAATTCCGCTATAATCGATTTGCCTTCAGCGTGAGGGACTATAATGCCACGTGTTGGAGAATCTATTGATTGAAAGACTTTGGCGGCAGTCATAAAAGACTGTCTGAAATAAATATTGGGTGCTTGATGTTGACAACGTTTGTAATCTTCAACTGTTGTTGAATTCGTAGATAAAAGAGAGATCAAATTATCGTCGTGTCCGATTAACGGATTATTGCTAACAGGATAGCTCATGACCGCTGAGCGCTCATAGAAATAATATTGGAAATAGCGTTCAATGGCCTTTGGTCCCAGGATATCATTATCAAAGGCAAGCGGATCACTTTTATATTCATCCAAAACGCGTTCTGCTTTTTCTTTTCCTATTCTGATGTCCTTCAATTTATCCAACTTTTCAAAGTCGGGATTTACTATAAACACATGTCCCATTGGTCTAAGTCCATTACGATTGCAACGTCCGGCCGCCTGAGCGATGGAATCCAGCCCTGCAATTGAACGAATCACCGATCCAAAATCGACATCAACTCCAGCTTCAATAAGCTGCGTACTGATACATAGAACCGGCTTTGGATCATTTATGTCAAGACATGCACGAATTCTTTTCAGCACTGCCATCCGGTGCGCTGGGCACATATTGGTGCTTAAATGATGGGTTTCAATCTGAGTCCTTTGAATACATTCTTCATACAATGCCTGTGCTGCTTTTCTTGTGTTTACAATAACCAAGGTGCTCCCGGTATTCAGAAGATTGTTAACAGCCAGTTCCGCCACTTCGCTAACGGTCCATCCACCTGGTTGCCTGTTGTCTTTTACCTGAACCCGCTTCAGATTTTCAAACAGTTGCCCAACATCAGGCATCATCTCCCCATCGCACGACAGTTTCAGCGCACCTTTCTTTTTATCAACCTTATCTAAAAGCGGCTGTGTTGCTGTACAGAGAACTACTGTTGATCCGCAATTTCGAACAAAAAAATTGATTGCGTTGTTAAACATGTGAACGCAACGCACCGGAATAGTCTGAATTTCATCAAATATAATAATCGATCGCGCAAGCTGATGCATCCTTCTAGTACTTCTTGTACCTGAACCGAACATGGCTTCAAGCACCTGAACGCTGGTTGTGAAAACAACTGGTGCATCCCAATCCTGCGCTAATATTTTTTGTTGCCAGTTTTCCTCTTCAGGCGTCAAATTTGAATGGTGTTCAAGAACAACATGATTAACCAGGGCACCATCTTCTGCCCGATCTTCCAAAAATTCTCTCACGTTCTCAGCGTTTTGATCAATTATTGAAGTGTATGGAATAACATAGATGATTCTCTCCATCTTACGTTCTTTTGCATGATGAAGAGCAAAACGGAGGCTTGCGAGTGTTTTTCCACCACCGGTTGGGACAGTCAGAAGATATATTCCCTTCTCCTTTTCCGCATGACTACGACAATGGTCGGAAATTTCATGGCGAAGTGCGTCTACCTTGTTCTGTTTTTTAAAATCTGTCAATCTCTTCTCAAGGCGGTTAATAAGAATATCCCATGACTGATACGTCCCGTTATTCCGAAGTTTTTTAAGATGAGGTTCTTCAAAATCTGCTGTATCAAGTCGATCCGCATCTATTAAACAACTAAAAAGGAAACGTAACAGCAACCCTTGTTTGAAAATAGTTGTAAGAGGTGATTTTTCTTTAGGATCATGCACCGCCTTTAATTGTTTTATCAGGTTTTCTATTGTTGCCGTGGATGAAAGAAGTTTCTGAGCAAACTCATGTATCGATGAATCAACCTTTTCGGTTATTTCATCGTAATGTGTCTTGGTTGAAGATTTATTCATTCTGTTTGTAAATATATTTTCCCCGGCTGGAGAAAGACAATCAATAAGTCCTGAGTGATGTGAAGCTATGCACAAAGAAAGAATCTGTGCGACCAGCTGCGATTCTTTTCCGTTGTTGCGCAAATGCTTAAAGATGAATTGGGCCCCTGCCGTAGAATGGTCTATTTTACCTTTCATCCCATCTGCATCAATATAATCATCTTCATCAGGATTTATTAATCCCACAGCTGATTTGATATAGTTTTGAAAAACTTCGGAATATTTGCCGAGATCATGCAATAATCCAACCAGTATGCCTTGTTCCCCAAGGCCGATTTTAGATGAAAATCTGCTCGCTCTTTCTGCGACACCTTCAAGATGATTTAATAGACTTTGTTTCTTACCATCACTTTCCCTTACGTGCGCTACATATTCCATATCTACTTTGTACCCGTTAGGTTATTTTATCCCCAATGCACAGTGCCTAATAAATTGCTAGATTCTCTTGCTTTCTTCTTTTAAAATTATTTTAAACTACCTTGCGGCAGATTATTCGCTGAATATCCCCTATGCTTTTACAATTAGGTTTTTTAATTGCCCGTCATTTTACAACTTAAAAAACACAATGCAAGAATAATGGAAACAAATGGGATAAATCAGAATAAAATGATTAACGTTTCACGCATATGGACAATGTTCATGCCCCTATTTTCCGTACCAACGGCCAGATTAAATCATAGTGGGCATTACGGCCACTGCCGGGGAGTCGCCGTAAAATGTTCTTGGCCGTAAGATCGGCAATCTCACGAAACGCCGTTGCACGGCTGACACCGGCAATATTGACGTATTTTCGCGTGGTCAAGCCGCCTTCAAAGTTACCCGGTCCGGCTTCCAGAATACGGTTGATTACTTTTTTCTGCCGGTCAGTGATCAGTGTCTGGGCATGTTTATTCCAGAAATCATGACGCAGGAGAATGCCGGCGATCATGTCCCAGGACTGCTCGATGGACGAATGGATGCATTGGATGAACCACAAATACCAGGCCGTCACATCAACGCGGCCGTTCTGCACGTCTTCCAGAATCTGATAATAGGTGTTGCGGCGGCGGACAATCTCGGATGAAACGCTGTAATATCTGACTTTGATTTTTTCATCCTGCGACAGCGCCATGTCCGTCATTGCGCGCGCCAATCGCCCATTGCCGTCTTCATAGGGGTGGAACGTAAGAAAATGCAGATGAGCCTGGGCCGCCCGCAATATACCATCCATTTGATCCGCCGACGTCTGCCACCATTTTAAAAAAAACCGCATTTCTTCATCAACGCGCTCACGAGGCAGAGCTTCATAATGTATTTTTTCCTTACCCAACGGCCCGGAGACAATTTGCATTGGTTCATTCCCGCGCATTCTGCCAACCCGGATCTTTCTCAAACCCGAGTATCCTGTGGGAAACAGCGACGCGTGCCAGCCGTTAAGCCTGGCCTGGGTCAGCGGCTTGTCATAAAAACGCACGGCATCCAGCAGAACATCGACAAGACCATCAATATGTCTGTCCGGTACGCCGACGCCGGCGGGCAAGCCCAGTTTGAGGGCTACGGAAGACCGGACCGCTTCACGATTGAACGTCTGCCCTTCGATTTGTGCTGTCCTTATGGTTTCTTCGACAAGGATGGAAGCCTGTGCGTCGACAGCCAACCCGATATTAAGTTCGGCCACACGACCCAGCAGCTTCCCCTGTATTAATCTCAGCTCGCCCAATGGTTTCAGCACGGCGGCAGTGTCATATTTGAAATCATGCCAATTTTTGAGCTGCCAGATATATTTCATGAGTATTCTTTCCTGAAGCGATTATTCACCTTAATTGCTTCATTAGATGAAGCGATTATAAGGAGGTTTTATCTCAGTCGCAAGGATTATTTCATCTTGCTCGTCTGTCTATGATGCAGTCGAGCTTTCACTTTCTGCTCTGATCCAGCAGATTCAGTATTACTTTAACCATGATTTCTTTCTCGGACGGCTTGCTCGCGGCGATCATGAGCGTCAGGGCAACCAGCGCATTGTCATCAATACGTTTGCGACCGTCTTTATCCAGCAAGATACCGGTTTTTTGCAGAAAACAAACGAACAACGCCGCCGCAATACGTTTATTACCATCAATAAAGCTGTGATTCTTTGTCACAAAGTAAAGCAGATGTGCGGCTTTCTCCTCCACGGTGGGATAGACATCTTTGCCGTCGAAGGTTTGATAAACGGCGCTCAGTGAACCTTGAAAGCTTTTATCCTTTTCCTGACCGACAAGAGCAGAGTCTTTAAATTTTACTTTCATCTGATCGATAATCTTTCTGGCTTCTTCATAAGTTAATTTGTATTTTGTTCTTCTGGTCCCCTTCGGTACGGCTAGACGCTGATGATCGAAATCGTCAAGAATGCTTAATGCTTTTGAATACTCGGAGATAATTTGAACAACGCCCTTTGCTTCATCAGAAACACCTTCAAGCAGGACTATGTTGCCCAGCAAACGGACTGTCTCCTGCAAGTCACGTATTTTGCTCTGCTGCGCCTTTAATCGTTTTTCGTTTATGGTATAACCATCCACCAGATGCCGACGCAAAACATTAGTTGCCCAAATGCGAAACTGTGTGCCTCGTTTTGAATTGACACGATATCCAACAGAGATAATCATATCGAGATTATAGTAATTGGTTTGATATGTTTTCCCATCTGAGGCAGTATGTGCAAAAATTGCACATACTGTTTTTTCCTCCAATTCCTTTGTTTTCAGAATATTACGTAGATGCTTCGTTACAACACTTCTCTCAGTGTCAAACAATTCGGACATCTGTTTTTGTGTCAGCCAGACAGTGTCCTTTTCCAACCGAACTTCCAGATGATTCTTGTATAAAATCACCTGCCCTTGCGCATCTTGTATCATAACGTGTTTTTCAGTTACCATTGGCTCCTCTCCTCCGCCGGAAATGCATCAAGCAATGATTTTTTCTTTTTTCTTCACTTCCTTCCCTATAGCGTGTCCGACGAGAAAATTTTTTAGCACTTGCAGAATGGTATATAATCTTTGCTACTTTTTAACAGATACTTGTATCATGTTTTCTGGATTCCCCGGTCGCGAGACTGTGTCATAATGTCATTGCGAATACAATGAGCGAAGCAATCTCGAAAGATCTTGAAAATATTAGATTGCCACAACGCCTGAGAGGCGTTTCGCAATGACAAATAGTTATTATGACACAATCTCTTCGCGGGGACGACGCCTGGATTCCGGGTCAAGCCCGGAATGACAAATATGGAAGCTTTTTAAGATTTTCGATACTTACTATGAGGTGAGGATGGACATCCGGCGCTGTATTTCAACTTTTGTGCTGTTATTGCTGATTTTTTTATTGCCGGAAAGTTCTGTCAGTGCAGAA
>JARKQF010000096.1 GCA_029973975.1 Paludibacter sp.
CGTATCCTGCGCGTGAGAGTCTAACTGTCTGATCACGAATGAACGATTGTTTTCAAAAGTGATCATCCATGTTCCTGCAAGCAGAATGAAGAAAAGCAAAAGTGTGAAAATGATTAATTGTCGATAAAGGGTCATAGTAAAATCCTTATGATTATTTATTTTCTGACATTCTCTTTAACAGATTACGCCAGGGTTTAAGACGGCTGCTGCCAGTTGATTCTCCCTGCCCGCGTTGCTGTGCCATCCAGAGTTCAGTACCGTTGAAGCTGAAGATGGGAATCAGATCGAACCGCTCGGAGGCCGGCATAATAGACTTATTCAGGTTGTCGAGAACTAAAGGCTCGTCACCCGGTTTATCGGTATATGTCAGAACCATGTGGGTTTTGCCAAGTTGCAGTGCCTTTACGTAAGTAATTTTCAACTTTTGTTCGGAAACTCCCATGGCCTTCAATGTAAAGTACTTGGTTATTGCATAGTCTTCGCAGTCACCGGCTCCTCTTCCAAGAAATTCAACGGGTGTTGCCCAGTAATCCGGAACACCCCAGACGTCGATATCTTCTCTGTATGGTATTTTGTTCATGAAGGAATTGACTTTTTCCAGTTTTTCCCTGTCTGAACTGCTCCAT
Source organism: Paludibacter sp. (assembly GCA_029973975.1). Lineage (GTDB taxonomy): Bacteria > Bacteroidota > Bacteroidia > Bacteroidales > Paludibacteraceae > Paludibacter. The sequence goes on from JARKQF010000096.1 coordinate 627, forward strand.
TCTCGCTGCATCAAATTTTCCCAGGATAAGAGACGCGTCTGCGCTTGTTTGCCCCATTTTCCCTTTGCTTGCAACAGGACATTTTGATCCAGATGAAAGATATCATTGGGAAAGGCAATAATGGATTGTAACAGCCCTGCAATTAGTATCAGAATCCACACAACCCCCTTGAGAGGGATGCCCATGACAGTTTGTCGTTTTGAACGCTGCAGCACATTATTCATCGATTATGAACCACCGGAAATACTGCTAATAGCTTTGATTTTATAAGGAAGCAAGTTTGCAGCAAAATAGGGGTGACCGGGGAAAAAGCCATCTATAACTGCTTTTAATCAGATCATGGACAAAATGGACACAACATCACCCGCGATACAATCCGTTCTTTCTGAGAAAGAACAGCAGGATGAGCAAGCATCCCATGCTGGTTCCCAGCAGTAATATTGTCGACGGTAGAGGAGTATTTTTAGGTGGCGGTGGCGGTGGCGGACATTCCGGACAATAACAATAATCAGGAATGGGGGCGATTTCAGATTGATCAACGGTTTGGGTTTTATTGTCCTTACCAATTACAGGAGTAGATCCTTCACCCCGAACAGATGCAGATTTTGACTCGCCGCAGGGACAAGGTGGACAATGCGAAGGTGGAACAACAGAATGACCGGAAATTGGAGTGTAATAAGGATATTTCAGACCGCTGGACGTGTATTGACCCGGTTTTTCCCCGGCGGGAGAATCCTGAAACAAATCAGATAAAGGTGGTAATCCCGCAGAAGGGTTTGCATCCAATTCCGGATCTTCGAATTTTTCTGGCTCGGGAGCGGCGGCATAGCTGTTGCAACATTGTGTTCTAATTTGTGTAATTCCATCGGTAATATACCCGTCGCCGGCAGGCAACAAAATCGGCGTTTCTTTGCGGAAAACGGTATTATCTTTTCTATAATGCACATAAGCCCACGTAGCTTTTTCCAGTTTGCCCATTTGGGCGTTTTCCCAGTTAAAATTGACAAAATGCGCTTTCAACACCGGGTCGTTGGCTACAGTCGTTTTGAAATCTGCACTGGAATGGATGGAGTTTTTCTTACACAGGCCATACCATTTCCCTTTTTTTTCGAAACTGGAATCATCAAAATCCTGCTGAACTGATTCTTTATTTACTGCAACGGTTTTCTGCGATGCTGAATTTGAGGATGTTTTATTCGGTATGAGATAGACGGCTGCGCTGATGAAAACAATAAATAATAAAACGAATAAAATTATGACAGAATTTTTTCCGCTGCGATTTTGCTGTGCCATTTTAATATTAACTCCAGTTCAGGATATTTAATGCCCTGGAAGGCTGTCCGAGAATAGACCTTGGAGGCAATTTTTGTTTCGTAAATAAATGCAATTACCATGCTCATTTTCACAAATTTAATTCTCGGACAGCCTCCCAGTGATGATTCTAATTGTTATTATCGGCAGACTCCCCTTCTAAACTAAATTCGGGAAAACAATCAAATTCAGAACAAAACATCAAGATTATTTTAATACCCCCCAGTTTAATTAAACAATTAAACCGGATTCACAGCGTTTATAATACCTTATTGATAAGAACTTTCTTTTAGCGGGCTTGAGCATTAGGAGATGCGAGACTTTTTGACAAGGTGATTTTGGCACAGGTGGAAATTATTATTCCCAAGTAGTGAATAAAATGGTTATCAAGCTATTTCCAACGCAAAAGAGGGTTAACCGACAAGTCAGCTAACCCTCTGTTTTTCTTATGGTGCCGAAGACTGGATTTGAACCAGCACAGGCATTCACCCACTAGACCCTGAACCTAGCGCGTCTACCAATTCCGCCACTTCGGCAGGTTGGGGAAGAACTATAACGATCTGTGCCTTCTTGTCAAGATAAAATGATGTTGAATTTAATTACCAAAATGATTATGGTAGCGCACAAATTAAACTTGAGCTGATGAGACACTGATGATCGTATTTAAAGGCATTGAAAATATTACGGAAGATTTTCGCGGTTCGTTTGTTACGATCGGTAATTTTGACGGTGTGCACCTGAGCCACCAGATTATTTGCCGCAAACTGGCAAATGAGGCCAAGGCAGCGGGGACAAAATCGCTGGTCATCACCTTTGATCCGCACCCGAAAATGATTCTGCATCCCGATATCCGCCCTTTTTATCTGATTACCACCTTAGATGAAAAATTAAAGCTTTTAGAAAAATGCGGGGTTGATGGAACACTGGTCATTCCTTTTTCAATGGAATATTCTAAAGTCACCGCCGAACAATTTGTTTTCGGTTTTCTGGGACAAAAACTGGCAGTTAAAAAAGTTATTGTCGGTCATGATTACGCCTTTGGCCGGGGCAAACAGGGCAACAGCGACTACTTGATTTCTTCCGGAGCAGAACTGGGCTTTGAAGTGGAAGTGATCGATGCCATTAAAATAGGGGCTGACATTGTCAGCAGCACATTGATCAGAAATTTAATTCTCGCGGGTGACGTCCACTCCGTATTTCGGTTTCTTGGCAGATGGTATAACATTTCCGGCGATATTGTTTCCGGCCAGGGACGGGGCGCCGGGCTTGGTTTCCCTACGGCGAATCTCTCGCCGGAAAGAGAACTGCTGCCGCCGGCAGGCATATACGCCGCCTTCGCCGAGCTCGAAGGAAAGAGTTATATGTCTGCTTTAAATATTGGAGAAAAGCCGACATTTGGCGATTATACATCTACTTTTGAAGCTTATTTGCTGAATTTCACAGGGAACATAAGAGGCAAAAAAATTAATATTCTATTTGTGGAGAAGCTGCGGGATATAGTCAAATTTGACGGTCCCGAACCGTTGAAGCGACAGATAGCGGCGGACGTGGAAAAAGCAAAAACCATCTTACTCAATAATATGAACAACAACGAATAAGGAAATACTTTTGGAGGTAATATGTTGAAAATAGCCATAATTGGCGCGACAGGGATTGTAGGACAGCAGGCAATTATCAGTTTGATTGGTCATCCCTGGTTTAAAATCACGAAGCTGGCGGCTTCCGAGCGATCCGCCGGGAAAAACTACCGCGAAGCTCTGAAAGACGCCAACGGCTCATCACGCTGGTGGTGTCCGGAGGAACTGCCTGAAGAAATCGGAAATATGCCGGTCGAAGATGCTTCTTCGTTTGATGCGACTTCCGTAGATATAATTTTTTCCACCATGGACGCCGGTCCGGCCAAAGAATTGGAACCGAAATATGCGAAAACGACACCGGTAATCAGCACAGCCTCGGCATTTCGCTACGAACCGGATACACCGATCCTGGTCGGCGGGGTAAATATGGAACACGCCGCCCTGCTAGCCGTTCAGCAAAAAAATCGCGGCTGGAAGGGTTTTATATCACCGAAATCAAACTGCACAATTGCCGGTTTGGTGGTTTCTTTAAAACCAATTCAGGATGCCTTTGGTGTAAAGCAGGTGGTAATGACATCACTGCAGGCTATGTCCGGCGCCGGAAGAAC
>JARKQF010000102.1 GCA_029973975.1 Paludibacter sp.
TATTAAACCCGGAAGCTGTTGAAGTCAATACAAAATGTTTTGCAGGCTGGGTAAATAAACTGTGAAGTCGATCGATGAAAAATCCGGATTGCTGTATATCGTTGCCACACCGATTGGTAATTTGGAGGATATTACTCTGCGTGCAATGAGAATTCTTCAAGAAGTTGATCTGATCGCTGCCGAGGATACGCGCCATACCAGAAAACTGCTCAATGCCTGTGAAATAGCAACACCTTTGATCAGTCTCCATGAGCACAACGAAAGAGAGAAAAGTTCGGTCATCATTGTCAAAATCAAATCCGGCATGAGTGTTGCTTATGTGACGGATGCCGGAACTCCCTGTATTTCTGACCCTGGTTACCTCCTGGTGAGAGCGGCGCGCGCCCAAAACATCCGTGTTGTTCCTGTACCGGGGGTGTCGGCGGTGGCTGCGGCTTTAAGTGTCGCCGGAATTCCCGCGGACAATTTCATCTTTTGCGGATTTCTGCCGGCAAAAGAGAATAAACGAAGGAAGTTTCTGGAAAATCTTAAAGGAGAAGAAAACACTATAGTGTTTTATGAATCACCGGCCAGATATCGGGCTGCACTTCAGGATATTTACAATGTGCTGGGTGACCGTGAAATTGTGGTTGCCCGGGAATTGACAAAAATGTTTGAGGAAATTAAGGGCGGCAAAATTTCAAGTTTTCTTGCGGATGGTTTGCAGGGCAAAGTAAAAGGTGAATTTACCATCATCATACAGGGTAAAGAAAAAGAGACTGCTTCAATAAGTGATGGGGAAATAGAAACTGAATTGCTGCAACTCAGGAAGAATAATGAAATGTCGGTTCGCGATGCGGTTAGCGAAATTGTTCGGCGGAGAGGTTTACCTAAGAAGAGAGTTTATGATCTGGCCGTCAAGCTGCGGCTATAAAAGGGTGTGCTTTACGAGCAGTGAACGAGAACATATATTGCTTGAACTGTGAGGTGCACTATGGTAACTCAACTCCTAGATTTGGTGAAGGTTTTAAAGTAACCTGTCTTATGGGGGAATTAATTAATGGCGGATGATTCTATTATGACGGACGATAAAAAAATCTATGATTTGACGGAAATATACGAAGAGCGAAGCGATAAAAACAATCAAAAAGTTATCGTCGTGGACGGACGTGGTTACGAGAAAATTGCTAAAGATAATAAGTACATTTACGAACTGGTTGATGTTGCTGAAGATCAACCGGCAGATGATAAACTCCATGAAGAAATGATGCAGCAGGCGGCTCTGATAGCTGAAAGGATTGCCCGTGAAGTTATTCCGGAAATTGCGGAAAGAGTTATTCGTGAAGAAATAGAAAAATTGAAGAAGATGAGCGGAAACGGGTCAGCAACGATTAACTGACGATTATGGGAAGATGCCAGCCTGCGTGGGTATTTGCGTTTATTTTTTCGTGGTGCATTTCGGCCTTTGCACAAGGCGGTGCGGGTGTTCTTCCTTTGGAAGTTAAAGGCAGTGCGGCAATCAATCAAAGTGATATCGCCGGGGCAAGGGACAGAGCTATCAGGGAAGCGCTGCAAAGAGCAATTCAGGAAGCGGCATCGGCCTTGATTTCAATTCCTGTTAATGATAAAAAATTTCTGGCGATAAAAAAAGCGCTGCTTGACAGACAGAATGGATTCATAAAAAATTATAAAATTACGGCGGAAGGTCAACAGGACGAAAATTATTTAGTTGATGTAAACGTTTCTGTTGCTTTTCAGGATTTAAAGAACTTTCTGGCTCAAATTGGATATTATAAAACATTTAACGACGAAGAAGCTGATAAGACTGTTTTTTTGGAGGCTAAAGGGTTAAAAAAATATTCTGATTTTTTGTATTTAAAAGAGTTTTTGAAGAAGCAGGCTAAGATGGTGAAAAACATCCGGTCACAATCTTTTAAATGGCAGCAAGCATGTCTGGAGCTGGAAATTTCCGGTACGACTCAGGCACTGGCTGTTGAGTTGGGCAAAACAGGGCGATATCTGGTCGATACCGAGCAGACCAGGGAGAATCAAATAGTGGTTAACCTTTTGCAGGAGGAAGGAGAAGAATAATGACGAAATATAATTATCAATTGATACTGTCAGTAATTCTGGGAATTACATTATTGGTAGGATGTGCTCCCAAATCGTCCAATATTGTGAAACAAGATTTGGAGAAGAAGTCAGCAACGGTCATCGCGGTGCTGCCGGTTGACAACAAAACTCACGATTTGAAAGCGCCTCAGTTGTTGAGATTAAAGGTGTTTGATGAGCTTTACTTTAAGGGCTACTCTAAGCTTCCGCTCGAAGTAATCGATCAGAAACTGGAGCATTTATATTCCGGCGAGAAAAATAACGGAGCAGGTGTTGTGTCTCCGTCCGTTATCAAGGAGTTGGTGGGTGCGGATGCCGCCATGTATTGCACTCTCAGTGAGGGCAAACACACGGGCGGTTTGTTCTATGTTCCGGTAACGGTTGCGGCCAGCTGTGAATTGCGCAATACCCAGACGGGAGAAGTTCTCTGGAATGCTCAGTATAAAACGACCAGCAGAAATTTTGAGTTGCCTGGAAAAAGACTGGAGATGAAATCTTACGAAGCTTTTGAAACTGTAATTGAGGATGTCGTCAACAAGGTGTTGGAGACGCTGCCGGATGGACCCAACTTAAAAGGTTAAAAAGCATCGTAGACTCCATATTATGGATGAATAAAGAAATACTTATTCCAATTTTTGAATGAACATAGCCAATTTCTTATCTCTGCTGCGAATTATTCTCGTTCCGGTTGTTGTTATATTTTTGATTCAACATTCGTATGGAAAGGCTCTTTTTACTTTTACCTTGGCGGGACTGACAGATGCTTTAGACGGCGCCCTGGCCAGGCTTCTGAGTTGTCAGACGGTCTTGGGAGCCTATCTCGATCCCATCGCCGATAAACTGCTCCTGACGGCGAGTTTTGTGACTTTGTCTGTTTTGGGTGTCCTTCCCGGCTGGCTGACGGTCATTGTTATCAGCCGCGACTTCATAATTCTTTTGGGTATCGCAATTCTGTCAATGTTATCAGTTCCTTATGTTATTAAGCCGGCTTTTGTCGGAAAAGTGACTACCGCTTTGCAAATTGGTACAATTTTTTTGGCCTTGTCATTTCAGGCCGTATCTCATAACTTCAGCTACGACTGGATTATGATTATGTGCTGGTTGACCGGTTTCTTTACCGTCGTTTCCGGATTAGTATATATGGCCCGCGGAATCAAGTTTATCAATGTTGCCACGGTTAAGGAAGTTAAAAAATAAGATATTTGCTTGACACTGCGGCCTTTTATTGCTATCTAAGCGCCATTCTAAAGATGTTCCATTGTAGGCAAGTAGCTCAGGGGGAGAGCGCCATCCTGACGCGGTGGATGTCCAGGGTTCAAA
>JARKQF010000285.1 GCA_029973975.1 Paludibacter sp.
GGTTTGAGATTTTGTATTTCCTGATTTTTCCGATAGGACCTGAATAAAGGGATTACAACATTTCTTCGTCCGTGAGTATGTTTTTACTCTCAAAATTTAATATTTTTCCGATAGGACCTGAATAAAGGGATTACAACAAAATATGCTTTACCTAGTGTTCGATTGACTATCACTATTTTTCCGATAGGACCTGAATAAAGGGATTACAACATAGTGCTCCCCGGCATCCGTTTGCGCAGCCAACGCTCCGGATTTTTCCGATAGGACCTGAATAAAGGGATTACAACTTGTCTTGCGGCGGCTAAAATCGGCTCCCGTGGTAAATTTTTCCGATAGGACCTGAATAAAGGGATTACAACCCAAAACCTTGTTTTTTCTTAGTTTTCATTTTTTCCTCATTTTTCCGATAGGACCTGAATAAAGGGATTACAACTTGTTTGATATTCAACGAAATATGTTCCGGTTTCAGATTTATTTTTCCGATAGGACCTGAATAAAGGGATTACAACTTATATATGCGACTGCCTCTTGCCGCATAATGTTCGCAAATTTTTCCGATAGGACCTGAATAAAGGGATTACAACTTGCCTCGACGCCCTCATAAATGACGAAAGTTTTAAATTTTTCCGATAGGACCTGAATAAAGGGATTACAACTCGTTTTACCAATAACCATAAGCCTGTTGATATTTGATAATTTTTCCGATAGGACCTGAATAAAGGGATTACAACCCTTCGCCATGTCGAAATTGTCGAAGACAACCACTCATTTTTCCGATAGGACCTGAATAAAGGGATTACAACTATATAGGCCCTATCGCAAAACTCGTGCCAACCCAATATTTTTCCGATAGGACCTGAATAAAGGGATTACAACCCACTACCTCACCCACTCAATATCTCTGCTGATGAGAGCATTTTTCCGATAGGACCTGAATAAAGGGATTACAACGGATTCCTCGTGGTCGATAAAATCGACATCAACTCGATAAAATTTTTCCGATAGGACCTGAATAAAGGGATTACAACGAAGTGTTTCCACGTCTCTAGATTTAATTCTACGCTCCTATTTTTCCGATAGGACCTGAATAAAGGGATTACAACAAACACCCTCGCGCGCTCGATACCGTGCCCCAAGATGCATTTTTCCGATAGGACCTGAATAAAGGGATTACAACATACGCGGCGGCGGCAGCAGTAACGTAAATGTTGTCGAATTTTTCCGATAGGACCTGAATAAAGGGATTACAACCAAATACCATGCCATTTATCATATATAGGTATTTTTTCATTTTTCCGATAGGACCTGAATAAAGGGATTACAACATACCAAAGCCCCGTTTTTTATTATTTCCCATCTTTCTATTTTTCCGATAGGACCTGAATAAAGGGATTACAACTTGCCGTAGCCGTCGTAGGCATCGGCAACCCAGTGTTCATTTTTCCGATAGGACCTGAATAAAGGGATTACAACCTATTTTTATCATTCTTTCCTCATCTCCTTGATTGTAGTGTATTTTTCCGATAGGACCTGAATAAAGGGATTACAACCCAGCCAGAGGAGCGGCCTCAAGCATGACAAGCTCTTTCATTTTTCCGATAGGACCTGAATAAAGGGATTACAACCCACCCGTAGAGACCCCACTGGCCCGACTGCGACCAGAATTTTTCCGATAGGACCTGAATAAAGGGATTACAACTTGACCTCCTCCTGCGAAAACAGCTTCCGCAGCTCCCATTTTTCCGATAGGACCTGAATAAAGGGATTACAACCTCGATCTGATCCTTTACTTCGAGAAGATCTTTCAGAATTTTTCCGATAGGACCTGAATAAAGGGATTACAACCTGGGGTTACGCTCCCATTGCTCGACAACCATGTGTATTTTTCCGATGGGACCTGAATAAAGGGATTAAGACCCACCATTTGGATCGAAAATGCGTTAAGTAGAGCCTCTTGCAAAAGTCTCGCACATTAAACGGCTGAATAGGTCGCATTCTAAAACGGATACGGTTACGAGCAGTCGAGTACTGTAGATTTAGTGGGGCATAGGTCAAAAAACAAGAAATTTCCCGGAATTGTAGCTATGAGGACAGACTGCCCCTAGCGCCTCACCCTTACCAGATAAATATTATGCGCTTTTCGTCAGCGATGGCGCTATAAAGCACTGCAAGATCTTGATCGCCGCTAGACTTACGACCCTGCACATCACTTGAAACGTTACTTTTTCGATCCCTCTGACAAAATATGGAACGGATAAAAGCCAATCCTTCAAATGCGAATTCGCTCGCTCAACCGTTGTCCGTATCGCATAGCGGCGTTGTGTGGCAAGATCAAAGCCAGGGCGCGTGTCGTTCCTTCGTTTGTTATGATCAACAATGGCCACCCGGCCGCGTTGTCGAATAAACGAATCAATCACGTCCGAGTCATAGACTGCGTCCATGAGCGAATATAAATGGGTAACCCGCGGGAATTCTTCTTACAGCTCCAAGAACAGCGCATATCCAATGTTTTCAGGGCTTCTTTCAGCGGCATGGTCTTTTGTTGTGCAATGACAGGCAGGGCTTTTGATCATACGCAGGGCGCCCAAAATGTGACCCTGTCTCTTCAGGTGCGTTCATGTGTGCTTCTAGCACTTGCAATATCGACAGAAATGCTTGCTGATCATGAGTCAGATATTCTTCGAATCATTTTTGAATATCAAAGCTGATCCCGAAAAGTATTTGCATGCCGCCCATGATTTCGGTTATACTTTTCATTGCGGGGACTTCCTCCTGTTTTTGGTTGTCTTGATAACTCCATTATACAGGTTCTGTCCCCGCTTTTCATTAAAATTCGTTTAGCCTATGACTTTTGCAAGTGGCTCACTAATTTAATCATTTTTTTAGGAGGCTACAGATGTCAAACAGAGTGGAGTTGCCGAGGGATTGGGAATGGGATGGCAGAAAGCTAAAGCCATGGTATGGCGCAACTTCTTCTAATTCATGGGAATTTGACGGTAGGAAAATTAAATCATTATATGGTGCTAATTTCTCAAATACTTGTGAAATATCAGCAACCCAACTGAAGCCTGTATACAGGGCAAGAAATTCGAACACATGGGATAGAAACAACCAGCCTATTGCAGTATTAATCGGCAAGGTGATTGGCCTATATTGATTTTTCATTAGCAATCCCTTTTTTATTTTTCGGAGGAAACGATGTTTTATATCCCCGTTTCAAAACCAGAAGATTGGAAAGTTTTCTTAGCACAACCCCGAAAGCAATGGAAAGATGGCTATTCCGCCAAAGAACTAGCCGAAGCCTGGCAGAACGCATTGGATTTCCCAAGAATCGTTAGAAATGCTTTAGCAAGCAGTAAAGTTGCAGAGGACAAGGAAATCGAGTTTATCCAGGGCATACCAGAGTACGAGGTTGATCTCCCCGGAGGGAGCAAAGCATCACAGAATGACCTGTTTGTATTAGCTAGAATTGATAATGAATTAGTGGCAATTATGGTTGAAGGTAAACATCGTGAGCCATTTGGTAAAACTATTGCTGAATGGAAGAAAGATGGTGGATTTAGCGAAGGGAAAAGATCAAGGCTTGCTTACCTTGCCACAACTTTAGGTTTACCTGTATTAAATATTGGCAAACTACGCTATCAGCTTTTTCACAGGACAGTATCAGCGATTCTAACCGCACAAAAGTATTGCACAAAAAAGACGATCATGCTGGTCCATACATTTAGCTCTAATAATGATTCGTATCCTGACTATGAAGCATTTGCAAAAATGCTTGGCTATAAACCTGAAATGAATTGCTTTACTGAATATAAAACCAAATCCGGTATATTATTGTCTTTGGGATAGATCAATAATGAATGGATATAGGAAGAATTCCTCAATAAAATGCCCCTTATGTGGGAAACGGCATACAATACCAATCCTATATGGTATGCCGAGCTGTGAAGCATTCTTGGAAGAGGAAGCGGGGAAAATTTGGCTTGGTGGCCGTAAAATTTCTGTAGATAGTCCAAGCCGATACTGTAAAGATTGCCGTAAATCTTTTGGGAAGGCCTCTGAGTCTTTTAGGATTATAGAAAATGTATTATTCTTCGTCGGTGGCTTCAATCGCGACAATCATTTTATAGATATCTCATTGGCATCTAATTCATATATCCTAACCTATCGCCATTTATTGCCGTTTAATAGCAAAAGCGATTCTACAAATAGCCCGATTGAACAGACAAAAAAGCTTTCTGTGGAAGAAGTAAAGTATCTTCAAGGAATAATACCTAAACTCTACATCTTGGAATGGCCTAGCTCAAGCATTGACAGTAACATCCTTGATGGGACGCAGTGGAGTATAGAAATCAAATACCAAGGAAAGAGAAAAATAAAAAAACATGGGAGCAATAAATTCCCTCCCTATTTCACTGAGCTAGTTAAAGCCATGAGCAAATTGAATGGAGGCCAATTATAAAAAACGAAAGTGGAGGAAAAGCATGATCGTTCAGATCGAATTAGAAAAAATTCTTTGGAAGTTTATCAAAGAGTACTCGTATATGTTCAAGGACCCTTATATTCGAAAATACATTAAAAAAAATCGTGAAAGGTATGTTCAATATCCCGCCCATGTTTTAGGGGATTATCTATTCAAAAACAAGGTTCAGGCATCAAAAGTCAGGGATTATTTTTCTAGCTGGATGCTGGATTACTTTGAACGACAGGAAAACTTCTCTATGCTCCTTGATCGTCTTGAAAAGAAGGACAAGCCCCATGATGAAAATGATTTTGAAATTCTTCCAGACACTTCCTTCTTAGATGAGGAAGACTAATGGAAAATAAAGGCAAACCAACCCTAGAATATCTTAAAAAGAAGCTTGAAGAAAAGATAAATGAGCCAGTGATTTTTTCCGAGGTTTTTACTGAAAAGGAAATGCCATCGAGATGGGCCATCTATAATTTTAACATGTCCTATCTGACAGAGCAGGAAAAATACACGGTTGTCATATATATCCCAAAGAGCGATGAGTCTTTTCTATGTTCTACAAGCCTTGCTGTTTTTGATCATGAGAAGGATTCATATGTGTTTTTCACTTCATGCGGCGATGAAGGCTAGAGATATTTGAATATTGGGTAGCCTATTATCTGAGGCTGTAACAAAATTTGTGTAAACGGCTATACTACTCTAAGGAGCGAGTATGGCCATATCCAAGGAAGTTCTGGACGAACTGCTGAAGGATTACAAAGGGCCTGAGGACATTACAGGTCCGGAAGGGCTGTTAAAACAGCTTACCAAAGCCCTGAT
>JARKQF010000145.1 GCA_029973975.1 Paludibacter sp.
AAGCTATTTCTGGAAAAAGGATTTGAAGCTACATCCACAACTCAGATTGCTAAAAAAGTTGGTTGTAACCAGGCACTCATTCATTATTATTTCCGTACAAAGGATAATCTGTTCAATACAATCTTCGAACAAAAGTTCAGATACTTTTTTCAACAGTTATTTAATATCGAAGGTGCTAAGTCAATGGGATTCGAGGATAAAATCCGTCATTTAATCACATCTCACTTTTCTCTCCTGGAAAACAATCCTCAGATTCCGCTCCTAATAATCAGGGAATTATCTCGAAGACCCGAACAAGTAGCTCTGTTACGGGAAAAATTACGGGAATTACCTGAAACGCTTTTTGCAGCACTGAACGAAGATCTTCAGACAGAAATAAAAGCCGGCAGAATTCGCCCGGTCAGTTTGATCGACATCATGATACCTGCCATTTCAATGAATGTGGCTTTGTTCGTGATGATGCCTGTGGTCGAACAGGTTATGCAAATGGACGAGGAACAGAAGAAGAATCTGATCAATCACAGGAGAAATGCAAATGTTGATTTCATTTTACATAGTATCCGTGCATGAACGCCTGAGATACAAAATGGTTAGTGGTTAGCGAATAGTGGTTAATTTTAAGACTAATTGTACTTAATGTTATGAAAAGAAAAATTTGGATAGGAAGTCTCTTTCTAATGCTCTGTTTTACACAATTGAGCGGCATTACCCTCGATAGTTGCAGAATCAAGGCAAGAAATAATTATCCGTTGATAAAGCAATATGGCTTGATAGAAAAAACCCGCGATTATAATCTGTCGACTGTATCTAAAGCATGGTTACCACAAGTAACTCTTGGCATGAAAGCAACCTATCAGTCTGACGTAACGGAGATCCCGGCATCACTCGGCAACGCCATTTCTGCTATTACCGGGCAACCTTTCAGTATGCCATCTCTGGATAAAGATCAGTATCAGGCAGCTGTGGAAGTTAATCAATTAATTTGGGATGGCGGCATAATCAGCTCTCAAAAAAGAAGCATGGAAGCATCAGCCGAGATTGACAAACAAAAAACCGAAATCGATTTGTACGCATTGAACGAAAGAATACATCAGCTTTATTTTGGCATCATGCTATTGAACGAGCAAATTGTTCTCCAGGATGTTTTGCTGGACGAACTGACAGCCAATCACAAAAAGGTACAATCGCTCGTTGAAAATGGAGTTGCTTTACCATCCGATGCTGATGCCGTAAAAGTTGAAATGATTCAAACCAGACAACGAATTTACGATTTGCTCAGTACGCAAAAGAACTATTGCCTGATTTTGTCGGCATTTACCGGACTTGTAATCGATGAAAAAACACCATTGGAAAAACCGGTTGTTAACGAACCGGTTGAAGCAAACAACTACCGTCCGGAGTTAAAACTTTTTGCTGCTCAACAGTTATTACTATCTAATCAGGAAAAGGCTCTCCACGCATCTAATTTTCCAAAAATCAGCGCTTTCGTACAAGGTGGCTATGGACGTCCGGGCTTAAACATGTTTACTACTGATTTTTCTCCTTTTTATATCGGAGGGATCCGGTTGTCGTGGAACCTCAGCAACTTCTACTCCCTGAAATCAAACTTGGGAAAAATTGAGCTGAACAGACAGCAAATAGATGTCATGAAAGAAACTTTCCTGTTTAATAACACACTGGAAAGAAATCAATATCAGACAGAAGTAAACAAACTTAGGGAAAATCTGAAAAGTGATGATGAAATTATTTCCCTCAGAAGAAATATCAAACTGGCAGCAGAAGCCCGCTTATCAAACGGAACAATCACGGTTACCGATTTACTCAGGGAAGTCAATTCGGAACACATTGCTCTCCAACAAAAAGCGCTACATGAAATTCAACTCCTGATGGCCATTTATCAATTAAAAACCAACGTAAATAATTTGTAAATACATTAGATATGAAAAAATATAAAATTTATATTTTGCTTACCCTGATTGCAGGATTCGCTTCTTGTAGGAATACTGATTCCGACTTCGATGCTTCGGGTACTTTTGAAACAACTGAAGTTATCGTTTCAGCTGAAGCGGCAGGTAAAATCATGGCATTCGACATCGTTGATGGTCAATCGCTAAAGGAAAATGAGACAATCGGTTACATCGACAGTACACAGCTCCACCTGAAAAAACAACAATTACTGGCATCTATTGACGCCTTGCTCAGCCGTCGACCTGATTTAAAGAAACAACTCGGAGCGCTGGAACAGCAACTTGCAACTGCCCGCAACGAGAAAAAGCGGGTGGAAAATTTACTCAAATCAAATGCGGCTACCACGAAACAACTTGACGACCTGAACGCCCAGATTGCTGTTCTGGAGCGACAACTTGCCGCGACAAAATCAACACTTGAATCATCCTTACAAGGAATTTCAGGAGAAAAGGAAGCCCTTGAGATTCAGATTTTGCAACTGGAAGATCAGCTTCAGAAGTGTAATATTACCAGTCCAATCAATGGCACTGTGCTTGTAAAATATGCAGAAAAAGGAGAGTTGGCGACACCCGGTAAAGCTCTTTTCAAAATCGGAGATACCAACAACATGATTTTCAGAGCATATATCACAGCAGATCAACTCACGCGAGTAAAGCTCGGTCAGCAGGTTCAGGTTTTTGCAGACTTTGGAAAAGATGAATACAAACCCTGTGATGGCACAATAACCTGGATCTCTTCAAAATCTGAATTTACTCCCAAAACCATACAAACAAGAGACGAAAGAGCGAATTTGGTATATGCAGTGAAAGTGATGGTGAAAAATGACGGATACCTGAAAATAGGGCAGTATGGTTTTCTGAAGATTAATAAACCGGGTAACCACATTAGTTACATTAAACTACAAAAATGTGATTAGTGACTGGCACATTACATATTAAAATTATTTATGATAAGTTGTCGGAATATCAGCAAAAAGTACAAAAAGGTTCAGGCGCTCAGCGACATCAATTTTGAGGTAAAACCGGGTGAGATATTCGGACTGATTGGTCCGGATGGCGCCGGTAAAACAACCCTTTTCAGGATATTAACAACATTAATACTAGCTGATGAAGGCATTGCTGCTGTTGATGGACTGGATGTAGTAAAAGACTATAGGTTGATACGGGAACGGGTTGGATATATGCCCGGACGATTTTCATTGTATCAGGATTTGTCGGTCGAAGAAAATCTGAATTTTTTTGCTACTGTTTTTAACACAACTGTCCGGGAAAATTATGAATTAGTTAAAGATATTTATCAACAAATCGAACCATTCAAGTCCAGAAAAGCCGGAAAACTATCGGGAGGCATGAAACAAAAGCTGGCGCTGAGTTGCGCTCTTATTCATAAACCGACCGCGCTTTTTTTAGATGAACCGACGACGGGAGTTGACCCTGTTTCCAGAAAAGAATTCTGGGGCATGTTGAAAAAGCTCCAGCAACAGGGAATCACCATCATGGTTTCAACTCCTTACATGGATGAAGCAAGTCTTTGCGACCGGATAGCGCTGATACAAAAAGGAAGATTGCTAACCATTGACAGCCCCGGGAAGATTGCTGACAGCTTTAAAAAGACCTTACTTTCTGTTTCATCTGAAAACATGTCAATGCTTTTAACTGATTTAAGAGCAATTCCTGAAGTAGAAAGCTGTTATGCTTTTGGAGACAGTCATCATATTACATTGAAAAACAGGACTTCAGAATATAAACAAGAGCATTCGGATTCACGGAGGAAGATGGCTGATGATATAACCTTGATTATTAACAATTTGAAGGTAAATCTTGAAGCAAAAAACCACATCAATGTTATTATAAAAGAAATTAAACCCGGAATTGAAGATTGTTTCATGGAACTATCTAAAAATAATATGTAAACGATGGAAAAGGTCATTGTGGTGGAAAATCTGACGAAAGCATTCGGACGTTTCAAAGCGGTTGATCAAATCTCATTTGAAGTAGAGAAAGGCGAAATTTTTGGTTTTCTGGGTGCAAACGGAGCCGGAAAAACAACCGCTATGCGTATGTTGTGCGGACTAAGCATCCCTACATCCGGAAAAGCCATTGTAGCAGGCTATGACATTCGCACGCAACCGGAAATGATTAAAAAGAATATCGGGTATATGAGTCAGAAATTCGCTCTTTACGAAGACCTGACTGTCGCTGAAAATATCCGGTTTTATGCCGGAATTTATCAGGTGCCTGAAAAAGAAATTGCGCCACGTACCAGAAAATTACTAAACAGGTTAGGATTAGAGAGCGAGAAAGATAGTTTGGTTAAAGCGCTTCCGCTGGGCTGGAAACAAAAATTAGCCTTTTCGGTGGCAGTCTTCCACCACCCGGGAATTGTATTTTTGGATGAACCTACCGGAGGTGTCGATCCCGTCACCCGCCGTCAATTCTGGGAAATGATTTACGAAGCAACCGACAGCGGAATTACCGTATTCGTGACGACTCATTATATGGATGAAGCCGAGTACTGCGATCGTGTTTCTATTATGGTGGACGGTAAAATTGCCGCTTTAGATACGCCAGCCAACCTGAAAAAGAAATTTGAAGCCAACAATATGGATGAGGTATTTTACCGCTTAGCGCGTAATACATCCAGAAAAGCCGATTAAGATGAAACAGTTTATATCATTTGTCAAAAAAGAATTTCATCATATCTTCAGGGACAGGACCACCATGGCTATTCTGCTCATCCTGCCTGTACTGATGCTACTACTGTTCGGTTACGCCATCAACACGGAAGTGAAAAACTCCAAAATCGCGGTGTACGATCCGTCAAATGACACCTACACCCGGGCTATCATCGAAAAGATGCATGCAAGCGAATACTTCTCAGTTGTAAAAATGCTGAAAAATGAACAAGAGATGAGCGAACAGTTTAAAAGTGGCGAAGTAAAAATGGTTATTGCTTTCAGTGAA
>JARKQF010000178.1 GCA_029973975.1 Paludibacter sp.
AAGCGTATCGTTGGCAATCCAATTCCAGCGAAGAGAGCGGGAACCTAACTTTGCCCGTTGCGAGCTGACTGATAAAACGCCCCGTTTTGCTTTAAAAACAGCAGGAACCATTCCATCTTCAAAAGAATAGATTGTTCCTGCTTGCACCGTGCTGTAGGAAAAAATAAGCAGGAACAAAGAGATAAAAGTAAATTTGCTGTTGACAGGGGTGTTGTACATCGATCTATTATTAATATTACCTATTTATAATCAGTGACTTGCGATATATTTTTTCGTTTTTTATAACATGAACATAATAAAATCCCGGAGGTGTGTTACTCAAGTCCAAATGATAGCGTTTTTGGTTGGTTTGAATACTTCTAATCACGCCGAAGGAATTCCAGAGTTGAATAGTATGGGTTTCAGAAGTTCTGTTGTCTGTTACTAAATCCTGTTCCCCAACTTCGTCAAAAGCAACAACGGTGTTTATTTTTTAGTTGTTGTATAGAACTCTCGATGAACTGATTTAATCATACACAAGAGTGTAATAATTGATTAAATCAGTTCATGTTCGTTTCATATTTCTATTTGTTTTTTTCTAAGAATTTATTTACATAATCATATATGATGTTGAGCGTATTCATATCAACAGCAAAAGCACTGTCAACAAACCAATTGATATCTTCATTATTATTATATTCCTCAATAAAGGAGGCATGGTTAGATAAATACATAATACGACCACAGATTAACATGGAGTATTCCAGCCCCACGATAGAATAGTTATTTATAATTTTATCTTCATATTTATTTATTACTCTTTGAAGAAAAATTGTTGTTTCTTGATTATCTACCACTTGTTTCAATACCAAGTGCTGCGCAATTAGTATTTCAATAAATGAAAAAGCATAATTATTATTACTTCCTGCTCCATTTAATGACGGCCAATTATTTTTACTGCAAGACGGACTCATTTGATTATATCTGTCAAGTAACTTGGCAGCAACATCTTTTCTTTGCAGCAGAGCCTGAACTCCATTAAAGTTGTTGTAAAAAAGATTAAACCCATGTTGAGGATACACACCTAAATATATTTCACCAAACAAGGGATTATTAAGTACGCTTTCTATCAGTCCATCTGTTGACATATCAATGAGAATATCCTCGGGAATTTGGCAAACACTGATTTTCTCTTTTGAAGAGTTTAATTGCTTCCATTCATTACTACCCGGTTTTATCGGATATTCGTACACATCCTTGCTCTTTTGTATTTCACAAACAGACTGATTAATTTCTTCTTCGCAAGAAAGTAAAAGTGCAATACACGAAAAAAATATAAATAATTGTTTTTTCATTGGTTATATAAGTGTAAATAATCTTGAGCTTCTTTTTCTATTTTGTTTATAAGTAAAGAATCTACAAGAATATATGACTATTGAGAAGTAGTAATTCGTCACTTTTAAAAGTCTTGGTTATACTAATAATCTTTATTTCTTGAAACTTTTTTGTTGTCCATTGAGGACATTCCCATACGGATGATAATAAATTATATTTAACATTGACATTTAGTCCATTAATTTTATATTCGTCACTTAAATTAACCGGATGATATTCTTTTTGGTTAATATTAATTTTCCAACTACAACCATCTGCTGCGGGTTCACTATAAGTTATTATCGCAGTGTTTTCGAAGATATTGTTTTTCTCTTCACATCCTCCCACTCCCATTATCATAAACAGGAAGATCATCAATGAAAATAGTGTGTTTGTTTTCATGTGTTTAAGTTTTGCTTTTCAATTGTCGTATAAAACTCTTGATGAACCAAACGGTCAGTGAAGCTAAATAATTTAATCATACACACAAGTGTAGTAATGGATTAAATTATTTCGTATTCGCTTCATAGCGATACGGAAACTTGTATGGCGGAGTAGAAATTTCCATGGTGTTGTTTTTAGATTTAAACCTGATTATCAAATAGATGTATTTTACATCTAATACGTTGCATCTCTTACTTTGTCCCTTAATAACTCATTTCTTTCCGGAGCATTATATCGTTTGTTTTTTTCGCATATTCAAGCATTCTGTTGCGCATTTGTTTACGGACGCCTGCATATTTCGGGTTGTAAGCCAGGTTTTTCTTTTCACCCTTATCCGATCTCAGATTAAACAATTGTTCTTTATCTTTCAGCATGCGATAATACACATATTTATATTCACCCTCTATGACGCACCAACCGCGAATGTTTACACCATCGAGTAAAGTTTCAATAAAAATATGTTCATGTTGCCCCGTCCTATCACCTTGCAGTAACGGTTTCAAACTGATACCATGCCTGTCGCCGGGAACCGTAGCTCCGGCATAATCACACAAAGTCGGATAAATGTCGATACCGATATTGGTCAGGGCGTTTGTGAGCGAACCTTCCTCCATCCCTTTTTGTCCTGCAGGAAGTTTGATTATCAAAGGTATTTGGATGGTTTCTTCGAATAAAGCTCTTTTCTGATTCCATCTATGTGCAGCCACTCCATCGCCATGATCACTTGTGAAAACGATAAGTGAATTGTCGTATAGACCATTTTTCTTCAGTTCCGTAATCAAATCATACAAATTCTTATCAACCCGCTCAACCAGACGATAATAGGCGTATAAATAATTACGCCAGTCGGTTGAGGTGTAATTTCGGGTAGGATAAAGCCGGAACATCATTTGTTTATGTAGCATGACGCTTTCGGGTAAACCACGTTCGGCATTGAAATTATCCGGTAACACAGGCAGTTTCGCATTCTGAGGAATTTCAATCTCACCGTAATGGAGCGTTTGGGAACGCGCATACTCACAAATTTCATGGGGATTTAAAAACGAAGTCACTAAAAAGAGCGGTTTTTCCCTTTTTACGGCCAATTCATCTTTAATATTTTCAACTAACTTCATGTCATTCATCCCGCTTACTTTTCTGAATCCAAATTCGTAATCCGGGATTTCTACTGTAGGAACATGCCATTTGCCTGCATACAGGCAATCATATCCGGCATTCGATAACATGAATCCCAGGGAATTCGGAATCTCCTTTGCAGGCAGCGGATCATCGTTGTCGGCTACTCCCAGTTCAATCGGCATTTTCCCGGTAAACAAACCGGCTCTGGAAGGACCACTCAGCGGATAAGAGCAATAGGCATTTGTAAAGGTAACACCATCAGCAGCAAGCATGTCCATCGCAGGTGTTTTTACAAAGGGATTTCCACGGTTACTCATGGCATCGGCTGTTTGCTGATCAGTCATTATAAAAATAATATTCGGTTGTTTATCAGCCGAAAAAGCAGGTACGGCAGCACATAATGCTGCCGTTGCCATACTTATTTTCTTACCATTTAGCTTGTAACTCATATTTTTTCTTATTTACTTTCAACAAAATACCCACCTGATTGTCTTCCATCGATTTTGATGAGAATTTAGCCGAAATACAAGGCGATTTTTTAGATACCGGATAAATTACAGTAATAAATCTCACCGGCTCCTGACTGTTTTTCTGCGTCCGGAAAGAAAAGGCCGGACGTTCATTTTTCTGGCGGTAAGCATACGACACCCAGCCTTCCTCCTCGGCCAACCGTGTTTCTTTTGCTCCAAAACCCTGCACAAGCATGTTATTATTATCTGTGTAAAGCGTATTTACCATTAACTTTTCGGTGTCGACAGTTACTTTTCCTTCACTTAACTGATAATGTACCGCAACATCACCTGTTGCATTTCCGGCAGCTTCATCCACAATTACAAAGAAAGATTTATCGACAAAAAACACGGTTCTGCGGTGTTTCAGATCAGCGTAGCTTTGATTTTCAACGACCAGTTTTTCTGTATTACTTCCTGTTTCCCAAAGTAAACACTTCGAATCGGTTTGTTCGATGTTGGCATTATTCAACGTCAGCGTTTTATGTACCATTGTCTGACGGAACCAATCTCTTTCCTTGTTTACTTCGGCACTACCTGCGTATACATAGCTCCCTGCATCCGGGAAGAAATTACGTCCGTTTACATAAAGTTCAAAAGTTCCATTGTCGGGCTGATTATGCCAGAACGCCGGAGGTCCTGCTTTCAGCACCATGACAGTCGCATCTTCTTTCCATCCGTTCCGGAAAATAAAGAAACCGGAATTCTCATAACGTTTTGACAAATAAGCCGGCAATTCTCCTTTTTTTCCTTCTGTTGCCATGTAAAGGATTTGATTATTCTTCGGAAATACTTTAGCCCAACGTTTGTAGTTCTTAAGCATTTCAGGTTTCTTGTCCAGTTTGGCATCACTAAAACAAGGATTCTGATAATTGGGAAAAGAGTAATTGATAACGGCCATAATCATTTTTTCAACTGTTTCAAGATACGAAACAGGAAATTCTTTTTTATAACCGTTTACATCAGCTATTTCAATACCTTTTATGAAAATATTTATGGATGCCAAATGATAATGCGGATCTAATTCATACTGGAATCCATCCTCATAAACCTGTACTTTTATTTCATCATTCAGGATACCGATACCACTTTTACGCCAGCTCTCCGCACGCTTAAATTCAGGAAAAAATGCGCCTGCGTAGATCATGCGTTGCGCTTCAAACAAAAGGTGATTTCCCTGTTTAGAATAATTGCCCATAACACGTTCAGCATGTCGATGATAGTTCACCAGAAATTCAGTCAGAAACTCAGGAGTAAAGTTTTTACTACCTACAAAATACATAAACTGTGCAGTCTGATCCTGCAACCGGTTACTCACTTCGAGGGGACGCCATGCATAACGTACATTTTCAAGCTTTTTCAGCACGTCCCGATTCATTGCACCCTGTTCCGCTTTAGTTGGCGTCAACAAAGGATTTTTCTTTATCCAGTCGATATATTGTTTAACCCATTCGGAAGCATATTTTTCATCACCGGAAACTTTATAGGCTTTCCCCATCGGGGTCCACCATTTATGACGGTGCAACTGCCAGCGCAGTTCATTATCCTGAACCGGCCAGTATTCCCAATCGATATCTTCTCCGTAAAAATAAGAAGGTTGGTAGCCTTTATGGACAAAGAAAATGTGTTTCAGTCCATCGTCAGCCCACTTTTGTTCTTCAGCACTTATTCTGACCTTGTTCAAGTCCACTTCAGGATTATTAACTCCACTACGGTTTCGGAAATAGTCCAGCAAAGCTGAAGATGCAGCTTCATATTTTTCATTTTCTACCAAACTCTGTACTTTTTCTAATCCCGGTCTTTTTAAATCAAGCAGTTCGAACACCTCCCTGCGAAGTTCCTGTCCGTAAAGTCCGGAGGTAATCAATAAGGATGTACATATCAAGGTAGCAATAACTTTAATTTTCATGGTGTGTTGATTTTAAATAAAAGAATGAATGATTTATTTTTTAGAAATCAGATTTTTATAGCGCATCAAAGATTCCAAATAGTAATAGTCTGCATAATTCAACGGAGTATCTATCTCAGAATTAGCAGGCAGATGCCCTACCGAGTGCATCAGGATAAATCCTTTATTTTCTCCTTTTTTCGCCAGGTATTGTTCTCCTGAAAGATTCTTTAGAACGGTTTCGGCATAATTAAAGTATTTATCACCCTGTTTCGTATACTGACTTAATTCGAATAAAGCCGAAGCAGTTACAGCTGCAGCCGAAGCGTCGCGTGGCGCATTGGGTATATCGGGTGCATTATAGTCCCAATAAGGAATTAAATCCTCCGTTTTTACGTTATCCATGATAAAACCTGCAATATTTTCGGCCATACGGAGGTATTTTTCATCTCCTGTTGCGCGATAACATACCGTGTAGCCATACAAGCCCCATGCCTGCCCCCGTGCCCAGGCACTTTCGTCGGCATAGCCCTGAAATGTTTGTTTAGCAATCACATTACCGGTTATCGTATCATAATCAATCACATGATAAGAAGAAAAGTCGGGGCGATAATGATTTTTCATCGTCGTATCAGCATGACGTAACGCGACATCCCTGTACACAGGATTTTTCGTGAAATCACTTGCCCAGAAAAGCAGTTCCAGGTTCATCATATTATCAATAATAACAGGAAACTGCCATTCTCCGAAGTCCCAGGAGCGTATTGTTCCTGTTTTTTCATTGAACCTGGAAATAAGATTATCCGATGTTTCAACCATCACATGTATATAGCTGGTGTCGCCCGTAAGTCTGAATCCATTCCCGTAGCTGCAATAAACCATGAATCCAAGGTCATGTGTTCCGGCATAGTCTTTCAGATTATAAAGTAAGTCTGTGTATTCGACAGCCTGTTTTTTAAACATTTCATCCTTGGTAAATTCATACATATACCATAAGCTTCCCGGAAAGAAACCACTCGTCCAGTCGTACAAATCTTCAAGCCGGATTTCACCATCACGGATAGAACGAGGTAGTTTTTCTTTACCTGAAATTTCTTTGGCCATCATGTCCAACTGATAAGCAGCGGTTTCAATGCTTTCGTCGACCCAGGAAGCGTTATTTTTACAGGAAGAAAAAAATAAGGATAAAAAAGTAGCAATCACAAAAAAGTTAAGCAGTCTTCGTTTCATTGTATTTTAGCATTAAATTATATATTACGCAATCATCGGAAACTTTGCCGGTAACCCAATGTGGTTCAGACAGAGTTCCTGATGCAAATGAACTATAATTTAATCTTTCAGAAATTGAATTTTGTCGAAAAAAATATCAATTTTGTTACAATCTTCTGCTTTTTATATATTCAGTAGGTAAAACGCCAAAATATTTCTTAAAACTGGTAGCAAAGTAAGAAGGAGTATTAAAACCTACCATGGTACTCACTTCGGCAACGTTATACCTTCCATCGAGCAACAATTTACACGCTTCATTAAATCTGATTTTTTTAATAAAATCGATTGTAGATTCACCCGTTATGGCTTTTAACTTCAGGTGAAGATTTGACCGGCTCATTCCCATTTCGGAGCAAAATGTATCGGTAGAAAACTCACTGTTATCCAGGTTATCAATCACAATTTTCATGGCCCTTTTTAATAATTCTTCATCCATCGCGTTGAAAGTAATTTTTTCGGGTTCAATTTCAAGCGATTTGGAATAATGTTCGAGCGTACGGCGACGCGATTTCAACATGTTCTGTATTTTGGCTTTCAATACTGAAAAAGTAAAAGGTTTCGGGAGATAATCATCTGCTCCCACTTCAAGTCCCTGCAACTGATCTTCCGTATTCGACCGCGCAGATAGTATAATAACCGGTATGTGACAGGTTTTTATATTCTGTTTCAAAGATTTGCACAATTTAATTCCATCCATTTCAGGCATCATCACATCGGTAAGTATTAAATCCACTTCCTTGTCTTTAAGAACATCCAGCGCTTCCAATCCATTAGATGCTGTATAAACATGATAATGTTTGGATAAGCGTTCGACCAGATATTCAGTCACATCGGCATTATCTTCAACGATTAGCAAGGTATCGCTGATTTGAGTATCAACCTGATCTGAATCCTCTTTAATGCTTTCATCGAGGATAAAATCAAGCGATTTCTGATGAATTTTAACCGTATTATCATCGTGTCCGGTTTCAATTTCAGCCTTATCATATACTTCTTCATTTTGCGGAAAATAAACTGTAAACCTACTTCCCTCTCCCGGCTTACTCTTTACTTCTATTTTTCCGTGATGTAAATCAACCAGTCTTTTTACAAGCGACAGACCGATACCTGTACCCACGTAATCATTGTTAACCTGATAAAAGCGGTCGAATATTAACGCTTGTTTATCTTCCGGTATTCCCGATCCGGTATCTTCCACTTCAAGAATAAAATAATTGACATCTTCTTCGAGTCGTACAGTAATGCTGCCATGATCCGGAGTAAATTTAAATGCATTCGACAATAAATTACTTAAAATCAATTCAAGGTAATTACTGTCGATCAGCATTTCCTTGCCGGAAGTAAGATCGTCAACTGTAAATCCTATCTTTTTACGCTTAGCCAGTCTGTCAAATAAATTGCAAATTTCAACTACCTGATTTTTAGGATTAAGTCTATGCACCTTTAACTCGAAGAATCCCAATTCAGCCCTTCTGTAATCCATCAACTGATTGACAAGGTGCAGCATCTTATTGGTATTCTTCTGAATATGAAGTAATTGTGAGCGCTGCCATTTATCTGTTGTTTTTTCTATTATATCTTGTAAAGGAGACAGAATAAGCGTCAGCGGTGTCCGGAATTCATGGGATATATTGATGAAGAAACGTGTTTTCATTTGGTTCACTTCTTCCATTTTTTCTTTCTCAAGTCGTTCCGAACGAAGTTGTTCATACATTATTCTTCGCTGATTGATAAATCTCCAAACAAACCAGAGGATAGCTGTTGCTGTGATAAAAAACAGCAGGATAGCCCACCAGGTTTGCCACCAGTGAGGTAAAACAACTATTTCCAGTTCAGTAGCTTCTTCATTCCATTTCCCATCATTATTAGCAGCCTTTACCTTAAACATATAACTGCCATGATCTAAATTGTTATAAGTTACCTGCCGGTTATCTGTAGCATAATTCCATGTTTTGTCAAGTCCTTCGAGCATATAGGCAAAAGTATTGTGTTTACCAGCCAGATAGTTGGAAACGAAAAACTCGATTGTCAGACTCGACTGAACCGGCAACAGTTTAATTTTTTTTGTTTCGAGTATATTGTTTGTGAGGATACCTGTTTCATCAAAGGGATGAATCTCCCGGTTCTGAACAATTATCTTACTGATTCCCGGGGCAGGCGTGTGCGGATTATCGATCAGGAGTTCAGGATAAAAGGTAGTTATTCCGTTGATTCCGCCGAAATACATCAGGCCGGATCCTGATTGACAGAATGAATACATATTGTATTGACGAAACAATAAACCATCAATTTCCGAGTAGTTTTTAAACATGGCCGATTCCGGGGAAAAACAGGATAGTCCTTCATTGGTACTTATCCACAACCTGCCATAAGAATCTTCAAGCACACCAAACACCATGTTACCGGGCAGACCATCCTCTTTACTGTATAATTTAAATGTTCCGTCCTCATTATACAAACTCAATCCACCACGGGTTCCAATCCATATACGGTTTTTTGAATCCTCGAAAATACAGTTTACGGCACTGTTGATAATGGTTCCGTTATACTCATTCGATTGAAAGACCTTTAATTTATCCTTAGGAGATTTGAGTAGGCCCAGGGATTTTTCCCCTCCTACCCAGATTCTTTTTTTTGAGTCGTGTTTAAGAAACATGACATGAGAAGAACCCATATCCGAAATATCATATTCCTGCATGCCACCATCAGGTTCATTGTAAATAAATAAGCCTGACAAGGCGCCAATCCATATCTTACCGGTATCATCATAGGTGAGGGCATAAACATCATCGATTTTTTTCCCGGCTCCACCCGGGATACGCCTTGCCTGACGGGTCTGTTTATTCAATAGCAGCAACCCTCCTCCATGTGTCCCGACATAAATATTCTTTTTATCTTTCGACAGCAAAAATGTTTTTATATTATTGGATGTCAGTGTGGATGTATTAGAACGGGTAATATAATCGAACCATCCGTTTTGGGGATTGTAGATGTTAATACCCATATCGTTTGCTCCAATCCATATTTTCCCGTCTTCATCCTCAACCATGCAACTGATTACTTTGTCGTTAAGCGAACGGGTGTATGGATTTTGTAAAAGATGACCGAACTTATTCTTCAAAGGATGATAATAATTAATTCCGCCATAATATGAACCTAACCACATACCTCCCTGTGTATCTGCATAAATCGAACGAATTGAGTTCTGGCTGATAGAGCCTTCTCTGGTCGGATTGTGGAAGTAATTATTGAAGTTATCATCTCCATTTGTTTTTATACTTAGTGCATTAAATGTTCCAACCCACAAATGAAACTGAGAATCGAAAGCTAAGGAGCGGACATAATTTGAACTCAGACTCCGGGGATTTGACGGGTTATGACGATAATTAGTTACTTCTCCCGTGGTCAGATTAAGCAGGAAAAGTCCGGCACCTTCAGTCCCAACCCATACTCTTGAATCAGACTGCGGCAATATTGCCTGAATAATTTTCCCATCGAATGCATTGTTTACAGGACTAATGTATTTTCGGACACTGTTATACACAAATAAACCATCTATTGTCCCTATTAGAATGTTGTTATTTTGTCTGGATAAAGACTGAACCGGTTTCTTAAACGATGTTAACTCCTGAAAGTCAACAAACTTCCTTTCTTTTTTATTAAACATCCACAGTCCCGATTCAGTACCCAGTAACAAATGTGAGTTGTCAAACTCAACTATAGCGTTTACCGGTAAAGTTTGGTTATCGTTTATTACACACTGATAGTTATTAAAGCAATCTTTTTCAGCAACATATTGTGATAAACCTCCTTTACTGCCAATCCATAAAACACCATCCGAATCAATAAACAAAACACGTAAAACATCGTGAATGAGTGAATTTTCATTGTTTCGTTCATTTCTGTACACTTTAAAAGCATATCCATCGTACCTGTTCAGTCCGTCGAAAGTGGCAAACCACATGATATTGTTTTTATCCTGTACGATAGAAATAACAGTACTGTGAGACAAACCTTCCTTAGAAGATATCTGAGAAAAGTACATTCCGTTTGGTTCAGCAGAAAAACAGGTAAACGAGCTGAACACAATCGTAAAAATCAGCAATATACGGTTTGCGTTTTTCATTGGATGTTTTTTTATGAAAAATCAATGCATGTGGCTACAGCAACAAATGTATTACAAAGTATTAAAAAAACAAAACTTCAGGCTATTCGTTTTTTCGCGAACAGCCTGAAGCATCACAAATTATTTTTTATACCTATTATCAGAATTTAATTTTTTTAGATATAACATTCCCGTTTTTCAGTCTTACTTCACCAATATAGATTCCGGGAATCAGGTCATTCACACTGATTTCAGAACCTGGATTCATTTTTTCGAGCACCATCGTCCCGGTTATATTGTATAAACGGAGTGATTTTACATCTTCTGAGCTTTCAAGCTGTAAGGCCTTAGAACCAACCGGATACAATTTTACACTATTGGCAAGATGTGTTGCGTTTCCTGTAGTTGAGTCTTTGGTAACCAAAATATTCTCAAGTGAAACGTTTGTTGACCCACGTTTAGTGAAAATCCAACGTATATATCTATACTGGGGTGCTATTTTCAATTCAGCTTTTACTGCAGGAGAAGACAGCGGCATCGGATTAGTTGCATTGTATTGATTAATAGAAGTCCAGTTAATACCATCGGCAGAACCATCTACATCGAAAACAACAGTCCCGTCTGTGGGGAAAGAGGTTGTCAAATATTTAATAGTATAATACAACGAATCAGGTGCATCAGTAAATGCAACTACAAAAGAACGTTTTACTGACCCGAATCGAATTAAAGTCTGACCTTTATCAATACAAGCGCCTGCCCAACCTACAGTTTCGGGAGTCCATGAGTCGCTGTCAAAATTTCCTGACCCCGTTTTAATTTCAAAGGGAAGACTTGCAGGATTGATTTTCTTCAAGGTGATGTTATACTTTGCCCAGGAAGACAAATCAGTTTTAGTTACTTTAATTCCAGAGACAGTAGAACTCCAGTTTGTAGGAAGCGGATTTGGTTCTTCAACATAAGAATCGGTTCCGACATTCAAGCTCACATTCACGTTACTTAAATCAGCAGCATTCGTAAAAATCATTTGTCCGTCGCCTGGATTTGTTTCCACATTATTCTTGGGATTAAATGCAGCAAAAGGGACAAGGGAAGTAATTCCTTCAACAGTCAGTTCACTGATGCGTTGTGCGTGAGATAACATGGTAAACGCCAACACAGCTAAAAGTAAAGTAGTTTTTTTCATGCTTTAAAAATTTAATGTTTACAGAAAATTTGTTTCAATTATCAGGTACAAAGCTAAAGCAACCTGTTTTAGTATAATTTCAGATTTGTCGAAAAAAGTTGCATTATTGTTGAAATTCTTCTAAACTCATTTATTTGAGTTCCCGGTTAAAAAAAATCAGTATAAATCTCTATATTTTTATTATCTAGTACACGAACAACAACATATAACACTGATAATTAACCATTATTAATCAACAAACTCTTCTTTTTTTATTACTTTTTTATAATTTGCCTGACTAATTCATATCCATCATAAAATTTCAGTCTGATGATGTAATATCCACTTTCAAGTTCCGATAAATTTAGTTTTCTCTCCGGCAAACTATTTTGTTGGAATAACAACTGCCCTGTTACAGTATAAATACTGATATTTTGAATTTCATCTTCGGTGTCTACAACTAAAAAATCGGCAAAAGGATTGGGAAAAATACGGGATTTATTTTCTTTTTCTTCCTGCACTGCATTAGGAATCGGCTGATACACCCGTACATAGTCAACTTCGTACTTAATCGGATAGTCTGAGGCAACAGGATTCCCTCCGTTTGCTCCGATTGCCAGATTCAATAAAATAAAATGTTTCTGCCTGTGTGGTTCCTGAGGAACGTATCCGTCGGGGTTCTTTGTTTTATCAACGGGTGTCGTATTTAACAATTCATCATCCAGATAGAGCTTGATAGAATCTGTTGTCCAGTCCATTCGCCACACATGAAATTTTTCACACCAATCCGGATCCTTAGCTGTAAAATACGTCAATGCCACTTTCTGCGTATTCCATGCTCCCCACGAATAAGTAGCATGTCCCCAGGCCACATTGGCAAGCAGGATTGGCTTTGTTCGTATACCACTCACTTTGTCTCTGTAAAACTCCATAATATCGATTTCGCCGCAATAAGGCCACTTTCCGTTGATTCCTTTTGTCCAGATAGCCGGCCAGGAGCCCATTGTCGTATCAATACGCGCTCTGATTTCAAATCTTCCATACTGAAACTGTTGTAAGCCCTGTGAAATGATACTCGAAGAAGTGTAATTCGCATATTGCCTGTTTCTTTTCCAATCAGTGCTGCCTTCCAAATAGTTCGGATTAACCACTTGTTCCTGTTTTCCTTCAATTACCAACAGTCCATCCCTGCAATTAACATTATCCGGCTGATACCATTGTAGTTCTTCATTTCGGACAAAGCCCCTTTCATACTTCCAGTTTTTCGGATCAGGTTTACCATCCGTGTTGAATTCATCACTCCAGATAAGTGCCATACCAGGAATTTCACGTGCAGGATTCGGGTCTGCGACATAAGGATCCGGTTCCTGAGAGAATGTAACTAAACGAGTTAGCAACAATGAAACACAAATAATATAAATTCTATTCATAATGCAAATAATTTATTTGTTAAGGAAGTGGCAACATTGGCCTTCTTCCTCTATTGAGTTTTAGACCTTGATTATATTTTTCTCGGTAGATATCTTGAATTTTCCATGCACCGATATTGACAAGTATGCCTCTGGCCATTAAGCCAGCATCTTCATTTTCTTGATACGGTAAATTACAGGCTTGGTTTTCCAACAAATCCCGGTAATTCGAAATGAATGAGTGCATATTTTTATCAAGCGAAAGACATTCCAATAATGAATAATAAATCTTAATATCAGCTTCGTTCTTTGAAGCTATTAAGGTTTTTATTCCCAACTCCGGATTACCAAGACAAGCACAGGCATAAGCCGCTTCCGCTGCCACATGAGGATTTTCATCATCCAATAATTGCAATAACTCATCGGGGCATTTATCATACTGTTTTGTCAGCCCTAATTGAGACATGGCAACCGCAGCCCAGAAACGAAAATTAGGGTCGTCGCTTTTCAAATGACGTAGAATATTTTTCAGGTCTTTTATTTCAGGATTTCCGGCCAATTCCGCAAAAACCTGAAGATTAGCCAAAGGATATTTCGAGCCACGTACCATCTCAAAAAGGTTTTTCCTCTCGCGGAAAGAAGGAATAAAAAAGCCCAAATCTTTTGTTGACCTAACATGATCGGACACAATTTTTCTTAGCTTTTTCAATTCTTTTTGATACAAAGGATCGGTCGATAAATCATGTAATTCGGATGGGTCGTTTGTCAAATCAAACAACATTTCGTGTCGATGATGCACGTAAGGCTGTCGTAATGCTTCTTTATCATCAATCAATTCGTTCAGCCACAGACTATCCCAAGCCATATTGGAGGGCATTCCCCACTGATAATAGTTTCGAAGAGCAAATTGTTTATATGGGATATAACTGCGGATATATTTAAATCGGCCATCGCTCGCTGCCCTCATCGGCATATAGTGATGTAATTGATTAGCGGCAAAACCGATATTATGTGATTTCTTTTTTACCGAAGCCTTTTCGCCCAGAAAAGAAACTCCCTGATAAAACTTCGGAATCTTTACCCCGGTAATACTCAATAAAGTAGGAGCAAAATCCGTAAAATCAATCGGTGTATAGTCTTTGGTTCCGGGTTTTGTAGTCGTCAAATGCTGCCATTTTTGGGGTAAATAAACAATCAGAGGGATTTTAAGACCTGTTTCGTAAAGATACCCTTTTCCTCGTGGCAAACATCCGCCATGGTCGCTGAAGACAAAAACAATCGTATTATCATCCAACCCCTTCTCTTTTAAATCATGCAGAAACAATCCCACCCATTTATCAACATCTTGAACAGCTTCCAGATGTCCGGCATAGTCGGAACGGACTTCTGGCAAATCCGGTACATGAGGCGGCAAATTAAGTTCTTCCTTCAAGATACCTTCTTTACTGTAATCCCTCCTGTTGTCCACATGAAAAGTACGTATCCTGCCCATGTGAGAAGTAACGGTGTTGAATACGGCAAAAAAAGGCCGGTTTTCTTTCCCGACGGAACTGCTATAGCTTGCTTTTGGGGATGATTCATCCCAGCAAATACGGTTATCGGTTATACTGTTGTAATGAGTTTTATCATTATTGATGCAATAATAACCTGCATCCCGAAGTAAGCTGGGAAAGAAAATATGCTCGGGAGTAATTTGTGGAACCGGATGCACATCCATACCGAATGTAGTAGCATAGCAACCCGTTATCAAAGACGAACGAGCCGGCGAACTTTGCGGTGCCGACGACCACACATTCATATATTGAATTCCTTTGGCTGCAAGGGAGTCGATAACCGGAGTTTGCACATCTTTGTTACCGTAACATCCCAATTCCGAAGCACTAGTATCTTCGAATGTCAACCATAAGATATTGGGACGTTGATCAATTGGCCTCGTTCTATTTGCTGAAAACAAATTTGTACATATCAAGGCAACCGATCCTGTAAGTAATAAATTTTGTTTCATTGATACCGGATTTATTTTCTTCCGAGTAAATTTCACTCGATGATAAAACGAAAAGAAACATCAAGAAGAATGATAGTTCCCACTCTTTCATGATAAAATCAACAATTGCTCCTTACATTTCGATTCTTGAACTTATTTTAGTCTGACAAATCGGTACGTTCCTTTTTTACCACTGAAATGCAGCACATGCTCTCCTTCTTCAACCGTCAACGATTTTATGAATACTTTTCCGTTTTTCAACACCTGCCAGTTTCCCTGCTCCATGTCAGTAATCACAAATTTAAAGGTGTTTTTTCCGGTTACTTTCAGGTTGTAACCGCTACCTATAAGGTTCATATTCTTGCTGAATGTAACAACACGATCCGCAAGCTGCACACCAATAATTTTTTCTCCTTCGATGCGTTTTACATCACAAATAATCTTTTGCTCTGCATCAGTAACCTGCATTACATTGAGATAGTAATCTTCTGCAGATGTCCGAAGCGGCGATATTTCAACACGCCATGCTCCCCGTTCGTTGGCTTCATCCTGCCCGCCTCTCGGTTCATTAGGATAGTTAACTCCCGACACCCAAAATTCTTTTCCTTCACCGCCAACAGGGGTAATTTCCGCATTATCTTTTTCCGGTAATAACATCGTATTTACCAACACGCCACTATCTCCGTCTTTTGTTCTGCCGATCGTAATCCGGTTACCTTCTATTTCGGGTTGTTCAATACTGTGTAGAAGCCATGTTTTCTTAAATCCAGCGTTGGCTGAAACAATTTTATCGAAAACAATCAGTGTTGCCGGAGTATCTGTCCGTTTCAGATTCAGAAACACGAACGAACGTTTTACTTCTTTTACTTTTGATGAATAGGCCTGCGTGATATCCCCTTTTAAATAAGAATATTCAGGTTTCACACTATCGGGTCCAAATGATTTTGCCAACACTTCCCCTGTTTTGAAATCGCCCGACAATAACTCCTCCAGTGTAGCTGCCGGTCTCCAGTTATTGGGTAAACGCTGGCCGCCATCATTGGTAACGAAATCCGATTTATCGGCTCCGCCATAACCCGACGCGGGAAATTTTTCATCAGGATCGAGAATTAATAAACTATTGTGTGCGATAGTTCGTTTAAAAAAGTTTTTGTTGTGCGGACTGTTATAGCCGCCCGACGATCCCTGATAAGTTCCGGCATCAATAGCCAACGGTCCTTTGTAATAAAGCTGGAAAGCGCCAGCATCGTGATGCTGATGGTTCAGAAAATTATACTCGTTAATTTTCATTTCAGCAATGACACTTTCCGCACCCCAGCCTGTACGGGCGATCATCCAGCCAAAAGGAAATCCGGAGTAACGGGTAAGCGGCAAGTCATCCGCTTTTCTCACACCCAGTTTTGTGTCGCGCCACAAGAATTCAAAAATTTTATTTTGATTATCCACCCGCGGATCCCTCATGTATTCGTAATTGATATATTCGTCTTTATAATAACTACCGGCGAGTAATGACGGTAACGAATAGGTTGCCTGCCGCTTCCGCGTGTAATTTACATCTCCTCCCGGCATGATTTGTCCGTCCGGCCTGCGTTTATAAATCATATCATACAGAATATATTGTTGAGCAGGATGGTAGACATTACCGGCTCCCATTCTGTCGAATATCCAGAGCGCGAACAAGTCATTCGAAAAACGGACATTCAGATACGACATCCCCTGGTGATATGCCTGTCCGGGATAAAACCAGTTACGGGCTGGTAAATGTTCCCTGAAAAAACGACCGGCAGCGAGGTGATACATCTCCGGATACTCATCATATATCGCTATTCCGGTGGAAATCAAATCACGCATAATCATCCATTCGGATGCATGCCCCACAATCGAATTATCTTTAACAGGCGGATAACCACACTCAAGCATTTTGGCTAACCGTACAAAAGCATTTACAAAGCGGGTTTTTTCTGCAGGGGTTAATTGATCATAGCACCAGTCATACACGATAGATCCTGACACCATAAGGCGTCCGATTGCTCTTGAAATATCACTTATGTGCGGATATACCGCCGTTTCAAGGGTATCTGCAATCATATCAATGGCAGCACGCGCATGAGCAGGATCATGGGTCATCAAATACTCAAGCGCACTGAGTTCTACTCTTGTGAGTAGCCCTTTTGTGTCAAAATAATACCGCCATGTTTTTTCTTCCGGAATTTCTTCCTGTGTCTTATCTTGCCTGAGTTTCTGTAGATCATTCCAAACTTTTTTCAAAACCGGATCTTTGACGCGTTCAGACAGTCCGGCTATATGTTCAGTCCTGAGATAAAGGCGGGGATGTATTTTTGGAGGGACGGGCATATAAACGCCCTCAATTGTTTGCCATTTCACATCCGGCTTAGCCTGAGCAGGAAGATTACTGATGTTAACAAGCAATATCGAAAGTAATACCCCAAAAGCAGGTACGATTCGTTTCATAATATTATTTTTTAATTTAACTTAACACTGTTTTCATAAAAACCCACCGGGCAGCGCCCATCATTCCGGCGCGATTTCCAAGGACAGCAGCACAGATCGTTGTATTTACGGCACAATCCGGCATAACATATTTGCGGAAAGCCTGACCAACCGAAGCAATATAGAAATCTCCGGCTTCGGAAATTCCCCCGCCAATGACCACGCGTTGCGGACTAAAGATATTGACCAAACCGGCAATTCCATGTCCCAGATAATCAACATGATCATTGAAAACTTCAACGGCAATCGAATGTTTTTCCTGATAAAGTCTGATAATTAACTTGCCATTTATTTCCTCCTGAAAGCTGATTCCGGCATAACGGCATTTTTCCCTGAACATGCTGACCAACGCGGTAGTTGAAGCATAAGCCTCAAGACAACCTACACCACCACAGGAACAAGGAATACCACTTGCAAACAATGGAATATGCCCCAGTTCCGTACCTCTGTTGTCGTAACCACCAAAAAGCTTTCCGTCGATGATTACCGCTCCTCCTATACCCGTTCCTACTGTAATAAAAACAACATCGGAACAGTCGCGTGCAGCTCCGAAAGCCTGCTCTCCAAGGCCCATCAGATTCGCATCGTTGTTTAAAAGAACCGGAAGATTGACTTCCGGCTCAATCCGATCAGCAAGGTTAAGATTGAACCAACCTTCGATGTTATCAGCTCCTCCGAGCACAATACGGTATGTTTTATCAATAATTCCCGGAGATCCGATTCCTACACCGGCAATTGCTAACGCTTCTTTTTGTGCAACATGCTGACAGCTTTTAATTGCTGAAATGAGATTATCAATTACGTTTTCGGCAGACGAACGGGCGTTGCTTTCCATGATATCCTCATACAAAACTTCTCCCCCCGGACTGATTATGCCGAATTTAATAAATGTACCTCCCAAGTCAATCCCTATCGCATTCATTCTGCTGTCACTTCAATATTGTTCAGATTGAGATTCAGTTTATTTCTCGTGATATAAGTCCAGCGAATAAACCGTACATCTTTCGATAAATCATGCTGATAATTTCCGTCAACACTGATTTGATTCGTTTCATCAAACTCTTTCAGTATCTTCCACTTTTGACCATCTGCTGAAGTTTCCACAATAAATTCTCCATCAAAATTTACTTTTTCTTTGGAAACCATCTTCAGTTCATATTTCAACTGTTTTGCAGGTTCGTTGAAAGCTACCCAAAAAGAGACAGCTTTGTTTCCGAAGCGAATTACTGTCGGTTTCGATTGATCTACACCCAATGCAGCCCAACCCTTTACTTTGTGGTTCCATTCAGAAGGATTATCTGTTGAAAAAGAAAGTTCCAGCGGTAAAGATGCCGGGGTCAGTTGTTTAACATACAGGATCCATTCCTTTGAAGTACCATCGTTTTTAGTAACCAGTACCTTTTGAGGTTGAGTAAAATCAGCAGTAATTGCAGGTGATACGCTACATCCACTTAACAAACGGTATTTAAAATTAATGTTCGACACATCCGATTTCGGTGAAACAATTACCTCGATAGAAGACGGTTCATCTCCTTTGGCATTTTTAATGACAGCAGGGTGTAATGAACCTTCTACAATAAAAGTGGAAAAACCTTGTGCAAAAACAGGCATTGTAAGTAATACTACAAACGCTGACAATATTGTTTTTTTCATTGAATTATATTTTAAAAATTAATAACAGAGACCTGGGTTATAAAAAAATCATGTATTTCAATAACCCGGATTATTTTTATTGTCCAGATTCGAGTTGATTTGTATCTCATTCAACGGAATAGGTAGCAACTCGTGTTTAAACTTCTGGAAGTTTTTTGGAGCAGCATAACCGGTTCCAAAACGTGTATCCTTATGTAACTGAATAGCATCTGCCAATATTCCCCAACGTATTAAATCATATTTACGTGTTCCTTCGTAACACAACTCAAACCCTCGTTCCCAATACAAAGCCGTACGTATTTTCCCCTTCATGTCTGAATCGTCGATGTACGCAAGATCAGCTACCTGAGGCGCTTTGAATAAGTCCGTATATTTACCGCCGGCAACAGTTTCATCCCAAACCGGAGCGTTTGCCCTGCTACGTACCTGATTAATAAGTTTCACGGCTTCTGTGGCATTTCCCCGTTCATTATAAGCTTCAGCAGCCATCAGTAACACATCGGAATAACGTAAGAAAACATAATTTACATCGGTATTATTCGGATCTTTAGGCATATCCTTCACCCAATAGCGCCTCCATTTTCCCGGATAATAAGTTTTATTGTTTTTAGGAACCTGATTACCATTTGCATCAATATCAAAATTACACATATTCAAATCGCGGCGGACGTCTCCTGCTGCATAATAGTTGAACCACTCTGGTATAACCCTGAAAAATCCGTTTGCCCGGCCTGATTTATAACTAGAACTGATAATAGGACCGATATAGGTTGCCCATGTTCCTGCAGTAGTCTTACCCCCATCAGGAGTAAAAAATGCAATTTCAAAAATGCTCTCTTTGGGATCAATCTTATTCTCACAATAGTTTTTCCAAAGCTGTTCATACCCATCAGCACAAAAGCCATGAAATCCATTATCCAGGAATGCCTGATATTCATCCAGAACCAATTGGAAATATTGTTGACGTTCTGCTTCATCCTTGATAACATACTGAGCTGTTTCTGAATCCAACGAATAACCGGCTCTGTGCAGATATACCCGCATCAACAAGGCACGGGCAGCTCCCTGAGTGGCACGTTCAGTGTTTGTTCCGTTAGTAGCCCATTTCAACAATGATTTAGATCTGTTTAAATCGGCTACAATCTGATCATATATTACTTCTTTACCGGTACGGGGTTGGTATGAATTTTCAAAAGTAGTCAGCTCCGTTTTATAAGGAACATCTCCCCAATAACGAACAAGATCAAAAGAAAGGAGAGCACGCAAAAATAAAGCTTCACCCTCTATACGTTGGATCTCCTCATCTCCGCTAGCATATTCCTTCATACCTTTCAGGCCTGTCAATACACTGTTTGCCCGTTCGATGCCCAGGTATTTGTTTTTCCACAAATCAGTTACCCACACATTCGACGTAGAAAGCTGATAATGTGAGATGTCCCTGCGACTACCGTCACTATTGGTTCCACTAATAAAATACATATCATCGGACGTCGGAACTGCCATTTCCCATTGTCCGTAATGCTCAATTCCGGCTAATGCATTATAAACGCCGTTTAATCCCAACTGAGCATTTGATGCGTTTTCAAAGATTTTTGCCGAATCATAAAATGAGTCCGGTTTTTCCATCAGTAAATCTGAACAGGAAACCTGCAATACAACCATCATTCCCGCTATAAGAACAGGGAACAGTGTTTTTATAGATTTGTTTGTTTTTATTGTCTTCATAATAGATGAACTAAATTAGAGGTTAATCAAAATGTAATACTTAAACCGAAAACGAAAGAAGTACTTCTCGGATAAGCACCCCAGTCAACCCCGGGAGTTGTACCTGTACTATTCCGGGTACTTACTTCAGGATCAAATCCGGTATATTTTGTTAATGTATATAAATTATTCGCACTGGCATATAGACGCAGGTTTTCAGCAAAAATCTTTTTCGATATATTTTGAGGTAATGTATATCCAAAAGTGATATTGGCCAAACGCAGGAAAGAACCGTCTTCTACTCCCCAGGAGTGAATAACCTGATCTCCGTTTTCCATATCATTCCATTGCGCCACAACTTTACCGTTATTTACACTATTCATAGCCTCAGGAGTAATCAAAGGTTGACCATCGCTGCCGACAGTTACCCAACGCTGACTGGCATCGTTTAGCGACAAGGTGTTTTTATTGCTCCATCCATAAAGAGATGTAAATAATTTGGTTGCATTCAGAATGTCGTTACCATAACTAAAATTCATGAACAAGCTTAAATCGAAATTCTTATACACGAAAGTGTTGTTGAAACCACCGTGGAATATAGGAGTAGCATTACCAATCACCTGACGGTCGTTATCATCAATTACACCTTTATTGGCATCATCAGTATCGGCAAA
Source organism: Paludibacter sp. (assembly GCA_029973975.1). GTDB lineage: Bacteria > Bacteroidota > Bacteroidia > Bacteroidales > Paludibacteraceae > Paludibacter. The sequence goes on from JARKQF010000178.1 coordinate 21,785, forward strand.
TTTCCAGTAACCGGGTTTCACATCCACATTTGCACGGCTGGTAACACCTTCTTTTAACACGTATTTTCCTCCATCCATTTTGAAAACCATGTTTCCTGTTCCATCATCTTCTGTAACAAAATCATCTGTCTGATAGAGTCCGATTGTTTTGAAACCATACATCAAACCGATAGATTGACCAACTGCAACTAAATAATCAGACTGTTTGTATCCCCAGCCGGAAGTTTCAAGATATGATTGCTCTCCTGACAAAGAGAGAATTTCATTTTTATTGTGCGATAGTGTTAAAGTCGACGTCCATCTGAAATTTTTATTGGTAATATTAACGCTGTTGATAGTCAAATCAATACCGGTATTCTGTGTAGATCCGATATTACGGTACATAAATTCATAGCCGGAAGAAAGAGGCATTTTTGACTTAACCAGCAAATTATTGGAGCGGTTAACATAAAATTCAGGTGTTATGGTTAACCGTTGGTCGAAAAAGCCAAAATCAAGTCCCATGTTCAGTGTGGTATTGGTTTCCCAGGCCAGCCTGTCATTAGGCAACTGAGCTAATACATATCCGGGAGTAATACCTTCGAGTAAAGGTGTATTGACTGAACTCCATAATCCTAGTGACTGATAGGAAGGTATATTGTTATTACCTGCCGCTCCGTATCCCAGTCGTATTTTCAGATCTGAAAACACACCGAGCTGTTTGATGTATTCTTCTTCAGAAGCTCTCCAGGCAAAAGAAGCAGAAGGGAAAAGTCCCCATTTGTTTGCTTTACCAAACTTTGAAGAACCATCCGCACGGGCGGAAACAGTAAACATATACTTTTCAGACAAATTATAATATGCACGGGCAAAAAATGACAACAGGATATCATCATCATTAAAATAAGAACTCAGAACCCCTGGTAATCCTAATGATAAATCATTCAAGCCAATATCATCATTCGGAAAATTAGTTGCAGAAACTCCCAGACTTCGCACCCAGGTTTTGATGTATTCCTGTCCAGCCATCAAACTGAGTTTATGCTGACGTTTTTTCCAGTCGTATGTAAACACATTGGATGTGGAAAATTTGCCAACTTCACTGTTCTGAATACTTCCGTTGATGCTCGTACGTTTCGCGTTAATAGATTCCGAACCATTAAAAACACTGTTACGTTGAATACGATAAAGCATCCCGTTGGTTGATTTAAATTTAAGATTTTTCAATAATTCAACCTCAAGACTACCACCTCCGTTAAAAATACGCAACTCTTTGTCATTCGTTTCATATTCAGCTGAAATTACCGGGTTTTGCATGGTATTCCCATCGTCATCCGTAATCAGATTGTTAATTCTCGGATTAGTTCTCAACTCCTCATCTGTAGCCAATAGACCCAACGTAGGCATATACATGATGATATGAGTCATTTTTCCAAAATTGGTTCCTCCCTCTGAAGTTCCCATACCGGATGTTTTTTGATCTGTATAATTTAAATTAGCACTGACACGTACACGACTACTCATTCTATGATCCAGTTTAAAGCGCAGATTATCTTTGCGCATACCACTTTCAACCATCAATCCATCTTCATCCTGGTGCGTAAATGAACCTGAATAGTTCATCGTTTTCACTCCTCCGGTCAGATTTACCTTATGACTTCTTGAATATGCTTCCCGGAAAGTTTCATCCTGCCAATTTAAGCCACGGTCTGCAAAATTTGTATGAATATCTGCAAACTCACCAAAATAGGTATTGAATTTATTTAACGCAGAAGCATCATTACCTCTTCGCTCGTAATCCAGAAAAACAAATTCTTCAGCAGATAACACATCTAATTTTCGGGCAATATTTTTCACACCGAAATATCCCTCATAACTGATATTAGCTCTCCCCTCTTTTCCTCCTTTGGTTGTAACAACAATTACACCGTTAGCTCCTCTTGATCCGTAAATAGCAGTGGAAGAAGC
>JARKQF010000195.1 GCA_029973975.1 Paludibacter sp.
ACAGCACCCTTTCAATAGTAAAAGAAGGATGGAAATACATAGAACCCAGCGATGCAGAACCCATTGAATTCTGGACAAAAACAGAACTGGGGAATGATTTAAACCCGCAACTTTACAACCTGAAAGAAGATCAGGGAGAAAAGCATAATTTGGCATCAACAAAAAAGAAAAAAACAGAGGAATTAAAAAAACAGCTGGAAAAATTAAAGAATCAGTCAATATCATCAGTGTCCCATTAAAATTGGGATGTTTTAAAAATTAAATAAATTTGGATCATTAAGCCTAAAACATCTTTTGACATTTTGAAATTTAGCTCTATCGAAAAGTTCTCGAAAATGAGTCATGTCAATTATAATTAGTTGTGTCTTATGGTTGAAATCATCAAATAGTTGCAGTAGTAAATCATATTCTTCGAAAGTTACGAAACCTCCCAAAACATTAAATTATCTACACGTGATAACTATATATATTTAGTTTTCAATACAATAAACAACTTCACACTGGAAGTATGTTAATTAAACATAACTTATTTAATTTCGTTTCTTTCAATAACATCTTAATTTTGTTCTTTTAATTCGATTAAATATTCGAAATAAAACATCAAACAACTTATATTATCCATCTAAGTACAATTCTTCATTTTGATAAACACAGATTAATATTAACATGAAATATTTCATAACCACGGTAGGAGCTGCAATGATGGCTCTTCTTGCAGCCACTGCGATGACCATTTCGCTCTCTTCCTGCGTTACAGATGACCCAATCCTCGTAGATGTCCCAATCCCAACTGACACCACCCTAATGCCTCTGAAAGCCGAATACGCAACAGTACCTGTCTACAACAATTGGGTATTTGAGAACGTGCAGCCCAGTCTCAGGATGACTTTTAAGAACCCGGAAGATACGGTTCGTCAAGCCGTAGTACAATGGATTGTAACCACCGACAAGAAAACTGCCGTCCTCACGAAGGACACTACCCTGAATGTACCAGCCGGCACATCGGATATTGTGATGCCGCTTGCTATCAACCACCCGGGCATCTACAAAGTGTCCGCCAGTATGAACGGCAAATTCATTCGCGCTTTCAATATCGCCGTTGATCCAACCGAGATTGTCAGCCCGGTCGACAAGCAGGCTGACTTTGATCAGTTTTGGGCAGAGACCAAAGCTGAGTTGGCCATGATTGAACCGCAGTATACGCTCACCGAGATTCCGGAGAAATCATCATCTGCCCGCAAGGTTTACTTGCTGGAGTTTCGCTCGCTGAAAGACATGGGCGACACAGCCGCCATCGCTCGCGCTTACTGGTGCGAACCTACCGACGGCAAGGCACACCGCGTAACAATCCACTATCAGGGGTACGACTCGGGCGGATACAAACCTTGGATTCCGAGTGGCAACGACAACCCGAACGAGTGCGACCTGTTTCTGTCTACCCGCGGTCAGCTGATCAACAACCGGACTCCGTATACCAACAAATACGGCGACTGGTTTGCCTACGGCTTCACAAGCAAAGAAACATGGTACTACCGTGGCGCCTTCTGCGACGCTATCCGGGCTCTTGACTTCGTCTACACCCGAGCTGCAGCCGACACATTGAATGTATTTGCTGAAGGATCAAGCCAGGGGGGCGCACTGGCCTATGCAGCTGCTGCTCTTGGCAACCATAAGTTCAACGCCATAGCTCCCTGCGTTCCTTTCTTGGGCGACTACCCAGACTACTTCGAGATAGTGTCGTGGCCGGGCAATACAGCTAAAACTGCCAAGAAGGCGAACGGCTGGACCGACGAACAACTATATGAAATGCTCAGCTACTTTGACACGAAGAATCTCGCTACGCTCGTAACCTGTCCTGTGATTGAAACTATCGGTCTGCAGGACGGCACCTGCCCGACCCACACCAACCTCGCTCCCTACAACAATCTGCCCGCTGGCGTAGACAAGGAAATCAGCTACCATGCAGAAATGCAACACGCTATTCCGAGCAATTGGTCGAATACCTATCGCACTTTCTTCAAGAAGTATGTGGTTGAGTGACCACTCCGATATTAGTCTATCCGCGCTATTTGCAAATTTATATTCAACTTTTTCAGTTGAATTTTCACATCCATCGGAATACCTTCGTCGGTTATAACTGTATTTATTTTTTCAACAGGAGCTATGAAGGTAAAACTTCTCTTGTTGAATTTTGAAGAATCGAACACAGCTATTGTTTCTTTCGACATCGACATCATGGTCTGATTGATATTTGCTTCTTCAATATTGGGAGTTGAGACACCCTCTTCCAGATTAAAACTATCTACTCCCAAAAACAATTTGTCACAATAAAATATCTTCAGGGTTGACTCGGCCAACGGCCCGACAGTTGATAAAGATGATTCTCTTAAATGACCTCCCAACAATATAACTGTAAATCTCTTATAAGCAGATAGTTCGATCGCAATATTGATGGCATTTGTAATGATGGTCAGATTTCTGAAATTATGAAGATTTCTTGCAATCTCAAGTGTAGTTGTTCCCGAATCCAGAATAATGGTTTCGTTTTCATTGATTAATGAAGCTGCCAGTTTCCCAATAGCTCTTTTTTCTCTGTAATGAAACAATTGCTTTTCCTTAATTGCCATATCCAATCCGATACCCGTTTCCGGCAACCGCAATGCCCCGCCTCTTATTCTCGTCAATAAATTTCTTCTTTTAAGTTCGTTTAAGTCTTTTCTGATTGTTACCTCAGAAACATTAAACATAACGCTTAACTGATTAACAGATACTTCTGGTTTATTTTTGAGCATTTGCAGAATTTCGGCTCTTCTTTCCTTGGTTGAATAAGATCTTTCCATAATGACAATCCTTATAAATAGAAATTATATACAAACTACAAAAGTATACAAAATGTTTCGATTTACAATGTTTCGAAATACAATTATCGTTTCGAAACATAACGAAACAATAAAAATCACATAAAAAACAACACAAAACACTATAAATCAAACAACTAACAAACAAAATCAATTTACATGCTATAAAACATACTTTCGAAATTTTCGAAACATCATTAATGAATCTATTTTTGTAACATTAAAAAAAATCATATTTTTTCATTCATTATGACAACATATAAAACATCGATAAAAGAAGGAGTTAACACGATAAGGGAGATTCGGCAACAGCCGGAGATGTGGTTATTGGAATACGAACTGATTGTCCAGAACAGAAACAGTATCGAAACTTTCCTTACGAAAAACATAGTTTCGAAAGACTCCGAAATCATTTTAACAGGAGCCGGCACTTCAGCTTTTATTGGTGATACACTCTGTTTTTTTATGCCTTCAAAAGGTTATAGAAATTGTAAAGCAGTTCCCACAACGGATTTGATAACTCACCCTGAGTCATTTTTCAATAAAGAAAGTGAAATTATTCTGGTTTCGTTTGCACGTTCCGGAAATAGTCCCGAAAGTCTGGCGGCAGTCGAGTTAGCAAATAACTTGTGTAAAAAAGTCGTGCATATAATAATCACCTGTAACGAATATGGTGAACTCGCACAAAAAGCAAAGGCGAATAATTCGCTTCTGATATTACTTCCACCTGAGACAAATGATGTCAGTTTGGCTATGACCAGTAGTTTTACTACGATGATGTTGTCTTTCATGTTGCTTACTAATATTAAAAGCATTGAGAATGAAAGTAACAAAATAAAATTATTATCTGAAAGTACTGAAAACTTCATTAAGCAATACTCCCATCTCATTGAAAAAATTGCCTCATTGGATTTCAAAAGAGCCGTATTTCTGGGTTCCGGAGAATTAAAAGGGATTGCAGAGGAATGTCATTTAAAATTACAGGAACTTACAGATGGTAAAGTCATTTGCAAATTCGATACTTTTTTAGGTTTTCGTCATGGTCCCAAAGCGGTGATTGACAAGGACACATTGTTAATTTATCTTTTCTCTCCCAATGATTTCGTTCGTCAGTACGAAACCGATCTGGTTAAACAAATAAACAAAAACAACCAGGTAGTAGGTCAGATTGCTGTTTCTGCCGGAAAAAAACATAACGTTGAAGGTGTACAATTTGATTTAAACATCTGTCTTGACAATCTAACATATTCGGGAAATGAATACAGTTTCATCCCTTATGTATTGATTGGACAGCTACTCGGTTTTTACAAATCACTGACCTTGGGATTAGATCCTGATAATCCTTCTGTTTCGGGTAACATTGCCCGTGTAGTTGAAGGAGTATCGATTTACAACAACCATTCTTTCGTATAAAAAATTAATAAATATGGCATTAACGGAAAATATATTAAAACAAATCGCTACTTTAGAGGCCGAAACAGGTATAAAAAGAACTTTATTCGCAGTATGTCCTAATTCTACCTCTGTTATTAAAGCTGCTTTCAGAGCTGCAAAACGAAATAACGCACCCATTAAATTCGCCGCAACACTCAATCAGGTGGATGGAGATGGTGGTTATACCGGTCTTACTCAACGGGAATTTATCAAACTTTTAACAATTGAGGCTGATGCTGTTAATTATAACGGGCCTTACATTGCTGCCATAGATCATGGTGGCCCGTGGCTTAAAGACGTTCAATCGATAGAAAGATGGGATACGGAGCGCGCGATGAATGGCGTTAAAAAATCATTTGAGGACGCCATTCTGGCCGGATATCACCTGATTCATGTTGACCCGACAGTTGATATTTTTCTTCCCAAAGGAGAAATTATTGATATAAAAGTGGTTGCAGCACGCACAGTTGAATTGATGGTGCATGCTGAATTATTCAGACGAAAAAACAATATTCCACCGATTTCTTATGAAGTAGGGACAGAAGAAGTACATGGTGGATTAGCTGATGAAGCGGTTTTTGACACTTTTATAGTTGAATTGAAAAAAGGATTGAAAGACGCCAGTTTAGAAGATGTATGGCCTTGCTTTATCGTTGGAAAAGTAGGTACAGATTTGCACACCACAACTTTCGATAAAGAAGTAGCGCTGCAATTAACACAAAAAGTAAAACAATTCGGAAGCTACATAAAAGGACATTACACAGATGGAGTCACTAATCCTGAAGATTATCCGCTTTGTGGTATGGGCGCCGCCAATGTCGGACCTGAGTTCACAATGAGTGAATACGACGCTTTGGTTGAACTGGAGGAAAAAGAAATTCAACTGAGTAATGGAATAGCACAACTATCTAACATCAAAAACACACTCTGGCGTCTTGTTTATGATTCAAACAGATGGAAAAAATGGTTGCAGGAAGACGAACAGGGAAAAGATTTCGGTCAGTTGACAGAAGACAGGAAAAACTGGCTTGTTAAAACAGGTTGCAGGTATATCTGGCAACATCCGGAAGCTGTTGTAGCCCGTTACAAACTGTATGAAAACCTGAAACGGCATGGTATCGATGCTGAATCTGTGGTTTTAGGGAAAATTGAACACGACATGGATAAATATTTTTATGCTTTTAATCTCGTAAATTTAAATAGTCTCTTAAAATGAAGAAGTTCGATATTTTAGCACTGGGTGAGTTGAATGCCGATTTGATTTTAAACAAAGTTGACGGTGAACCTGAAATTGGTAAGGAAAAATTTGCACAGGACATGATTCTTACACTAGGTAGTTCGACTGCAATTTTCGCGGCGAATATCGCATCACTGGGCGCAAATACGGCTTTTGTCGGTATGATAGGCAAAGACAGTTTTGGAGATTTGGTAAAATCCAGCTTAAAATCTAAAGGAGTGGATACGTCGCTACTGATTGAAACAGATAAAGCTGCCACAGGTGCGACCATCGTTTTGAATTACAATGAAGACCGTGCCATGGTCACTTATCAGGGAACCATGGATATGATGAGTTTTGCTGACATTAATAAAGGTGTTTTCAGTCAGACCAGACATGTACATATTTCTTCCATTTTTCTTCAGTCGGGAATCAAAAAAGATCTGACCGAAATTCTTTCTTATGCAAAAAAAATGGGTGTTACTACGTCACTCGACACCCAGTGGGATCCAATCGAAAAATGGGATTTTGATTATGCACATATTTTACCTCTTGTAAGCGTATTTATACCGAATGAGAAGGAATTATTACTACTCACCGCTTCGGAAAATCTGGATGAAGCAATAGAAAAAATCAGGCCTTATATTAATACCTGCGTAATTAAGAGAGGCAGTAAAGGTTCATTGCTGATTCAAAAAGACACGAAAAATGATATGCCTGCATTTCTGAATACTGAAGTAGTAGATGCCATTGGAGCCGGTGACAGTTTCAACGCCGGATTTATTTTCCAATATATTCAGGGAAAATCTTTAATTGAGTGCCAACAGTTCGGCAATCTCACGGGTGCAATCAACACAACTGCTGCCGGAGGTACCGGGGCTTTCTCTTCGAAAGAAAATATTATTCAAACGGCAAAAGAGAAATTTAATCAGCAAATTAAGTTATGACTTTACAGGATAAACTCAAACAATATCAACAGGAAGGGAAAGCACTACTGGCAACCAATTTCTACAATTTCGAGACACTGAAAAGTGTACTGGTTGCTGCTTCTCAAATGAAAACACCTGTTATTCTTCAGCTTACCCGTTCATCTATTGAATACATGGGGCTGAAAGAAGCGGTTGCACTGGGTCGGTCCGGACTGTCTGATTATGGTATCGAAGGATGGATCCATCTTGATCATGGCGATTCGGTTGACCTTGTTAAAGCATGTCTTGATGCCGGATTTGACTCGGTGATGATTGATGCCAGCGAAAAGAATATAGAGGAAAACATCCGGATTAGTTCCGAAGTTGTGAGATTGGCTGCATCATACGGAGCAAATGTGGAAGCTGAACTGGGTTATGTGGCTAAATTGGGACAGCAACAAGCAGGGGGATTTACAACTGCGGAAGAAGCCTCGATGTTTGTGGAACAAACCGGAGTTAATGCCCTGGCAATTGCCATCGGTTCAGCTCACGGATTCTATAAATCAACACCAAAACTAGACATCGAACGCTTAAAAGAAATTCGCCGGGCTACGGATGTGGCATTGGTGCTCCATGGAAGTTCAGGCATACCCCATGACATTGTCAAAGATGCTATTCGCAACGGCATCGTCAAAGTCAACCTGGCAACAGAAATCAAGGATACTTTTATGCGTGCGTTAAAAAATGCACTGCTAAACTCGGATGAGATTGACCTCAGAAAGGTCTTTCCCAAAGCGGTAACGCCTGTTATTGAACTGTTAACTGAAAAATATCGCGTAGTAAATCTAATTCCATAAACGGAGACGCTTATGAAAAAATCCATTTCCATATCACTTACTTTACTGTTTCTGACTTTTATAACACCTTTAATCAGAAGTCAACAGTTAACGGACACATTACGGCTAAAGAACTACAAACCGGTTTCAATTTTTAACATCCCTGAAACAGTTGTAGAAAAGGGTAAATTTCCGGTAATTGATGTTCACTCTCATGATTATGCACTTAACGAAGAGGAAATAAATGCCTGGGTCGAAAACATGAATGCATGTGGAATTGAAAAAACTCACTTGTTAAGTTGTAACTGGATCGGTAAGCCTTTTGAAGAATTCGTAAAAAAATACGCAGCCCATGCCGGTAGATTCGCTTTTTGGACCAGCTTTGATTATACTGGTTTTGGTGAACCGGAGTGGGCAGAAAAAGCAATTCAAACATTGATCCGTCACAAAGACCTGGGTGCAGTGGGTGTTGGTGAAATGGGCGATAAAGGCATGGGCGATCTCTACGGATATCCTGTTCCGGGTAAAGGGATTCATATTGATCACCCCAAATTAAAACCCTTACTCGAGAAATGTGCCGAGTTAAATATGCCAATCAATATCCACATTGCTGAACCGAAATGGATGTATGAACCTTTGGATATCCATAATGACGGATACGTAACATCAGCCAAATGGTATATCGACACCACTAAAGTCAACCTGGGCTACGAAGGACTAATGCTTTCTTTTGAAAATGCATTAAAAGCAAACCCCAAGACTAAATTCATTGCCTGTCATTATTTAAATATGAATCATGATCTGGAACGCCTTGGAAAATTACTCGATAAATATCCTAATCTCTACATCGACATTGCGGGAAGGATGGGAGAATCGGCAGTTACCCCACGTACAACCAGGGCTTTCCTGATTAAATACGCCGACCGTGTTTTATTTGGAACCGATAACGGGATGAACGCTTCCATGTACAGACACATGTTCAGAATACTCGAAACTGACGATGAACATTTTTATATCCAGGACTACGGTTATCACTGGTCATACAGTGGTTTGCACCTTCCAAAGAAGGTTTTGAAGAAAATTTATTATGAAAATGCTAAAAAATTATTTCGTTAACACTGAATTAATATATATCGTCTTATGAAGAAAAACTGGTTATATTTATTTTTTACAACGGTGATAATCCTTACCGGATGTTCATCAGATCACACTATTTCAAATGGTAATCTGCAAATGCAGATTAATGAAGAAATGCAGGTGAAATTTTCATCGCTTAATGAAAACACAAAAGACATTTACAATGATTTTTACGTGGCCGACGAACTTATTGCCAGAGAATTCAGCGCCGGAGAATTTGAACTGAAGAATTTTGAAAAATCAGATAATGAAAATCTTATCAGTTACAATATCGTTGGAGAATTTAATGAGGATGGTTATAAAATTACCAAGCATCAAAAAATTACAATTAATAAAAATTTCCCTGACTTGTTGCTTTTTGAAACCTATTATGTAAACAATGGAGATAAAAAAGCAACCATAACAGCCTGGAAGAATCATGAACTAAGGGTGGAAAATCAAAATGGGGAAAACCTGATGTGGTCATTCCAACCCTCCTCTACCAATAAAAGACAAGATTGGATACTCCCTGTGGAAGAAGGATTCTATCAAAAAAATTATTTGGGTATGAATAATTCAGATTATGGCGGTGGTATTCCCATGGTAAATATCTGGAGAAAAGATGGGGGTATTGCAACCGGTTTGACAGAATCCACCTTAAAACTGGTTTCGATGCCGGTTGAATGGGTAAGATATGAAGATTATGCCAAGGCTGCTCTCCTCTACGAATACGAAAATCCGGTAATATTGGCAAAAAACGATACCATCAGAACTTTTGATTCTTTCGTTGCTGTACACACAGGCGACTTCTTCAACGCTTTACAGCAATTTTCAGCATATATGCAGGCTGAAAAAGGAATTAGTTTCCCTGAACCCGAACCTGAAGCATACGAACCGGTTTGGTGTGCCTGGGGTTATGAAAGACAATTTACCATTGACGAAGTAATCGGTACACTGCCGAAAGTGAAAGAACTGGGCTTTAAATGGGTTGATGTAGATGATGGTTTTCAGATTGCTGAAGGAGACTGGGAAACCAATGAACGTTTTCCGGGAGGTGATAAAGATATGCGGAGAATGACGGACGAGATTCACAAGCTTGGTCTCAAGGCAAAACTCTGGTGGGCGCCGCTCGCTGCAGATCCGGGGACAAACATCCTGAAAAAACATCCTGAAATGTTGCTTAAAACCAGCGAATGGATTCCTCAGTTAATATCATGGTGGGACAGTTATTACCTCTCACCTGTCAACCCAGTCACCAAACAACATACCGATGAACTGCTTAAACGGTTTATGGTAACATGGAATTTCGACGGGCTAAAATTAGACGGTCAGCACATGAACTGTTGTCCGGCCGACCACAACGAGGCCAGTCAGCTTGAGTATCCCGAACAGTCAATTGAACTACTACCAACCTATTTCAAACAGATTTACGATGTAGCACGATCATACAAACCCGACGCCGTAATTCAGAATTGTCCCTGCGGATGTGCCATTAATTTTTTCAATATCCCATACATGAATCAGGCTGTGGCCTCAGATCCGACTTCAAGTTTTCAGGTACGTTTGAAAAATAAGGCATACAGAGCCATAACACAAAACTTGGCTTATTATGCCGACCACATCGAATTAAGCGACAATGGTGATGATTTTGGCACTCAGATAGGTATCGGTGGAGTTATTGGTTCCAAATTTACTTATCCGAAGGACAATCCACACGTAAAAGGGAGTTACTTGCTCACACCCGAAAAAGAAAAACTTTATAAAAAGTGGGTTGGTATCTACAACGAGAAAATGATTTCAAAAGGCACCTATCTCAATCTATATGATATTGCTTACGATAAACCCGAAACACATGTACTTCAAAAAGGAGATACCTTGTACTATGCTTTCTATGCAGATGAGTGGAACGGAGATATCGAGCTGAGAGGTTTAGATAAAGACAAAAAATATACAGTTCGCGAATACACTTCTGACGACAGGAAAACATATATAATTGATGGGAAGAATCCATTTATCAAACCCACATTCAAACGTAATTATTTAATTGAAGTTTATGATTAACACATGGGGTTAGTTTTTTTAATTGGTGTGTGCGTCTGCAATCCCGGTTTCATTTCGAAACCGGGTGTTGCAGACAAATAAAACGAGAATTCAGAATTTAAAATATAATCAATTATCAATTTTTAATTAATACCAGAATAAATTATGCTTAGAAAAAATTCGTTTTTCATTTGCCTGGTTTTACTATTCATTTCTTCGGGAACTTTTGCTCAGTTTCTCGTAAAAGGTAAAGTCACATCTGGAGAAGACAATCTTCCGATGCCAGGCGTGAGTGTTCTTGTGAAAAATACCACCAGAGGCACAATTACCGACCTGGACGGTAATTACAGCATTGAAGTCCCGAACGAAAAGAGCACACTCAGTTTTACGTTCGTAGGTTACAAATCAGCGGAAATGGCTGTAAATAGCCAAAAGACAATCAACATTACGATGTATCCTGACAACTTCGTTATGGATGAAGTAATTGTAATGGGTTATTCCAGTCAGAAAAAAGCTGAGCTGTCGAGTTCAGTAGTAACACTAACAGAAGATGCACTTACTGATGTGACATCATCTGACATTGGAAACCTGCTGCAAGGGAAAGTTGCAGGGGTAATGATTTACAATGCATCAGGGCAACCCGGATCTGCTGCCGAGATTCAGATTCGTGGTACCGGATCAATTTCCGCAGGATCGGATCCTTTATTTGTAGTTGACGGAATTCCTTATGGCTCTTTTAATCCGAATGATGTTGAAACAATCTCTGTTCTGAAAGATGCCGGTGCAACAGCGCTTTACGGATCAGCCGCTGCCGGTGGTGTTATTGTTGTAACAACAAAATCGGCCAAACACAATCAGGCTACAAAAGTAAATTTCAAAGCTACCGCAGGAACAAAATCTGCTCTTTTCGGTAATTTCTCCCTGATGGATTCAGAAGAACTTTACTATATGCACAAAGACTTATACAGTCCGGCATTGTTCAAAATGCTTCGTCCTGCTGAATTATTGGATAAAGATTATGATTGGGTCGACGGATTCTTTTCTCCGGGATTCACCCAGAATTATTATGTGTCTGCTGCCGGAAGTACAGGGAAAATGGGATATTTTGCCAGTGTTGACTATTTCAAGGAAGACGGAACATTAATCAACACAAACTTTGAACGCATCGCTGCCCGTTTGAATTTAAACTCCAAGTTATCCGATAAGCTGGATATGAATATCCGTCTAGCCTATAACAATTCAAACGATCAGGGTACATCAAGCTGGACAACACTTAATGATGCCTATACAAAAATGCCCTGGGACATACCATACGATGCTAATGGTGAGATTGTGAAAATTACCAGTGCAACGCGTCCGGATGACGGAAAAACCTGGTATTCCCAGGATAAATGGAACTCATTGCACAATGAACAATATAATTATAACAGATCTCATTCTTACGGATTAGTGGCCGATTTCCAGTTAAACTGGTACATTACCAACTGGTTAGTATTAACCACAACGAATCGCTTCGACCAAAGCACCTATAAAAATGTTCAGTTTATTGACCCGCGTTCATATAGTTCATCTTATGCCAACGGTTATATTTACAACGGCATTGGAATGAGCCAGTCATTTGGAACTACCAATATCTTAAAAGCCAACAAGAATTATGGATTGCACAGTATAAATGGTTTGTTGGGTTGGGAATATGGTAAGTATCATACGGAATTTACAGCTGCTTCCGGTACTGGTATGCCTAATGGCATGGATGCGTTGAATGCAAGTTCTATTTATGAAATTGAAGGCTATAAAATCCCGGGAGCCGGATGGTCGGCATTTGCCCAGGCTCAATACAGTTACGCCGGGAAATACTTTGCAACAGCGTCCTATCGTGCAGATGCAAGTTCAACTTTTGGACCTGAAGATCGTATTGGTTACTTCCCTTCGGCTGCCGCATCCTGGTTGATCAGTAATGAAGAATTTCTTGCTGGAAATGATCTTATTACCTTCCTGAAATTAAGAGCTAGTTACGGGGTTACAGGAAACAGCCAGATTGGTAGTTTCAAGTATTTGTCGACCTATTCACTGAATAGTAGTTATCAAAACATTGTAGGTGCTACCCCTACCCGCCCGGCCAACCCATACCTGAGATGGGAAACAGCATATATGTCCGGGATAGGGGTTGATGTAAACTTATGGAAAAACATTGAATTGAATATTGATTTCTACAACATCGAAAATAAAGATTTATTATTGGATGTACCGCAGGCTCCTTCTACAGGATTCTTTGAAATGACAGCCAACGTAGGTAGCGTTAGAAACCGTGGTATTGAAATTCAATTGAATACACTCAATATTCAAAACAAAGAATTTAAATGGAATACCATGTTCAATATTGGATTCAATAAAAATGTGGTGACATCAACACCTGATGATGAAGCTTTCTTACAACAGAGAAGCTCCGTAAATCAACAGGTTAAACGGGGACAAGACATTTACAGCTGGTATATGCCGAAGTGGATGGGTGTTGATCCTGCCAATGGTGACCCATTATGGGAAAAATTAACCTATGACACAGAAGGAAACGTGATTGACCGTACAACTACCAATGTATACAATGACGCGGATTTCCAGGTGGTTGGGAAAGCTACTCCATTATTCAGTGGTGGGTTCATTAACACGATCAATTACAAGAACTTCGATCTGAATATCAACACAAACTTTGTTGTTGGCAATAAGATATTCAACTACAACAGGTTGGCAATGGATGCTGACGGAGCTTATCTTGGATACAATCAGATGTCTTTAGAAAATAACAAAGTAGGCTGGACACGCTGGCAAAATCCGGGAGATGAAGCTACGCACCCGAAACTGGTTATGAATGGAAACAAATCTTCTAACAGTGTTTCTTCCAGATATCTTGAAGATGGTAGCTTTTTCCGGATTAAAAACGTATCACTTGGCTATAACTTTTCTCCGGAAAAACTGAAAAAAGTATCTATCAGTAATTGCAGGGTTTATATAACTGCCGACAACGTGCTAACATTGACAAAATTCTCGGGAATGGACCCTGAAGTAAGCATGAAAACATCTGATTATTCATTAGCTGGATTGTACAATGACAATTATCCAATCAGCAGACAATTTTTAATTGGAGTTGAAATAGGTTTTTAAATAACTGCCAAAACTAATTTAAAAAAATTATACGTATGAAAATTAAATTAATATATTTCATTTCACTGTTATTTTTAGTAACAGCCTGTGATTTGGACTTTTTCCCTTCCGATGCTATGACTCCGGAACAACTGGCTGAAGATCCGGGAGGAGCTGTATACATTACGGATGGAAATTATTCGATGTTCAAAGATGAATATGAATACAAGGGACTGTACTCCGGAGGAAATTCATATATCCGTCATTATATGCAAATGGCTGAATTTCCGAGCGACAACATCTGTCTTTCAGGAAGAACTACAGACGTACTGTATGACGCAACCGTTTACAGAACAAATCCCACTCTTAAAAATGTGAGTACTTTCTGGTGGTTATCTTACCGGATTATATTTGGTGCTAATTCGGTAATCGAATCAGTAGTTGATGGAGCTTCAACACAATCGGATTACATCAAAGGTGAAAACTACTTCATCCGTGCCATTGCGCACCTGAATCTGGTTACTCTGTATGCAAAACCTTATTCTCACGGTAGAAATAATCCCGGTATTGTTTTAAGAACAAGTACAAACACCGCAAACACTACACGTGCCACTGTGGGACAGGTTTACGATCAAATTGAGGCTGACCTGAAAGAAGCAATCCGGCTGATGAGTAATGGTGGCAGTCGCCGCGGAAATGCCGGCTATGCCTCAAAAGAGGCTGCACAAGGATTATTGTCGAGGGTATATCTTTATATGGAAAAAAATCAGGAAGTTATCGATCTGGTCAATGATATGTTAAAGAATGAAACTCCGGCATCAAAACTTGAAAGCACAGCAACTTTCCGGAACTATTTTGCAAATACCCTTACATCAAAAGAAACATTATGGGCTGTCGCACATACTGCTTTAGAAACAAGAGGACAATCATCCATTGCTTCAATGTATTTGAATGACGGCATGGGATGGGGCGAAGTGTACTCTTCTGATCCTTTAAATAACCTGTATGAAAGGTATCCTAACGATGTCCGGTACTCATATTTCGTAATCCCCAAGTTGCACACCACCGCCGGTTATATGATTTCGTATCCGGTTGAAAACCCGGATGACGATTCACGTGCAAACGAATTACAGGATGTTACGCTTGATCCTATCTCTAATAAATACTTCTTCATGAGTGGAGTAAATAAGATAAACGTTGAAACAGAATCAATTAACGGATACGAACAAAAATACATCATGCTGAACGGACAAAAGCACGTAGTTCGTCTTACCAAGAAAATGCAAAACCGGAATTCATTCCCCATGTATTATGTTTCAAAATTCTCTTATCAGGATGGAGATCCGATGTTGAATTCACCGGTGATGTTGCGTTGGGCTGAAGTAATTCTGAACAGAGCCGAAGCTTATGCTAAAACATCAGGAAAAGAAGCTGAAGCTTTGGCTGATGTAAATGTATTACGTACCCGTGCGGGTTTGTCAGGAAACGAGCTTTTTACCACAAGCAATATGGCAACCAAGGGTTATACCAGTGTCTTAGATGTTGTGTTGGATGAGCGCAGATTAGAGTTGGCATTCGAAGGTCATCGCATGTTTGACTTATATCGTAACAAAAAGAGTATGGACAGAAAATATGCCGGTGTACAACCCTGGGAAATTATCAATCACGATAATAACAAAATCCAGTACCCGATTCCATTTGATGAAATATCGGTAAGTGGCATTGAGCAAAATCCATGATTATAGAAATTATTTTAACAACAAATATCAATTTCCTTTTATTTACTAACAATTAAAAAAACAAAGTCATGAAAAAAGTTTTTAAATTTTCAGTTTTTGTAGCATTAGCTTTTATCGCTTTTGCATGTGAAGAGGCAGTGATTCCTACCGCGTCGTTTACCTATGAAGCAGAAGATCTCACTGTAACATTTACAAACACATCCAAAGATGCAACTTCGTATATTTGGGATTTCGGAGATGAAACAACTTCTACAGAAGCTAATCCGGTTCACACTTATGCTGCAGAAGGAAATTACACAGTGAAATTAACAGCTAAAAACGGAGATGAAAGCAAGACTATCACAGAAGAAATCTCGTTGACTAAACCGTTGATTAAATTAGATGGTATTTTCACCGACTGGAGTGAAGTTCCTGCTAACAAGCTTGCCAGCACAACTTTACCTGAAGGCGCTTCTCTAACAGCGTTGAAAGAACTGAAAGTATGCGCCGATGCTAATTTCATTTTCTTCTATTTGAAATTGGATCAAACACACGTGGCTCCACTTGACATCTTCCTGAACACCGACAACAATCCAGCTACAGGTGCAACCTCATGGTTGTGGGATCCTTGCGGAGCAGACTATCTGATCGAAGGATTCGTAACAGAAGGAATGGCTGACGCAATTGTATTCAAGAAACCAACTGACACAGCTCAGGATGCATGGGACTGGCAAGAAGTCGTTGCTGCCGGCAGTGGTATTGTTTCAATGTCTGAAGTTAAAACAGTTAGCGGCACCATTGTTGAATTCGAAGCCAGAATTGTACGTGAAATGGTTCCAACTACATTGGCTAATGAAATTGGATTCAGTGTTTTCTCTTCTAATGCCGACTGGAATGAAACAGGTTCTCTGCCTACTGCAGCAGCCGACGCTGCAACAAAAGCAGGAATGTTAACAGTAAAATTAAACTAATCAATATCTGTTGATTAACAAAATACGATGCAGGTAGTAAACTGGTATAGACCATATACCTGCATCGTATTAAGTTCATAAAAACGGTTTAACACTTTTATAATACTAATTTAAAAAATTGATATGATGAAAAACAAATTATTCTGTAGTCTGATGGGGTTTTTATTTGTATTTACCCTATTGTCCTGTGACAAAAAAACACCTGTTGATGAAGATGAATTACTCACAAAAGTAACTTACACAGAATCTTTTGACATTTTCATCAACCCCGAACGGGGATTTTATCATAATCAGTCTTTCAGATCCGGTACCACAAATGTACTAACTACTTCTACCGTCGAATCTCAAAGAGCACTGGGTAGAAGTTTATTTCTGACACTCTACTATCTTACGGATTATCGTGACAAACCTATACCTGCGGACTATCTGGAACGCATTGAAACGAATATGAAAGCTTTACGTGAAGGAGGAAGTAAATGCGTGCTCCGTTTTGCGTACGTTTCAAGTGAAAGTGATAAACCCTGGGATGCCTCTCAGGAAATTGTACTACAACACATCCAACAAGTTGCTCCGATTCTTCAGGAATATTCGGATGTAATTTATGTTATGGAAGCAGGATTTGTGGGTGTGTGGGGTGAGTGGTACTACACTTCCAATTTTGGCATGACTCTTTCCACTCCGCAGGATTATGCCCCCCGCCGGGCTGTATTGGATGCATTGCTCACCGCATTACCACAGGATCGTATGATCTGTGTCCGCACTCCTCAGTTTAAGCTTAAATGTTTTGATATAACTTTTGCTGATACTATTTCTGTACTAACTGCCTATAATGGTTCTAATCTATCACGTATCGCTGCCCATAACGACTGCTTTTTAGCAAGTTCTAATGATTACGGCACTTTTTCAAGTAACAGCCAACGTGAATTCTGGCATGCTGATTCAAAATATGTTGTAATGGGAGGAGAAACCTGTGGGGTTTCAGCTTATTCAACCTGCGAGAATGCACTTACTCAAATGGAGAACTTCCATTGGTCATACTTGAATTCAGGTTATCATGGCACAGTGCTTGGCAACTGGAGAAGCGAGGGCTGTTTTGATGAAATTGCACGTCGCCTGGGCTATCGCTTTGTGCTTACCGAAGGTAAATTTACGCCAACTCCGGAAGCCGGAAAAGAATTTGTTGCTAAAATCAACGTGAAAAATGTTGGATTTGCCGCACCTGCCAATCCTCGCGAACTTGAGCTCATCTTTGTTTCAAAATCGGATGCAAATGAAAAATATGTGGTAAAACCTGATAGTGATCCTCGCTATTGGTTTGCCGGCGGAGAATATACTATTTCTATCAAACACACACTCTCAACACAAATGGCGGGCAAAGAGTTTGACCTTTATTTGCACTTGCCGGATCCAGAACCAACACTGTACGGAAGACCGGAATTCAGTATCCGTTTAGCCAATGACAATGTTTGGGATGCAACAACCGGATATAACAAAATCCATAGTATTACAGTGCCTTAAGACATTATTACAATGTAATTGCAATATTACAATGAGAGAACTGAAAAAGATATTTACAATTATATGTATAACCGGATTGGTTGCTGCATGTAATCTTGATTATTTTCCTTCTGATGAATCAACAGCGGGAGCACTCAGGGATTCATACAACGGATTGGTTTATGCCACTGATGGTAATTATTCTATGTTTAAGGATCCTCTTGAATACAAAGGAACAACATCATCTTCCTATTCTTATTTAAGACGACAATATGAAATGGCCGAATATCCAAGTGATGAAATCGTCGTATCCGGAAGAACAACGTCTACTCTTTTTCAGGCATATACTTATGAAAGAAATGCTTCCTTACAAAATGTTTCTTATGTATGGTGGTCTGGATATAAAATTATTTACGGGGCTAACTTTGTCATTGATGCCATTGAAAACGGGACTTCAGAAAAACTGGATTATCTGAAAGGTGAGAATCTGTTTTTAAGGGCAATTGTACACCTGCAACTTGTCAATCTCTATGCAAAGCCATATTCTTATGGTAGAGAAAATCCCGGCATTGTGATTCGCAATAGCTCTGTAATTCAGAACACCGAAAGAGCCTCGGTTGGTGAAGTATATGATCAGATTGAAAAAGATTTGACCGATGCGATCAAACTGATGCAGCGTGGAACCAGAAGAGGAAATGCAGGATACGCTTCAAAAGAAGCTGCTCAGGGGTTACTCACCAGAGTTTATTTGCACATGGGTAAATATCAGGAAGTAATTGACCTGGTCGATGAAATGCTTGATGGCGCTACAGCTGAAAGCAAACTTGAATCTACGGGCAATTTTCCAAACTATTTCAAAAATGCCCTGAATTCAAAAGAAACACTATGGGCTGTTGCCATGACCAGTTACGACTCACAAGGCCAGTCCAACATCGGATCCATGTATTTAAATGATGGCATTGGATGGGGTGAAGTCTTTTCATCCGACCCCATGAATGATTTATACGAAAAAAACCCCAATGATATTCGCTATGGTTTTGTTTTGCCTCAATATCTGGATGAAACAAAGTGGATGATTCGATATCCCATGCCTGGCACAGATTACAGAGATGCCCGGTCCAACAACATCATAGATGTTCAAAAAGATCTGACAAATCAATTTTATTTTATGGATGATAATAATCAAAAAATTACAATCCAAACGGAAAATGTTGAAGGATATACCAAACACTTCATCATGCTGAACGGGATAAAAACACAGGTCAGATTAACAAAAAAAATGCAACACAGGAATTCATTCCCTTTATATTATATTACAAAATATTCTTATCAGGACGGGGATCCGATGTTGAGCTCTCCTGTCATGATCCGATGGGCAGAGGTTATTCTCAACCGTGCCGAAGCGTATGCCAATATTCCAGGTAAAGAATCAAATGCCTTGGCTGATGTAAATATAATCAGAAACCGCGCCGGATTAAGCGGGAATCAACTTTTTAGCACCTCAAATATGCAGGGATATAACAATGTGCTGGATATTGTGTTGGATGAAAGACATCTCGAACTGGCTTTCGAAGGTCATCGAACCCTTGACGTTTACAGGAACAAGAAAAACCTGAACAGGGAATATGCTGGTGTACATACCTGGGAGATAATAAATTACAACGACAACAAAGTCATTTACCCAATCCCTTTCGATGAAACATCGGTTAGTGGTATTGCTCAAAACCCGGATTACTAAAATGAAATTACATCATCATATATACATAGTTATAATTATTGTCTTTCAGGTTACCTGTATTTTCTCACAGCAACCTGAGAATACACGCAATTTATCAAAATATGCGACGAACCAAATTGTTGATGATGCGGTTTACCAAAACCTCCATCCTCATCAAACGGTACAAGTAATACAATCTCAGAATAAAAAAGTTAAAAATGTAATCCTGATTATTGGAGACGGAATGGGACTTTCTCACATCAGTTCAGCCTGGGTTGCCAACAAAGGAAAGCTAAACCTGGATAATTTCCAGGTAGTAGGACTTTCCAGAACATACAGTCATAACCGGCTCATTACCGATTCGGGAGCTGCCGGAACTGCCATCGCAACCGGACAGAAAACCAATAATTATGTAGTTGGTGTCGATACCTTGGGAAATCCATTAACAACAATCATGGATTATGCAGCAAAAGCAGGTAAAAAAACCGGTATCAGTGTTGTTTGCAGGCTTAATGATGCTACACCGGCGGCTTTTATTGCCCATCAAACAGATAGAGATCTTGCAGAAGAAATTGTCAGTCAATATCCAGCTAGTAAAATTGATTTTATAGCCGGCGGTGGTATGAAATACTGGAAGAACCGGTCTGATAAGAAAGACATGGTTGAAGTCATGAAACAAAAAGGTTATGATTTTGCTGTAAATGAATCTGAATTATTCTCAATCGATAAACTGCCGGCACTGGCGATTCTGGCAGATTTAGAACTGCCGGTTGCTTCCATCAGAGGAAATCTTTTTCGTAACATGAATCAAAAAGCAATTGAGTTGTTAAATGCTGAGAATAAAAACGGATTTTTTCTGATGATTGAAGGTTCCTGTATCGATGATTGGAGTCATGCTAACAAGATTGACAAAGTAGTTGAAGAAATCCTCGATTTAGACAGAACTATCGGAGATGTATTGCAATGGGCTGAAAAAGATGGAGAAACACTCGTTATTGTCACCGCAGATCATGAGACAGGCGGTTTAACATTGTTAGATGGCGATATAAAAACAGGTACTGTTAAAGTAAATTTTGCAAACCAGAGTCACAGTAATGTTTTAGTTCCTGTTTTTGCTTTCGGTCCCGGAGCTGAAAACTTTGCAGGCATATACGAAAATGCAGAACTGGGACAAAAAATCAGGAACTTCATTACAGACAAGCATCAGTAGAGAGTTTTTTTAAGGTACTTATAT
>JARKQF010000220.1 GCA_029973975.1 Paludibacter sp.
TCATATCTTCCCTTTACCCGTCCTTGGTAAGGTGTGAGTTTTTTTACACTACCGGTAAATGCGGAAGTATCAAAATGACGCTGCAGTCTCTTAGGAAGTATACAATCCTTGAATGTAAGCAGAATACCATCAGCAGACTTAGTAGGCTCGTCCAATACGCAGTTTCCGCTCTTCGTTATAGATATCCTGGAAAATCCGTCAACGATGCTGAAATCAATTGTCTCTATTCGATCAGGCACTTTTGATTCCTGTGCACTCGTTGAAATTTCATCTGTTTTTTTACTCTCCAAAACAGGAACACTCTGTGAAGTGCCGGCGGTGGCAGTTGTCATGTTCAATTGGAGACCATTCTCTATCTTGTCTATGGAGAACTTAGGGAACACAACTTTTTTTGAGTCAAAAACTATTCGTATTTTATCCGGATATACCCCAATACGAGCGTTTTCTATCCCGAATTGACCTAAATGTATATATTGAGATTTAAGTGAGCTTTTTACATCAAAGATGTCTACCGCCAACCGTTGAGGTTTTGATAAAGTAAAAAACTTGTATTTATCAATCGCGCCATTCGCTCTGAGTACAAATCCTGAACCTACTGTATCAATACTTGAAATAAAAATCTGTTGGGGTGTGACATTTTCAATCTTATCAGGAGATACTTTTTGATTTGAGCTTGTTACTACTGTACCTTTTTTTTCTGAATCAGCCTTAGCAGTGTCTTGCGGAGCAGACACATCTGCATCTGCTGCCTTAAGCTCAGTTTTTGATACACCTGCAGATGATGAGTTGTCGCTAAGAGAGACAAGAAGCTTCTGCGGATTTGTAGGATCAGGATTAACGGTAAAATCCACTTGATCTGCCGTTTCAAGGGTAACACGAACTAATGAGCCTGCTGTCAACTCATTTTTGGAAATAGAGACATTTTTTATTTTTGATGAAGACGCAAGAACCGGAACTTGAACGGAACCGGGATCGGCTTGCGAAAGATCAATCACCATACGAAACGGATCTCGCAGGGAATAATAGGTGTACGTCAAAGGTTTATCAGATGTGATTTCCACCTTTGTTGCATCACCCTCTCCGGAAACCGTTATATCACGAAGGGTTGCTATATCTGTTAGTACCGGTTGGGGGTCTTTAACCGAATAGGAATTCTGCGCACAGCCAAACAACAGAAACAGGCTGAAAACCGCCAGAAGCTTGTAGCTAAAAAATGCAGTGAAGGCTCTCATCCGTGTGTCTCCTTATTGTTTCTTTGGCAAAGTAAGCCTGAGATTCTGTTTG
>JARKQF010000221.1 GCA_029973975.1 Paludibacter sp.
TCATATCTTCCCTTTACCCGTCCTTGGTAAGGTGTGAGTTTTTTTACACTACCGGTAAATGCGGAAGTATCAAAATGACGCTGCAGTCTCTTAGGAAGTATACAATCCTTGAATGTAAGCAGAATACCATCAGCAGACTTAATAGGCTCGTCCAATACGCAGTTTCCGGTCTTCGTTATAGATATTCTGGAAAATCCGTCAACGATGCTGAAATCAATTGTCTCTATTCGAGCAGGCACTTTTGATTCCTGTGCACTCGTTGAAATTTCATCTGTTTTTTTACTCTCCGAAACAGGAACACTCTGTGAAGTGCCGGCGGTGGCAGTTGTCATGTTCAATTGGAGACCATTCTCTATCTTGTCTATGGAGAACTTAGGGAACACAGCTTTTTTTGAGTCAAAAACTATTCGTATTTTTTCCGGATATACTCCAATACGAGCGTTTTCTATCCCGAATTGACCTAAATGTATATATTGAGACTTAAGTGAGCTTTTTGCATCAAAGATGTCTACCGCAAGCCGTTGAGGTTTTGATAATGTAAAAAACTTATATTTATCAATCGCACCATTCGCTCTGAGAACAAATCCTGAACCTACAGTATCAATGCTTGTGATGAAAATCTGTTGGGGTGTTACTTTTTCAATCTTTTCAGGAGAAACATTGTTATTTGAGCCTGTTATAGCTGAATCTTTATTTTCTGAACTAGCCTGAGTAGTGTCTTTTGGAGCAGTCACAGCTGCATCTGCTGCCTTAATCTCACTTTGCGGTACACCAGCAGATGATGGGTTGGCGCCTAGAGAGACGATCAGCCTCTGCGGATTTGAAGGATCAGGATTTACGGCAAAATCCGCTTGCTCTACCGTTTCAAGGGTAACACGAACCAGTGAACCGGCAGTCAACTCATTTTTTGAAATTGAAATGTTTTTGATTTTTGATGTAGAAGCAAGAACCGGAGCTTGAACGGAGCCTGGATCGGCTTGCGAAAGATCAATCACCATACGAAACGGATCGCGCAGTGAATAATAGGTGTACGTTAGAGGCTTATCAGACTCGATTTCCACCTTTATTGCATCACCCTCTCCAGAGACGGTTATCCCACGAAGTGTTGCTATATCTGTTTGTACCGGTTGGGGGTCTTTAACAGAATAGGAATTCTGCGCACAGCCAAACAACAGAAACAGGCTGAAAACCGCCAGAAGCTTGTAGCTAAAAAATGCAGTGAAGGCTCTCATCCGTGTGTCTCCTTATTGTTTCTTTGGCAAAGTAAGCCTGAGATTCTGTTTG
>JARKQF010000240.1 GCA_029973975.1 Paludibacter sp.
TTCTCTTACGTCGAGCCTCTGTTCAAAATCCATATCGTATTGCTGCCCTTCGCATATTTCCATGGCTGTGGTAGAAAACAACTCTAAAATATCAGGAAGTACGTCAACAGGTACTTTAGCGATATACCTATAGGCTTCAATAACTAAAGCATCACCCGAAAGAATAGCACTATTTTCACTCCATTTTTTATGTACAGTCGGATATCCGCGCCTCAAATCGGCATTATCCATCAAATCGTCATGGACAAGGGAGAAATTATGGAATATTTCTACCGCCAGGGCAGCATCCAGAACCTCTTCCGGATTTTTACCGAAAAGATCTGCCGCCATCAGTGTCAGCAATGGCCTAAGCCGCTTCCCTCCCAGGGACAATATATATTCAGCAGGAGCAAACAGCGTCCTTGGTTGATAATCTTTCAATACTCTCCTGATGGAATCATCTATGAGTTTTTCAAAAACAGATATTTTATGTTTCATCTCGATAGATACAAGTAAAGAAAGCTGCTTTTGGGATTCAAAAGCAGCTTTCTTTACAATTTTATAATCATTTTAGTTCTGTAAACGGAACACTACCGGCAGTGTAAATCGAACACGTACTGCAGATCCACGTTGTTTTCCGGGTTTCCAGCGAGGCATTTGCTGGATCACACGGATAGCTTCCCTGTCAAGTGACGGGTCTTGCCCTCGTACTACCTGCACGTCGGTGATGCTACCGTCTCTCTCAACTACAAAGTTACAAATTACACGTCCCTGAATACCGTTTTCCTGTGCAATGACCGGATACCTGATATTGTCGCTCAGGAACTTCATCATGGCAGCCTGTCCTCCGGGGAATTCCGGTTGTTCTTCCACCACTACGAAAATCTCTTCTGTCACCTCTTCCTGTTTCGGTTTCGGTGGTGGAGGTGGAATATAAACCTCTGTCTGTCTCTGAGTCTGGTCGTCTTCCGTCTTTATCTCCATTCGAGTATCCACCTTCTCTTCTACCACCACGATTTCTTCGGGTGCTGCTGGTTCTGGAGGAGGAGGGGGAGGGGGAGGTGTCGGATCACGACGAGTAATCTCGATTTCCTCTTCGGCCAAAACATCCTGAACAATGACATTTTCGTCAAGCTTCCGGGTTTCGGTCGACCATTCAAAAGCGAAGAAAAGGATAGAAACACCCAACACCAATCCCATCAGGATATATGTGCCTCGATGTCTTTCCAGATTCGCTTTCGGCGTTTTTTTTACTTCATCTTTGTTCATTGTGTCTCTTTTTTTATCTACTGCTTGTTCCTTTCACTCTGTTTAAATGCAAAAATAGCTATTTTTTTCTTCCGTACTGCAATTTATAAAGAAAATTGCGAAAAAAAGCACTTTTTAATTTCTTTAATTGCGTTTATCCACTTTTTCACATTTCTGTGATGTCCCTTTCACCATGCCGGTTTCTACTCTTTAACATTATGACGATTTATACCGGCCGGGGTTTAATGAAAGACATTTATTTTACCTTATATATATCTTTAAGGTTTCTGCCATATCCATCGTAATCCAATCCATAACCAACAATAAAATCATTGGGGATCTCAAGCGCCACATAATCTATATGGAGTTTCTGCCGCAATGCAGCAGGTTTAAACAACAAGGTGGCAACCTTTACCTCCAGGGGATTATATTTCTCCAATTCCTTTTTAAGCGCCACCATAGTATTCCCGCTATCTACAATATCTTCCACAATCACCACATTGCGTCCTTCGATGCTTTCATTCAAGCCCAGCACCTCCTGCACTTTGTTTGTAGTAGAAGTTCCTTGATAGGAAGCGAGACGTACGAATGTAATTTCACTGGGGATGGAAACCTTCTTCATCAACTCTCCGGCAAACATAAAAGCACCGTTGAGCACAGCCAGAAAGACAGGGTCCTTCCCTTTCAGGTCTGAATCTATCTGTTCGGCAATCCGCTTTATTCCCTGTTCAATGATCTCTTGCTCAATAAACAATTCAAATTGTTTATCCTTGATGGTTATGACTTCTTTCACTATTCCGGATTTTTTTAAAGCGTCAAAATTACTACTTTTTATGATTTTACAAAAATGAAAATAGCTTTTTCAGCATTATAATGGATAATTCTCAGATAACCACGCCGGGAAATCAACATCATTCAGAAAAAGCATTTTTTCTTCACCGTTAAACACAGGGCAAACACGCATTTTTATTTTTTTTCGAATTGCTGAGATACAATCATATCCTATATCTGAGAGAAAGCGGGGAAACACTTTCAACATTTTGTAGAAAATGGAGCCGGCATTCAATTGAGAGAAAATAAAGGAAACCGCTTCTGATTTGGTCAAGAATTCCGTCTCATTTTTAAAGATGACAATGGAATTATAAGTCATCTTTTCATTAAAATGCAAGAATAAATCGTTGGAGAAATCCGATTGCAAAGACGCAAACCTGAAAACCCGGCCGGCATCCCTATCTATGATCCATTTCACCCAACGATGACAGACATCGCATTCTCCGTCGTAAAAAATAATAGGTTTCATTTTTCTATACAAAGATGTCAAAGATGAACATAAAAACTGCTTACCAGGCCAGTAAAATCTTTAGTGTATTGGTGGCGGCTATTTTCAATGATGAGCGAACTTGTTTCTGTATGACCGGTTGGGCACATCATCAACTCAACCAATAGCCGTTTCGGTTCACTATCCGGCAAAGGGTATACAATGGTTTTCCGTTTCATGTAAAACAGATATTTCTCACACAAGGCGTCTAACTCCTCCCTCTTGTCGTAAGGGAGGATAAGGGAGAGCGTCCCATGGTTTGTAAGGCAGCCCCGGGCGGAAACCAATAAATCATTCAACGTCAGCGAAACGGAATGCCTTGCCCTTGACCGTCTTTTGTCCGGAGGCAAAAGAGAATCAGTAAAATAAGGAGGATTGGAAACAATCAGGTCAAAACGCTTCGAACTCCCCTGGACAAACTGCTGGAAAGCCAACAATTCTATGCCAATTCTGTCAGAAAAAGGAGAATTTCCTATATTCTCTTTCGCCTGCTCCACTGCTCGTTCATCTATATCGATAGCAACCACCCTTGCCTGCGGGTTACGTTGCACCACCATTAATGCAATGAGTCCGGTGCCTGTTCCTACATCCAGTACTTCTGTCACGTTTTCCACGCTGGCCCATGCTCCCAGCAGCACACCATCAGTACCCACTTTCATTGCACATTTATCCTGAAAGACAGTGAATTGTTTGAACCGAAAATAAGGATTACTCATAATTAATTGAAAATTGAAAATGATAATTGAAAGTTTCCAATTAGTAATTTCTAATTGGCAATTGTAATAATTTTGGCACGGATTTTGATCGATACTATTCAGTACAAAACCAAAAACAAAAGTAAACATTTTCTGTCTTAAAGACAGATACAAAATACAATGATGAATCCATTCAAAAAATATATGGCCCCTGAAGAGTACCCCGAAACAAATGTAATATCTTTTATTGCCA
>JARKQF010000288.1 GCA_029973975.1 Paludibacter sp.
TGCGGGCCCGGCCAAGACTCCGGAGGGTTATGCTTCCGGATCGATGGGACCCACCACGGCAGGGCGCATGGACTCATACGTGGATCTGTTCCAGTCGCACGGCGGCAGCATGATCATGCTGGCAAAAGGGAACCGCAGTCAGCAGGTGACCGATGCCTGTAAAAAGCATGGAGGTTTCTATTTAGGCAGTATTGGCGGCCCGGCAGCCATCCTGGCGCAGGATAGCATCAAGAGCCTTGAATGTGTGGAGTATCCCGAATTGGGGATGGAAGCGATATGGAAGATTGAAGTGGAAGATTTTCCGGCATTTATCCTGGTGGATGACAAGGGAAATGATTTCTTCCAGGTAGTGACACAGCCTAATTGTGCAGTAGGGTAAATACACGTTAGGGTAAATAGCAGAGAAAAAACCGGTGCCGACTTTCCGTAACCCTTTGGAGGTAATGGAAAGCCGGCATCTCTATTTAACCGAAGTAGCGTTTGAACCCCGGTTGAAGGGGTTTTGGCTTTAATTTAATACTTTTCCGGTTTCATCGATTTTTACTTTTATTTCGGAGTTACCCTTTTCAAGTTCCAGCAGGTAGTAATTGCCCTGAGGCGTTTCTACAAAGTCGGCATCATCGATATGGTATCCACTGTATGCGGGATCATTTACTATGTTACTTATCGCCTGTGGTAATTCGGAAACCCTGACATCCCATGATGTGTGCAGCCAGTTATTATTCAGGTCGAAGACAACATCTTTGCTTAAAGTGTCATGGATTATATCCACCTCGATGGTGTTCCTTGCCCGGTCAATCTCCACGACCTGTGCACCCGGATATTTGTTTTCGATAAATGCCCTGATATCGCTGGCGGCAGCATCCGATAATTTGTCGTCATCACAGCTCAAAAATGGCAGTGTTATTACAGCCAGAGCCAATATTATTAAGATAGCTTTTTGTTTCATACGTTTTTAATTTGTTTGAGTCAGAAATTAGTACTAAGAAATCAGAAGTTAAGAAGTGGAGAAGTTAAGAAGCGGGATAATCTCCCAAATCCGAGATCCGAATTTTTTAATCATCAATATCAATTACATTAAAGTTAGCGTCGAATTCCAGTTCCATGCCATTCAATAATTCGATCTCATGCCGGTTTCGGCTCTTTTTTTCTATTTTGGTTATTTTTAAATCGGGATAATTCGTCCTCACATAATTAGCGATTTGCGGAGGCACTACTTCCGAAGGAAGTTCCGTGTACTTGCAATCAATCTCTTTCCAGATACCTTTCCTGTCAAATTCTGCTTTGTTTCCATTGGTGAAAATGACTTCATAGCTTTTTCCCGAAAATTCACGTTCCATTTTAACCAATGCAACGGACTGGTTGGGGAAATATTTTTTGATCATCTGCTGAGACTGGGCCGGCAGTTGATCAAAACTGATAGGTCTGTCGTTGCCGGCTTGGGTTGATACGTGAATAGCTGTCACACATAGGAATAGAAGAATTAATTTTTTCATTTGTGATTTCTTTTTATTTCAGTTAATACATTGGCAAAGCTATAACTTGATTCTGAAAAGAAAATGAAATTTTTACCGGGAGATTTCAAAACGATGAAAATTATTCTCAAAAGCATAGCTTATATGTAGTTTTTCCAAATCGCATATTGATTTGATCAAGGCCAGACCCAGCCCTGAGGACTCAGGTTTTTTATTCCCCTGGTAGAATCTCTTGAAAATAAGTTGGGAGTCAAGGGTGAATTCCTGTCCGCTGTTTTTGATAACAAGTTTCGGCGGAGAGATTTCGATAACGATCTTTCCATTTGCGATGTTGTGGACAAAAGCATTTTTGATAATGTTGTTGACCAGTATATCAGCCAACGTTTCATTCATTATTACTTTAAATATGCCGGATTCCCTGATTTCAACTTCTACATTCATATAGGCATACACTTCCCGATAGTCGTTGATATTCTTTTTTATGATAGAGTTTAACTCAAT
>JARKQF010000311.1 GCA_029973975.1 Paludibacter sp.
TATATCCAGCCTGTATGACTTTATCTTTTTAATTGTTTCATCAGCATAATGATTGCTCGTCTCGATAAATTCCAATCCATTTTCGACACAAAACAGTTTGGTATCTTTGGAAGGAAGTTGTTTATTGAAATAACTTTGTACAGCCATCACCAACATATAACCTCCCCTGCCCCTTTTGAAGTTCTTTTTGATTTTCTGTTTCAGAGTTAACTTCGGTCTCGAATCGATAATTACCAGCGCAACTTCCATGTTTTTGTCTTCCAATACCGATTTCAGGGTATTTAAAACAAAATCACTCATCTGTTTGCCAGCTAATAATCCGATTCGCATAACGTTTAATTCAACAATAATAATTCATATTAAACCATATAAGGCATGTAAGCTACATATAAGCAATTTACTATCCACTAACTCTCGAAAACCCATAGGGTTGTTTTCTCCCATTTCTTGTTTTCAGAAAAGCCCATACTCCACTTGCTTTCACTGCCAGCTCATTAATATCTCCGGTATCATTTACCGATAGTCTTTTTAATCTGAACAAATCGGTATTCAGCGTATTGTATCCATAATCAACCGTTATTCCGCAAATATAGCCGGCGGTTTTCGCTAATTCAATATCTCTTTCAGAATAATCTCCATTGGGGTAAGACAAAGTATGAATATTCAGTTGTAATTCATTTTCCAGTATTTTTTTCGATCCGATAATTTCATCAGCAGCTTCAGCATTCGTACATTGTGGCAGAATCGGATGATAATTTGTGTGAGACTGAAAATCAATCCATTTTTTCATTTCATCAAGTTGTATTTTATCCAGTGCTTCCCGGATTTCATATTCCTTTTCCTGCACGAAACCAGATTTCTCGAGTTCTTTCAATCTGAGCTGATTCGGAATTTTCTTCAAATCCTCGACCATAGAGGCTATTGGCTCATGCAGGAACCAAAAATGACGCTTTGTGTTGATGATAGATGCACATAAAAAAATGGTAACCGGGATTTGGTGTTTTTTAATCACCGGAAGCAAGTTATAATTAGAAACATGTCCATCGTCAAAAGTGATAATTAGTGCTTTCTTTGGTAATTTTGTATTGTTTTGTACAGCATCAATATATTTTTGCAAAGAAATAACGTTGTATTTCCGGGTAATATAATCAAAAGCCTTTTCTGCATCTTTTTTATTGATATTGTGGAACAGGAGTATGCTGACCCTATTCTTCTGGATAAATTCCCTGAAGAAAAAAGGTAATCCGGAATATCGTATTATCTTAAATATCAGACTTTTCATTAGTGTACAGACTAAAACTCATATTGTTGCATCAGGTTTGAAATGTGACTTTCAATATTGTATGTTTCCCTGACAAATTGCTGTGCAAGCTGAGCCTTGCTTATATAGTCGTTTTTATGTTTCAAAAATAACATAAATTTTTTAACTAAATCCCTTTCATCTTTAGTTTTATACAGGGTTGCATATTTTCCATGAACCGTAATTTCCGACATCACCTCCCAATCATTGACAAAAACAGGGATTCCTGTTGCCATAGCTTCAGCCACTGCGATACCGAACGTATCATAATCAGTGGCATATACAAAAGCATCAGATTGTGCCAGTATTTGAGGGACATCAGTGCGCATGCCCAGGAAACTGATATGATTTAACAAATCATTTTCCCGGCAATAACTTACACAATCATCATATTGAGAGGCAACAAAATCCAATCGCTTTCCAATTAACAATAACTGAAAATCAACACCTTGTTTTTTTAGCAGGTTAGCAAAGCGGCATAAAGTCATCTGATCGCGCACTGGTATAAAATTACCGACGCTACTCAACAACAAGGTATCAGGAGACAGATTAAGTTCTTTTTTTATGTTTTGCTCACCCTGTAATTCGTCAATTGCTTTTTTATCGAATGTATCCTTGATTTTGGAAAAAGAAATACCGTTGTACACAACTCGCTGTTTGACAGGATTCAGCTTAAACCGTTTCACATAAAAATCTAGCTGTGATTTACTCACAAAAATATTTCTATCGGTCCGACTGATGATGTACTTCAAAATAAATTTAGAAGCTTTGTTGTCATTAAAATCATAACCATGTAGCGTAAGCATAACTTTGATTTTAGTGCCCAGACAGGCAAAAAAAGCGTAAAAAGCATCAATTGGCTGTTGTGCATGTACAATATCTACCTGATTATTTAACAACAGCTTGCGTAAGCTCAGTAAATAATTTAATTTACCGTCCCCCGGAGTTAATTTGAACATAGGTATACCACTATTCAAAAAGTCCTGTTCATATTCTCCCGTTTTCCTGTACACACCAATGGCATCCAGGCCGTGCTCAGGTGCATGACGAAAAACATCCAACATGAGCGTTTCAGTTCCTCCCCGGGTCAACGAACCAAACAAGTAGGCTATCCTCATAAACAATTGATTATATGTATGTTCACTATATTCTTTTTAAGAAAGTTTTAACTTTCGATCCTGTTTTTAGGAATGCAAACCAGCATTTCACTATTCTTCGCG
Source organism: Paludibacter sp. (assembly GCA_029973975.1). Classification (GTDB taxonomy): domain Bacteria; phylum Bacteroidota; class Bacteroidia; order Bacteroidales; family Paludibacteraceae; genus Paludibacter. The sequence goes on from JARKQF010000311.1 coordinate 2,521, forward strand.
GTAAAATCAGATAATATAAACGGTATTTATATTCGTGTTGTGACCAACTAACTGATGCAAGAATTTTGTTTATCTCAGGCCTGTGCTTCCCGGCCAGATAGTAGGGCAATAATCCGTATAAAGCCAACCTTTCGTACAGATGCCTGAAGTCACTCTCGTGCATTAAGTCACCGTAATCAACAAACAGCATGTGTTCATGTATTTCGTATAACCGATCATTAACGGCCCTGCCGGATAACGCTACATCCTGGTTATAATATGCTAATGGTTTATTGATAAAAGCTACCGGATATTTTGCTGCAATGCGTACCCACAAATCAAAATCCTCTCCCAGTTTGAGGTTTGGTTTAAACCCTTGTTCCGCCGTGAAAACTGATTTCGGAACCACAACGGAAATTGACGTCAGGGGCATGCACAAGGTCTTGGCATATACCTGTAAATAATTAATTAATCCTTTTTTAAATACGGCTTCGAGTCCTAATGGCGCAACCCGCAGAACCTTATTTTTTACAAAATAATAATTACAACCATAAATTCCGGCTTCGGGATAATCTTCAATCAGCTTTTTCATTTCCTCCAGAAAATCAGGTTCCCACCAATCATCAGCATCCAAAAAAGCGATGTAATTATATTTTGCACTTTTCACACCGTTGTTACGAGCTGTAGAAACGCCCGAATTGGATTGGGTTTTGATGCTCCAGCCACCCGAAGGAGCTGTGAGTTTCTGAAACAGACTTTCGACTATTTCCACACCATTATCCACAGAACCGTCATCAACCACGATCAGTTCAAACTCCTGAAATGTTTGAACTGAAACCGACCGAATGGCTTTTTCGACATATTGAGACTTATTGTATAATGGAATAATAACCGAAAACATAATTTTTATTTTTGCGAAAAAAGGAGTCCGTTTTATTTTTTATCACCTAACTATTTTCAACCATTTTTCTGTCAACAGATAACATCTGAACAGCGCCGGATGAACTTTCAACAGTCGATATATTCTCTTATGCCGGGGAAAGATACTGATTTTTTGATAAAAATGCCAGTTTATTTTGCTGCGAAGTATGCTGTCATTATTTCCATACGCCTTTATCTCTTCGGGCATAAATCCCCTGAAATAAGATCCGGCAATTTCACGGTAAATAGTTTTTTTATCAATATCATCTTTAGAAATAAAAAATTCAGCCAGGGTATTTGCAATATAAACAATATCGAGAAGTCGCTTGGCTTTTACGTTTTGCGTAATACTGCCCTTTCGTATGCGGTAAATATAGAGACAATCCGGAATGATTTTTACCTTTTGAGCATAATAGCAGGCAATTGGTGTAAACAGATTGTCTTCGTGGAAAATACCTTCCTGAAAATGTAGTTTATGCTGTAACACAAATTCACGGCGGTACAGCCTTAATACAGTACATACAAAATGAAATTTCCGGTCAATCAGCGCAAATTGATTATAATAATCCCATCCTGATTCAAATTCAGCTGAGATTCCTTCATCCGGAATATCCTCAGTATTTGTTTCTTCAAAATATCTTTTGCCATTGAAACAAATAAAATCTTCGCCATTCGATTTGGCAACCAATGTTTCAAAAGCATGTTTTTCTATTTTATCATCACTGTCGAGCAGGAATATATAATCTCCTTTGGCTGTAGCAATTCCGGCATTACGAGCGGCACTTAACCCTTTATTTTTCTGATTTATTACCTGAATCTTATCATATTTTGCTGCGTAGTTATCCAGCAAAACCTGACTTCCATCCGTAGAGCCATCATTCACACAAATCACCTCATAATGGGGATATGTCTGTGCCAACACACTATCGAGGCATTCAGCCAGATAAAGCTCTACATTGTAAACCGGTATGATAACTGATATCAACATTTTTCATTTTTAGGGATTAATTTCTTTTTCATTTTCACGATAGACTTGATGGTTTCGTGATAATTCAGTTTCATAAAAGAGCTAAACAACTCTTTCAGAGATGGCTTATATAATCTGTGACTGAGTTTACCACATTCCTTCACAACCGCATTGATTCTATTCGTGTGAAAACGGTCTGTGTTGAAGAACCGGGAATACCAGGTGTGAATCAGAAAAGGTTCCTGTTTGTGATTATACAGTATCGTCGATTCTCCATCCGGATGTGTTTCAGCATTCAAATACAAAGTTTTAAACTCTTGGCTTAACCAAACAAAAAAACGGCAATAGGGTTCGTTGTTGATAAATTGATATGTACCTTTTAGTATATGTTTGGGATATTGATCCATATATGTGTCCTGATGCAAGGGATAGGTGGCAATTGCTTCTTCGGAAAACTTCTTTCTGATTTCCCTTACATTAAGGATGTTGAAAAACGGATTGGTTACCAGTGGGTTAAATTTACGAATGTCTACCATACCGCCATCGGGCATTCCGCAATTAACATAGCCGTTCTTAACAACATGTTCTAATAATGATTTCAGATGCTCAAGATCATATACAAAAGCATCTTCATCAATATTGATAATGATATCAGCCTCTTCATCACGGATCATTTGATACAGGTAACCATCAGCAGTTGTATTCAGCAAACGAACTTTTTCATAAGGCAAATCCATGAAAAACATAGATCGTTTATACAGCGCATCGTTCATCGAACGGGTGTAGATTTTTATTTTCAATTTACTCATATTCATAAACCGGCTGATTTAATTTTGTTGATGAGTTTAGCAGATTTGATTTTATCAAACTTGCGGGCAAAAAAACAATCAGAGGACATAATGCGATCATAATCTTTTTCAGTCAACGTAACCGGATTTGCACCATCTTCTCCCCAATCTATATAACGCAGGTAATTATTAATCACCGGTACATTCAGATTCAGCAATGCCGTTTGCAGGAAAATTTCTTCGCCAATACTTGTACACCTGAACTGTCTGATATAGCCGGGATTTTCATCAACAAAGCGGATGAAAGTCTCTATCGCTTTTTGCGACAAACTCCAATAAGTTCCTCCTGCCCATAGTTTTCCGTCAAAATACCGGAACTTCCGGTTTATCTTTAGTTTTTTCTGTATCCTTAGACTCAGTCGTATCAACTCCCAGAAACGACCTCTGACATCCACCCGGTTCAGTCCAAACCAATAATACCGGATACGCTTTAGTCCTCCGTCCTCTCCCCAGCTTTCGCGTGGAAGCGGAAAATACTCCATGAAGTTTTCATTTTGATGTTCTTCAAAGAACTTTTTGAATGCGTAAAGCGGTTTAACCGGGAAATCACTACCGGTAATAAGATGAAAATACGCATATTCATTTAGCCTGTAAGCTTCCCGCATCAACAACAAAATGGCCATCAGGTGATTACTTCCACCCCATTCAATGTGGTATTTACTAAACAGATATACGTTTTTTAATTGAGAAAGTCCGGTGGTATTTTCTTTACATTTTTTGTCAATATGAATAAAAAACGAAAAATCATCATCAAAAAAGTTTACGATTTTTTCCAAAAAATCCAGGTCTTTATAGGCTGTGATGAGTATAGCTTGTTTCATAGTACGGATATATTTTATCTGAGAAACAATTTGATAACTAACTGAGGTCTTAATTCCATCATAATACTCCAATATTGAATCAGCTTACTAAAATTCGTGATTTTATAGTGCAGCAAAAACGTATAAACCTGTTGTTGAAAATATTTATTAAGTCTGATTTTCAATAGTTTTTGATTAAAGAATATAACTGAAGCATTTGCCTTGACTATTTTCAGGTATTGATTCTTAAAATCCTTTATCTCATCTATATTACTGATTTTATGGATAATAAATCCATCAACAAAATCAGTAATTTCTTTCTTGCTTAATACAGGTAATGCTTCACTCAGGTAACGGATTTGAATTTCCCTGCATTTCTCAGCCGACCGCGGATCTGTTGAGGTAACCTGTGTTCTGTGCATTCTGTACAAATACATCACATCCGGCAGATTAACCATCCTGCAATAAAATGCTGCTCTTGCCCACAGATCATAGTCCTCTGCCGGGAAGGTTTCCTGATTATAATACAAATTGTTTTTTTCAAAAACATCCCGTCTGAAAACAGATGAAGCGTGCAATACGGCTGAATAAAACATCATAGTAATTTTCACCTGTTCCGGATCACGATCTCTTACCCATAATTGATTATCCGCACCGAACATCTGCATAGCGCAAGAACACAAATCAATATCAGGATGAGATTCCAAAAAATTAACCTGTGTTTGCAGGCGGTATGGTAAGGAAATATCATCGCCATCCATGCGGGCAATGTATTTACCTTTTGCAAGTTTAAGACCCGTATTCAGGTTATTGGCCAGACCATAGTTCACATCATTCCGGTGATATACAATCCTTGTATCAGAGAAAGTCTGAACCACATCAGCCGAACGATCTGTCGAACAATCATCCAGTATAATCAATTCAAAATCAGTATAAGTCTGGTTGAGCATACTTTGTATGGCTTCAGACAAATACGGTTCCGCATTATATACAGGCATTAAAATACTGACAGAAAGCATTATGTGATTTTAATTTTAAAAAAGTAATAGATATTATACAAATAATACATCAGGATAATGAGTATATGGTTGGGATACATTTTTTTGAATATTTTCCGGTTTGTTTCCCTGTTGATTTTAAATTTCAAACGATATTTCACCCACTGTTTAGCCCAGAAATAGGCATAATCCAATGTTTTTATTTTCCGGTCATATTGAATAATATAATTCAGGATGTCGACGCCTTCTAAAAAACTCTTCCCCAGTTTCTCTGCTTTGGAGGAAGTATTAGTATCGTGCATTCTGTAATTACTCAGGATTCTGTCGTAAGCCAACACGTCTGTTTTTTGACACAACAATACATAAAAGAACCAATCGCCACACAAGTGCATTTTCTCATACAAGGTATGTTGAATATTCAAAAATACATCCCGCCTGAAAACGGTCATACTTACATTATAAACAACATTGGTAAATAGTAATTTTTCACGGATAAATTGATCTCCGGGAAAAATCTGTACCTTGTCACTCGGCTTTAATTCCCAGGGTTCGGTATCATTTAACTGATAGCGTGCCAGCGCATAAGCCAGTCCAACGTTGGGGTATTTCTCCATTTCAGAAACCATACATTTCAGAAATTCCGGTTCTGCCCAGTCATCACTCTCGGCTATCCACACATATTCTCCACGTGCCATGGCAATTCCTTTGTTCCACTGCTTAAAAGGACTACCACTGTTTTTTGTATTTATTACACAATGACTTACTTTCGGATGTTCCTGATAGGACATTAACACTTCGCGGCTATTATCAGTTGAGCAATCATCAAGCAAGATCAGTTCAAAATCCTGATAAGTTTGATTCAGAATACTATCAATACGCTGTTTCAAATAGGGCGCATGATTATAATTGGGCACTATGACTGATACTGTTGGCATATTTTATTATAGCGGTCGATAATCCACATCGAAAAGAACATTTCCCCAGCGACTGTTCCAAACGGAATAACCAATCAATTCTTTGGAATCAAATCCTACTATATTGAATTTGGCTACCTGATGAACTACATCATAATCCATCATACCTTCAGCAAAATTACCTTTCCCGACTGATAAACTTACAAGATAACCTCCAATTGTCAGTTTATGATTTTTCAGTCGAATTCTGATTGTTTTTTCTTCATTTTCACTGATATCAAACAAATCGCTACCGAACCAGCCACCAATTGGTTGTTCTTCATTATTGAAAATCGTTCCGTTGATGCGTATGTTTTCTGTCTTTCGGTTTCCTTTAAATTTACATATCAACACAATTTCATCATTGGTATAAAAGCTGTCATTATCTTGCTCAAATCCAACGCCTTGAAACGCCACATCCATTCCATAACCTTTTACGCGTGATTTGGCAACCAGCTCTGCTGATGAAATTTGATTATATGACTCCAGCTTGTTGTTCAGATAGAATGAAATGCCCTGTTCTGTTTCTCCTTCAAACGCTACACTCCCGTCGACCAATACAACTGCTTTATTACATAAATTACGAACAGCACCCATATTATGACTTACGAACAGTACCGTTCTACCATCCCCTTTGCTGACATCCTGCATTTTACCTATGGCTTTTTTTTGAAATTCAGCATCTCCCACAGCTAACACTTCATCCACAACGAGAATTTCCGGTTCGAGATGTGCTGCAATAGAAAATCCCAGACGCACGGTCATACCACTGGAATAGCGTTTTACAGGTGTATCAATATACCGTTCAACACCCGCAAATTCGATAATCTCATCTAATTTGGCATTGATTTCAGTTTTTGTCATGCCCATGATGGCGCCGTTCATGAATATATTTTCACGGCCGGTCATCTCCGGGTGGAATCCGGTCCCAACTTCGAGCAGAGAAGCTATACGTCCTTTGGCACGAATAGTTCCTGTTGTAGGTGTTGTTACCTTCGACAAAATTTTCAGCAAAGTAGATTTTCCGGCGCCATTTTTACCAATGATACCAATTACATCCCCTTGTTCAACCTTGAAATTAATATCTTTGAGCGCCCATACATACTCGCTGGTTCCCTTGTGGGCACGATCATTCACCTCACCTATTTTCAAATACGGATCTTCTTTTCCGAGGATGTTCATTTTCCACCACCGGTTTAAATCGTGACTTAGGGTACGGGTAGACACGAGTCCTAATCTGTATTGTTTGGAGATATTATCAAATTCAATTGCTGTCATTAATTTTTCTAAATGTGATTTATATCATTAAATGATTCATTATCTGCATTTCGGATTATGCAAATCAAAATTAGACCGTATCCATGAAACTACGTTGCACTTTATTGAAAACCACAATTCCTATCCCCATTAGTACCACCATAAAAACGAAACTATAAGCCAGCATGCCCCAACTGAAAGTTCCGACTCCCATCATGCCATATTTGAATGCCTCTAGTATGGAAGTCACCGGATTAAGCGCCATAATCCACTGTTTATCAGGAGACATAGTGCTTAACGGATAGATTACTGGTGTAGCATACATCCAAAGTTGTACGATAAAAGTAAATAAAATTGTTAAATCGCGGTATTTTGTAGTAAGGGAGGATATGATGACCCCGAATCCAAGTGAAAGTCCGGCCAGCATAATTACGAGTAATGGAAGTAACAGGATGTAAATATTCGGTGCAACAGCTACTCCTGAAATGACGTAATATATATACACCACGATAAAAAGCAGAAACTGAATACCCATTCTTACCAAATTGGAAGTCACAGTCGACAACGGAACAATCATTCTTGGGAAATATACTTTTCCGAAGATATGTTGATTGGTAGTAAATGTGGATGCTGTTTTATTGAGGCAAACAGCAAAGTATTGCCAGCAAACAATTCCGGCTAAGTAAAACAAGGGTTGAGGTAACCCATCGGTTGATATCTTGGCTATACCGCCAAAAACCACCATGTACATAATGGTGGTTAATGCTGGTTGTATGAAATACCATGCAGGTCCGAGAATTGTTTGTTTATATTGGGTAATGATGTCTCTTTTAACAAACATGGTAAATAAGTCACGATATTGCCATATTTCCTTAAAATCAACCTCAAACAAACGATTTTTGGGTTTAATGACCGTGGTATATTCCATATAAATGTATCAAATTTAAAATTTCTACCTCCCCGGGTTAATACCCGGAGCTATTGATGTAACGCTACCAACTATTTGCTAGTCATTGCGAAGAGATGGAACCGACGTGGCAGCCCTCTACTAACTACCAGCGTTGCATCCTTAGTTTCTAAACAAAATACTGGCCGATGACGCTGCCACTACAAAGGTACTATCTTTTATCGTTCCCATGCCATTCAAATCAATTTTTCCATCATGCATAGCTACATTCCAGTTATTGTGAGGTATTGATATTTCTGCAGGGATTCTGTTCCCATTATAAATAACCAATATGTCACGCCACCTGTCACCATTCACATTACCATTGAGGGTATATGCCACGACATTGGGAAATTCTACATCCAGAAACTTAAGATACTGCTGTACCAACACTTCAGTAGGCATGCGGAAAGCCGGATGTTCTTTACGTAATTTGATTAATCCCTGATAATAATCAAAAACATCCCGGTAAATGGTTTTATTATCCCAATTTATTTTATTGATTGAATCCGGTGATTGATAGGTATTATGAACTCCTTTTTTATTTCTGTAAATTTCTTCGCCTGCATAAATAAATGGAACTCCCTGCGCTGTAAACACTACTGTCTGAGCTAATTTGTTGAACTTCATTAATTCTTCGTCAGTTGCACCCGGAGGACTTGCTTTTCGGAGTTTATCAACCAAACACATATCGTCGTGGCACGAAACATAATTAATCACCTGTGTTGGGTTTTTCACATAAGCTTCTTTAGAATAAATGGGTTTACTGTAGTCAATCTGAGGGTGATAAGTTGCACCCACCACACCGAATTTAACGGATTCTTCCAGTCCTTCCACTCCTGAAACAAATCCCGGAACATCGGGATTAGCCCAACTGCCTTTCAGTGCATCCCTTATATCATCACTGAAAACCGCGATACCATCAAATTGTTTCGCATGTTGTTTTAAAGCTCTGTTATCATAGGCTAATGGAGAATCTCCGGCTGTCCAACCTTCACCATAAACAAATATAGTAGGATCAATGCGGTCCAGTGTGGCACGCACTTCATTCATAGTTTCAATGTCATGAATACCCATCAGGTCGAAACGAAAACCATCGATATGATATTCCCTGGCCCAGTAACTGACCGACTCCACTATAAATTTACGCATCATAGGCCGGTCGGATGCCGTTTCATTTCCACAACCAGAGGCATTAGACCAGGTTGAATCTGCATTGAAACGGTAAAAATATCCGGGAGCCAATAAGTTGAGGTGAGAATCTTCTCCTGTATAAGTATGGTTATATACCACATCCATAATGACCCGAATACCAGCTTTGTGCAAAGCCTGTACCATCTGTTTAAATTCTTTGATTCGAACAGCAGGATCATAAGGATTAGTAGCATAACTACCTTCGGGAACGTTATAATTCAGAGGATCGTATCCCCAGTTATACTTGTTTTCTGTTAATTTTGTTTCGTCAATTGATGCAAAATCATAAGAAGGCAGTAAATGTACATGCGTTACACCGAGTTCTTTCAGGTGATCAATGCCGGTTTTATCTCCTGCCGTGTTCTTTGTTCCGTTCTCCGTGAAAGCCAGAAATTTTCCTTTATTTTTAATGCCGGAGCTCTCAGCCACAGAAAAGTCCCGCATGTGAACTTCATAAATGACAATATCTGTAAAGCTTTGCAATTCGGGACGTTTGTCCAACTCCCAGCCCTCAGGATTAGTTTCTTTCATATCGATGATGGCTGCCCGTTTCCCATTTACTCCAACTGCTTTTGCCCACATACCGGGAGTTTCTTTCAGCCAGACGTCATTAATCTTAACCTGAAAAGTATAAAATTTACCCTTCAGATCTTCCTGTATCTTAATTCGCCAGGTACCTTTTTCTCCCTTTTTCATATCTTCGGAGCGATAAGCCATTCCTTCCTGTCCATTGTCGTACAGTAAGAGCTTTACTTCCGATGCAGTAGGCGCCCATACCCTGAAACTGGATGCATGTGGTGAGTAGATTAACTCCAGGTCAGTGCCATCATACACCGGATATTCGTCAAAGGAGGTGTACTTTGGAGGAGTGTAGGTGCAGGAGACGATGGAAAGCAGTATAATAGCGAATAGCGGAAAGCGGAAAGCGGAAAACTTTCTCAATAAACTTGATTTATCTGATTTGTTAATAATTTTATTCATTGTCTATTCGTTGTTAGTTTCATTGTTCTTTTAGCTGTAATAATACTGGATGATAACATTTTATTCAATTGGTTTGCATCATTTAAGATACTTTCATATTGTAACTCTGAAATATAATCTGAACGAAACAATAATTCAATCCAATATATAGTTTCATTACATTCTTTCAATGCAATCGCATATTTATGAACAAAATCAGCTTTACTTTCAGCTTGTTTTCCTTCAATAATCAACGCTCCAACTGCTGTTCCACTTCTCAATATTTGTTTTGATAGAACAAACTCTTTCTTTCTATCACACAAATACTTATATAGTTTAATACATCTTAATGCGAAATTAAAACTTTTTTCACGTAAAACAAACTTATTCATACGTTCAGGTTTAAATAAATGTGGCAAACGTTTTCAGTTTTCCGCTTTCCATTTTCAGTTTTCCGCTTAATTTACTCCGCTTCTCTTCAATAGCGCATCAATCGTGGGCTCCTGTCCACGGAATCGTTTGTATAATATCATCGGATGTTCAGTACCACCTCTTTTCAGTATATTTTCATAAAAAGATGTGGCAGTTTCCTTGTTGAAAATTCCT
>JARKQF010000312.1 GCA_029973975.1 Paludibacter sp.
GTTCCCAGGTCGCTCCACCCGAAGTTGGAGATGTTCACATATACGTTATCCGCTTTCTCCAGGATACCATAATCGATGGATATATTAGGACAAAACGGGAAACTCGCATCGACAAACTTTTTCTCGTCGGGCGTGTTAAACACCTCTTTTCCCTCGCTGAACTTCTGGTTGATATCCGGAAGGTACTTTTTAAAAGCATCCAGGATGGTGTTTACATTCCACAGGAAAATACCCGAGTTCCATACAAATTCACCGCTGTCAACAAATTTCTTAGCCAGCTCCAAATTAGGTTTTTCGGTAAACGCCTTCACCTTATGTATTCCACCCGTCTCCTCCTCATTCACCTGAATATAGCCATAACCTGTTTCGGGACGACTGGGTTTAATTCCGAGCGTAAGTAAGACCGAATTGGTGTTTACAAAATCCAGCCCCTTTTGAATATCGGCCACGAACTCGTCAGTATTCACGATCAGGTGATCCGACGGAGCGACGACTATATTCGCGTTGGGATCAATCGCGTTTATCCTGAAAGAAGCGTAAGCAATGGCAGGAGCAGTATTTCGTCTGATCGGCTCCAGCAAAAGCTGGTTATCTTTCAGTTCGGGCAACTGCTTTTTCGTCATTTCAGCGTATGCATCGTTCGTCACAATGTATATGTTCTCTGCCGGAACTATTTGTTTGAACCGGTCAAAAGTGCTTTGCAGCAACGACCGTCCTGTTCCGAAGAAATCAAGAAACTGTTTGGGTTTTCCCTCTTTACTGAAGGGCCAAAAGCGGCTTCCCACACCGCCGCTCATGATTACACAATAATTATGATTGTTTCTCATTCCTAAGATTATATATGTTTTTAAAAATGAAATTCACCTTTATCTACTTTTTTCTGTGTACGGGTTCCTATTTAGTTAAATAACATCCTTCCACAACAATTTGTTTATGGTCTCCTCAAATTTGCCTTTAAAGGTACAAAACAAAAAGGAAACAGCATCGCGAAGCAGCCGGAAACATAACATAAAAATGATAAGAAGTGATCCAAAAAATACATCCGAAAGATATCAGAACATAAAACAGGCTATCAAAACTTCAATTAAAAACACGAATTGATCGAATATCTGCAAAAAAGAAGGGGAACTTATTTCAAAATACCAAAAATATGCGTATTTTTGCATCCACTTTTTGGTAATGCCCAGATGGCGGAATTGGTAGACGCGCTGGTCTCAAACACCAGTGGATTCACTTCCATGCCGGTTCGATCCCGGCTCTGGGTACTCATAAACCCTGATCGTCAGTTGATAATCAGGGTTTTATCTTTTCATAAAGTGTACTATTTAACCTATTTCCTGAAAATAACGGAAATGTATTCCTTTGCTTTCCCATATTATATAAATTATCCACTTCTACTCAAGTTTAATCATATCTGCTATTTGTAAGAAATAGTCATTCGACCAAATATCTAATTCATCAGGATATTTTATAAACCGCAGCACATCTCTTTTTACAGCATCAATATCCGTATTGGCGAGCCGTTCTTTTAATTTTTCAATAAATTGTTCTTTATTCATTTCAAATCCGTCAAACTGCCGTATCCGCTCTTGCAAGTGCTCGAAATTGAGTTTCGTTCCATTTCTCACATACCACTCAAAGTCATACCAATCCCGCCCTTTTACCCTCGATTTCCAATTACGGAACACAAGAGCATGCATCTTTCCCGCAAATAAATCAGGCAATACAAAACAACGTGTCATAAACGAAAAAGGAAGCAGCAGCAACTTTTGTTCGGTATCGAAATTCATAGGTGGGTCAATATCCACTTCAATTTTTATTTTGATGGATTTTTCAGTTTGAAATTTCAAATCATAAATTGCCGTATTTTCTTTCAAAAACGCCGACTCGACCCGTCCTAATGTCCTTTTTTCTTTCTTCGAGATCGTAACATCTTTTCCGGCGGCACTAAATTCATGAATGATTGCCGGAAAATACTCTTCGAGATCAAAATCGACATCGGGAGCTATTAAGGAAAAATCCAGATCTTCGGAAAATCGCTTCAAACCATAAAAAATGCGTAAACAGGTTCCGCCATAGAATGCAGCTTTATTGAAAAAACCACCCCTGTAAAGTCCAGCAAGAGCGATTTCCTGCATGACTTCATAAGTGGCATTTCTCAGGTCGCTTTCTTTTTTTATCTCATAACGAGCCAACATTTGGTCGAATATGTTCATTTCTTCAATAGTTTTAAAATGTTTTGAATGTCTGTTTTCTTTTTACTTACGGCCAAACATTGCTCAAATATATCCGGATCCATTTTATAAAATTCAACCATGTCGAACCGTATATCTTCTTCTAAATAGGTTTGCATGGACTTGACAAACCGTAGCCGGAGTTTGGGGGTATAAGCAATCAAATCGCACAACGCTTTTTCGGGAGATGCAATCAAATAAGCATAATCTTCTTCTACAACTTGACGAATGCCGATAGAATAGTAATCGGCCGGGCAATGAATGTATTCAAAACGTCCAATGTTATTTTCGTAATTTTTTGTCAGTTTTAATGTCATAGAAACCATAGCGTGCACACTCTCAGGTATCAACCCATAATAACGAAGCGCGGTTTCCATTGATACGTAAGATGGCCCATAGAGGTGATTGGCAATCAACTCCTCTGACAATGGTTTACCTGATACAGACGGGGAAACAACATACATTCCCCGTTTTAAGCGAATAATAGTTCCCTGCTTTTCGAGTTCCAGTACCTTTTGACGTGGTGACTTATAATCTTTTAAGTTGGATGCCAGAACACTAAAGTCAAAAGGAATAATGCCCAATTGAGAAATAAACTTCATAACTATTCAATGTATTTCGAACAAAAATAGTCATTTATTTTATAGTTAAGCTGTTTTTTTCTTGTTTTCTATTAAAAAAATGACGTTTATTCGTTTAATCAGGAAACTTAACCGGTTCCCTTTCATGTCTTCAACTGTTTGTCTATATCTATTGGATACTTTATTAAACACTCTTTTCCACTGTTTCTGCCTATATTTTCCCTTTTATCCTTATTTTTTGCAATACATCACTTCAGGAATTATGATATGGAATCAATCTTCACCCGCTTGCAACGTTTCATCAATGAATTTACTTCATCACGGTTGAAAAAATCAACCGACCTTTTTGAGTTGAAATCCGAATATTGGGATGATGAGATCCTACACACGCATATCCGTGAAGAAATTTATAAGGCATCATGTGAACTGGTAGCGTTACATGAAAAAGCCCCCATGCTTCACGTCATTACCAATTTCCCCGACTTGAAGAATGTCCTCTGGGAAAGCACCTTTATCGAATCCATTTCTCCCGATGAAAGGAAAAAGTACCACAATTCCGAAAATATCAGTTTAAGCCATGACAGGCTGAATGACGATCCCGAAATATATGACAGGCAGTTACCCTATTTCTCCGGTATCATCTCATCCATCTATCTTACTGAATATATCGCATTCCTTCAATCCAAGTTACCCGAAGAAATAACGGCAGACGTTCCAAAGGAAGAAAAATCCACTTTTGAACACCAACTCAATCCGGCACAAATCGAATTATTGGCCGAATGCCTTAACGATGTACGTATGTTTCCCGAGAATATCACAAGCCAGACACTTGAAAATATATTTGCCTGTAACCTTTCACAACCATTAAAGGCACGCAATAACCGCCTGCTGGCCTATTTCTTCTCGGCATTGGACGACCGCAGCCTGATCACACGCAACTGGCAATCGGTTATAGATAAAAACAGCCTTTTCCTTTCATCGGGAAAGAGCAGACCACTCAAACAGTCCGATCTATCCACGGCAAATTCCGAAATCAAGATCACACCGCCCATCGGTTCGGAAACCATTGACAAATACCTAAAACAACTGAAAGAACATTGAGAATAGGTTGATATGTTAGTCGGGTGTTTCGTTTTAACCAACTTAAAAATAGTTGTTGAAAAAATCAGTTGATTGATTCAGGTTAGTATACATATCTTTGTACCTCCTGTTGTGCTGGTATCTAATCAGCCCGACACATTCCGGCCGAACGTTTAGCTTGCGAAGAATATCAATGGCAGCATTCAAGGCGACACGGTACATCCATGTGGAAAAAGCCGATTGCCCTTTAAAATTAGGAAAGGCTTTCCATAACCGGATGAGTATTTCCTGATAATAATCTTCTTTGTAGGAACTACCGTAAAAATAGACATTACAGATTTTCCATAATATTCCATGATGTGTATTAATCAATTCGATAAACTCTTTTTCCATGTCC
>JARKQF010000329.1 GCA_029973975.1 Paludibacter sp.
GAAATCTATTTTGACATCAATCATGAGAGGGGGTATATTTCGGCTGGTCTTGAAAACCGGATATGCCGCGATGGGTATTGAAGGTTAAACGCTCAACTGCCGATATGGATTGTTTTGTAAATGGAATATGACTATATATCAAGTAGTTATGTCTATTGTAAAAATGACGTGAAAATTGGGTTGTTGAGCAGGGGCTCATCAATAACGAGTTGAACTACAAAGAGGAGATAACATGCCAAACGCACTTAAGTGGCTACACATATCTGATCTTCACTTAAACTCAAAAACCGAATGGCGCGACAGCACAGCAAGAGATAGTTTAATCGAATATATTTCAACTATTATCAAAAAGGACAGTTCGTTAAGGCCAGATTTCATCTTCTGTACAGGAGATATTGCTTTTGGCGAAAGTGGTTCACTTCTGTTGTCAGAGCAGTACAAGCAAGCTGAACTCTT
Organism: Paludibacter sp.; assembly: GCA_029973975.1. GTDB lineage: Bacteria > Bacteroidota > Bacteroidia > Bacteroidales > Paludibacteraceae > Paludibacter. Next base: position 457 of record JARKQF010000329.1, read on the forward strand.
CTTTGATAAGCTTCTTGATGTTTGTGGAAATGAGGAAGGTACTCCAATGCCTAAGGAGCGCCTATTTGTCGTTCCTGGCAATCATGACATCAATCGAAAAAATGTGAATAAAGACGCACAGGAGACACTTACACGTTGGGCTCATGAATCTGATAAGCATACTGGGACAATTAATCAGCGATTTGATGAGCGTTCACATGAGTTTAAAGAGGCAATCAAACGACTAGATGAATACGCAAATTTTGTCCAACATTATCTGCCGCACCAAAATGATGAAAACGGAAGACATTGCTTCACAAAAATCGTCAATATCTATGGCTTAAAGGTAGGGATAGCAGGGTTTAACTCGGCGTGGTCTTGTGCTGGGCCAGAAGATGATAGGACAGTTTGGTTGGCCGCAGAATGGCAGTTCAATGCGGTTTCTCGCAATTTGAAAGAAGCTGATTTGCGAATCGGACTCATTCATCATCCGATTGATTACTTAAACCAGACAGAACGAGGACTTACAACAAGTCGAATTTCTACAGACTTACATTTTTGGATTCACGGACATGCACATAAAGCATGGGTTGTACCTTCTCAGAGTAACATTATTATTGCAGCTGGTGCGGTGGGTGCAGAAAGCAGTGACGAATTCGGATTTAATCTTACAAAGATCAACTTATCTGAATTCAATGGAAAAGTTCATCTTCATCAACATAAATCAGGTGGTGCTAGTTGGACCATCTCTCCTGTCGAGGTTCATGCTCCGGATGGGCAGTGGCTTCTTGAAACCTTGCCGACCTCGTTAAAAATATATGCTGCCAAAATATCAAATGACACTGACCCGTCTGAAAAACCAGTCGCAAATATGGACAAAGATTCTCAGAAAACGGCAAAAAGCGAATTCATTGATCGATTATTCACGAATCGATTGGAAGAAGCCTTAGAATCTTTCTCATCGCAGCCAAAAGTATGGGTTAATCCGATTATCGCAGAGGGTCCTGAAGTTTCAAAAGATGCGGATTCTGTGGTGAAGGTTGGAATACCAGAGATAGTATCTAGTAAAAAGTCCCTTGTAATTAAAGCACCTCCACAATTTGGGCTAACGTGTTTAGGCTATTTCCTTGTTAGGGAAGCCTGGCGTCTTGACACTCCATTGTTATGGCTATTTCTCGATGCAAAAGACCTGAGACCAAACCAGGCTATTATTGATAAAGCTGTAAAATCTGAACTTAAATTGCTTGGGTGTGAAATAAGCGACATCAAATGTGTGGTGCTTGATTCTTGGATAAGCCATGAAAAAGATGCACCTGCAATTCTTCAAGAAGTTTGTAAGTATTTCAGTAGCGTAAGAATTATTGTTATGCAAACTATTGATAACAACCCATTCATTGATAAATCAGTTGAGTTTTATATTGATAGAGAATTTGATTATTTATATCTATGGTCTCTTCCTAGAAATTATATACGTAAAGTTGTTTCAGGCTATATTGATAGCAAGTACATTGGTGACGAAGACACAGTTACAGCAAAAGTTATTAAGGACTTAGATGTTCTGAATTTACATCGTACTCCATACAACTGTTTGACTTTATTGAAAGTGTCAGAAGTTGATTTTGATGAAAGTCCTGTGAATAGATGCGAAATGATCAAGAGGGTTTTGTTCTTATTATTTAATATTGATGACATTCCAACTTACAAAATACGACCTGATTTAAAAGACAGTGAATACGTATTAGGGTATTTTTGCGAGCGAATGATACGACAAGATAAGTATTATTTCACAAGAGACTATTTCTTGAGTGAACTAAAAGCTTGCTGCGATGAACGTATTATTGATTTAGAAGTACAAGTAGTATTTGATGTGCTTCATATTAACCACATTATTATTAGAAGAGGTGATTTATTCTGTTTTAGATTTGCTTACTGGGTATACTATTTTGCAGCGCAGAGAATGCATCACAATAGTGAATTTGCAGAATATATTTTTGAAAATCAGCGTTATGCCAATTATCCAGAAATAATTGAATTTTATACTGGTATTGATAGGCGTCGTGACGATGCATTAAATATAATGGTTAAAGATCTTCGAGATTCTTGCAATAAGGTCCAGGAAAAATGTGGCCTTCCTGACGGGTTAAATCCTTATAAATTTGCCAAATGGCGTCCTTCTGCTGCAACACTTGATCATATGAAAAATGAAATGGCCGACGGCGTTAAATCTTCGAACTTACCAGCATCGATTAAAGATGATTATGCTGATCGTCTGTATGATCGAACTAAACCGTATGACCAAGACATCCGAAATATTTTGGCTGAGCACTCATTAGTTTATATGGTGCAGACAATGATTGCTAGCGCACGCGCCCTTCGAAATAGCGACTATGTCAACCCTGATCTAAAGCGAGAGCTATTGCATGAAATTATGCGTTGCTGGGAGCAAGTATCCAAAGTATTGATAACATTACTGCCACTTCTTATAAAACATGGAGCCGCTTCTTTTGGTGGGTATGGATTTTATTTACGTGGGAATTTCGGCGAGAAACCAGAGGATAGATTGCAAAATATATTGAGAGTTATGCCACGAAATATTGTGAATTGGTATGAAGAGGATTTATTTTCTCAGAAAATGGGACCTCTTTTGTTTGACAGACTTAGCAATGAAACTAACGATTTAACAAGGCATGAAATAATATTGATGTTAATTAGCCAGCGGCCTCGTGAGTGGAAAAATAAGGTCGTACAATACATCACAAGTATCAAAAAAGACTCATTCTATTTGTATGACTTGTATGAAAACCTCAGAAACCAATATCGCTACAGCTTCGCAAAACACCAAGAACTAACTGACATGAAATACCTGATTAAAATGGCAATAGCAAAGCATGAGACTGGTAGTACTATGCCAAGTATAGGCTTAATTAGCCAGAAAAAATTTAATTCTTGCATTCCAGATAGGGCTGCTGATGAAGATAGTTAGCTTGCAAAGTGTTTTCAACTTGTCGAATTTGAAGAATCGTTCAACAAAGCGCGGCACACCGTCTCCGCTACGCTCCGCGGGTGGGGAAGCCTGAGGGGACGGGGAAGCCTGAGGGGACGGGGAAGCCTGAGGGGACGGGGAAGCCTGAGGGGACGTAGGTAACTTATGTAACTTATTAACGGAAGTCGTTAAGTCGGACCAAATGTGCAGGTAAAACAAATGCCGAGGCAACCGAGATTACATGTTCCGGGATTGATATA
>JARKQF010000345.1 GCA_029973975.1 Paludibacter sp.
TGGAGTTGATTTGTAAAGAGCATGATTTAAAATTGATTTTTGACGCAGCTCATGCTTTTGATGTAAAAAATGATTTGAGGAATGTGTTAAATTATGGGGATGCCTCAACCCTGAGTTTTCATGCTACAAAGATCTTCCATACCATTGAAGGTGGTGCTATTGTATTTAAAAGAAAGGAAGATTATGACAAAGCCAGGTTGTTGATTAACTTTGGAATTTCCGGTTATGATCAGGTAGATACAGTTGGAATCAATTGTAAAATGAATGAGTTTCAGGCTGCTATGGGTTTGGCTGTGCTGTCAGAGAGGTCGGAGATTGTTGAGCGTAGAAGCAAAGTCTGGATGCGCTATTTTGATCAATTCAAATCTTTTCGTGATATACAATTACAGAAAATGAATTCTGATTTTTCAAATAATCATGCCTATTTCCCTGTAGTTTTTAAAGATGAGGAAACTACCCTCAGGATAAAAAAAATATTGAATGAACAACAAATATTCCCCAGGAGATATTTTTATCCCTCATTGAATAAGTTGAATTATTTAAATGAATATCAACCTTGTCCGGTTTCTGAAGATATTGTAACCAGAATTCTGTGCTTGCCGATGTATGGTGATTTGGAGGCTTCTGTACAAGACCAGATTATTGAAATTGTGTGTAATAATCTCAAATAATATGCAAACATCGTTTTATTCTCCATCAGAGTTGGCCGTAATAGGATTTAAGAAATTAGGTGTAGATGTGAAGATTAGTAAAAATGCATCCATCTATTCTCCGGAAAAAATGGTTATTGGAGATCATGTGCGAATAGATGATTTCTGTATTCTGTCTGGAGAGATTAAATTGGGTTCGTATATTCATATTTCAGCCTATACGGCTATCTACGGAGGATTTGGTGTTGAAATGGAAGACTTCGTAACAGTTTCCGGTCGGGTGATGATTTACAGTCAAAATGATGATTACAGTGGTGATTATATGACGAACCCGACAGTCCCGGCTGAATTTACTAATGTAACAGGCGGTAAAGTTGTGCTAAAGAAACATGCTATCATTGGGGCAGGCGCCATCCTGCTTCCAAACATTACGATCGAAGAAGGAGGATGTTTAGGTGCAATGAGCCTTTTGAAGTCAGATATTCCGGCATGGGAAATATTTGCAGGTGTTCCTGCGAAAAAAATATTGAAAAGAAGCAGAAGAATTCAGGATTTGGAACAACTTGTGAAATGATATTATTTAGTTGTGATTTTCTTTAAAACCTCTTTTATCTCACTCCATTTTTCAGGCAGAAAAATCATTACAGCCAATAGGTACAAGACTAAAAATGTAACTCCCATGTACAATAATTTTATTGCAGCTGTGTTTGCCGGATAAGGAATTATCCAGGTGATAATGCCGGTTATGGAGCTTATCATGAGTGTTATGATTAAATCTCTAACCTGATGTCTGTAAAAATGGCGGAGTGACTTCTTGATTGAAGCCATGGAAATCAGATAAGCAAGGAAATTGGCAGCTACAAATCCGGCCAACATCACTTCAATGCCAAAACTGAAACAGGAGATAATGGATATCACAATCAGCGTTTTTTTTATTATTTCAAGTTTCAGGCTGGTTGCCGACTGTCCCTGAGCATTTAAAACATTGATGTTGATAGTAAACATGGGTGTAAACAGATTTGCAAGTAAAAGTAGTTGTAACAGGATAACCGATGGTAGCCATTTTTCAGTGATTAAGGTAACCACGATGGGTTGAGCTGCTACCATCAGGAATATCACAAAGGGAAATGTAATGGTTGAAACAGAAGTGATTAATTTTCTGTATATCCGTAATAACCTCGGTTTATCATCATGGATTTTAGATAATACAGGGAAAATCCCCGAAGATAAGATGCTTTGTGTGGCAGCATTTACGGTTTCACTGTATTTGTTTGCCTGCGTGAAATATCCGACTTGTTGTATGGGATAAAACCGGCCGATGATTACAAAATAAAGCTGGTTGAAAATTGCATTCAGACTGGTCTGTCCGAGCAAGGGAATGGAAAACTTCCATAAGTTCTGAATGGTTGAGATTGTAAAGCTGAACTGTGGTTTCCAGTGAAGAAAAAAGGGAAAAGCGATTGCTTTCAACCCGTGAAATGCCAGTTGCTGATAAACTAGTGTCCAGACACCAAAACCCCTGATAGCCAGTATGACTGCCAAGATACCGCTGATAGCTACGCTGACGATGTTGACGATGGCAATTGACTTATAATCCAGTTTTTTCAGGAGCTGTGTTTGCTGAATTAAATACAAAGGGAATATCAGCACTGCGATAAAAAGAACGCGTGAATACTCAATCAGCGCCGGCTGTGAAAAAAAACGGGAAATCAGAGGTGCTGAAAAATAAAGAATCAGGTATAATACTGCCGAAGTCAGGAGATTCAGAAAGAAAATGGTACTCAGATCTTTCTCTGTCGTGTCTTTTTTCCGGATCAGACCCTGTGCAAATCCGCCGTCAATCAATACGGTTGAAACTCCGATAAAGATGAACAATACACCTATCATTCCGTAATCAGCAGGCATGAGTATCCTGGCCAGGATAATTCCGATAATCAATTGGATGAATTGTATTCCGAAGATATTTACAGAACTCCAGGCCAATGCGCCGATCATATTTTTTTTCAGATTATCTCCCATGTCAGGCTTTTATCTGATGTAATTTCAATGCTGATAATAAAGTTAATACCTGAAATTTTTCTCCGGCATTACCGGTTTTAAACAGCCTGATACAATCTTCCTGTAATGTCGAATTATACTCCAGTAAAATGATGTGCTGCTGAAAGTATTGTTCCAGATAAGTTGCAAGTGTTTTATTTTCAGTCAGCCAGAAATCAAAAGGATTCATGCCCGATTTGAGTTTACCGGAAAGCTTGTCGAAGAATTTCAGACTCATTCGCTGATAATATCTTAAATCGGTGTATTTAAGAATATTGTTTGATTTCAAAGGAGATACACCTGTTTTCTCCCAAGGGTACCTGGCAAAATCACGGTGTTTGACCTTTATCCATTCGATATAAATTCGTTGTTTGTATTTCAGTTCGTCCGGTATGGAGTAACAATAACTTAAAAAATCCACATCCAGAAAGGGGGATACGGCATGAGAAACCTGATCGAAAATGTAGTTTCCATTCATGGCTCCCAGGAAAGCTCTGCTGTAAAACTTATATAATTCTTCGTTTTCGTATTGTCCCGTTATTTCAGTTAGTTTTGCTTTGATAGCATCAGCCAGTACGGTTGAATACATCCCGTCGGTAATACCGGGTTTCACTGTCTGAGGAGCTGATAAAAATGAACCAATTACCGCGTCTCCAATTAATCCGGTGTGAACTAAACCGTAATTTTTGAGGTCGATGCGCCGGATGGCGTCCAGTACATGTACACCTCCGGAGTAAATAACTAATCCGTCGTTCAATCTGACAGTCGGGTCGATTTCTTTCAGATAATCCCCGCTTCCGAGCGACTTGAAAGTAAATTCATGTCCGTAATCCCTGGCAATCTTACGGGCAATTTTTTCGTCGAGATATCCTTCCTGTGAAAAAGTGAAATTCAATTGATTGGTATAACCCATTTTATGTGCGACCAGTATCGTCATACGTGAATCCAGACCGCCACTCAGGGTAGCAGCATGCCCGTAGCCATAAGCTTTGTCTTTTTCAAATTGAAGTCTCACCGCATTGCCAAACAATGCATCAATATTGTCGATGATCTGTTTTTTGCTGTCGGTTGTTTTGTGGATGTTCTTCAGATGGAAATAATTCGCGATCTCCAGTTTGTTGTTCTCAAAAATCAGAAAATTCCCCGGCATCAGTCGTTTTACTTGTGCAACTAAAGTGTGCTCTTCCAACATAAACCCGTTTGTCAGCAAAAAGTAAGCGGCGTGTTCGTTGAGCGTTTTGTCAATCCCGAACTCATCCATCAGATGAGATATTTCAGCTAAATCAGACGAACAAATAAAATAATCGCCGTGCAAAAGATAAAAAATACGTTTTGAGCCGGTATGATTGGTGAATACAAAACAGGTATTAGTCGATTTGTCAAAGATAAGACCTGAATAATCGCCTCTCAATTCATTAACAAATGTCTTACCCTTACTTGTGTAGAGTGTTTTTAACAGCGAAAAAACATCATCAACCTGATATTTTTGTTGTAATTGATTCAGGTTCAGCAATACCCCATCAGTTACAATAATGAAATTCTCATCTTCCTGACAAATCTTTTCAGCTAAAAATTTAGTAATTGTAAATTGTTCGATTCTGATCTGGTTCCCGGAGATATGTTTAAGACTAAAATCACTCGGATTTTCAATTGCAGACTTATCTCTGAAAGAAAAGTCTTGCGTAATGGTATGTTTGCTGAAAATAGCTGTAAATCCTGCCATGCAATTGTTATTTCGATTTGATTACATCGAATCCTTCCCCGTAAACTCCGATTACAGATGACTGAGAAACAAACGCGTTGGGGTCAATTTCCTTTACGATTCTGAAAATAGCTACCGATTGATTCTTTCTTGCCAGCACTGTAATTACTTTAACCGGTTCTTTTGAATACCAGCCTGTTCCGTCTAAGATGGTAACCCCTCTGTGCAATTCCGAATTGATCCTGTTAGCTATTTCATCATATTTCTTCGAGAAAATAAAGAACTGTACCGATTGCCTGACCCCGTTCACAACCATATCGACAGCTACGGTTGAGACAGCCAGGGTTGTAAGGCCGTATACGATTTTCTCCAGGCTTCCGAACTCTAAAAAGTAAGAAGATGAAATGATTAATACATCGGTGTACAACAATGCTCTGCCGAGGGTTACATTACGGTGCGTGTTTATAACCTTGGCAATGATATCCGTACCTCCCGAACTGCCGTTGTTGATGAAAATAAGACCGATCCCGCTTCCCATGATTAAACCGCCCAGTACGCAAGCCATAAAACTTTCACTTTCCTGTACAAAGGTGCCACGAGGAAATTCGGGTATAACGCTTAAGAAGAATGTCAGAATCCCTACACCTATCACGGTTCGAACACTAAACTGTTTACCGACGGTTTTATATGCAACAATAAGCAGAATCAGGTTGATGGTCAGGTAAGTGACTGAAATGGGGATACCCGTAGCGTAAAAGAGCAAAGCCCCGACACCGGTAACTCCACCACCTGTTATCTGGTGCGGAATCAATAAGCCCTTCCATGCTATTGCATAAAGAAATAACCCGAAAGTGATCAGAACATATTGACGTATACTGATCCAGGTTTTTTTTGTGCTTGATTGTAATGTCATAATACTGTCTGTGATTAGCTAATAGCTAATAGTGAATAGCGAAATTAGTGGTTAATATAACCTTATATGGCTTAAACGTTTAAATATTCTCTTCTGTTATTCGCTATTCACTATTCGCTATTCGTTTTTAGCTTTCCGCTCTCCGCTCTCCGCTAAATGACGATGTTAACAATCTTCCCGGGTACCACGATTACTTTTTTGACCGGTGCACCATTCAGCTGCTTGATTGTATTCTCATCTTCCAGCGCTGCTTTTTCTACATCAGTTTTGTTCATGTCGGCCGGAAGTTCCAGTGTAAATCTTACTTTCCCATTGAATGAAATCGGATATTTCACGGTCGATTCAATTAAAAAGGTTTCATTACAAACCGGAAATGCAGCATCGCAAACAGTGCCCGTATGTCCAAGCACATGATACAGTTCCTCCGCGATATGCGGTGCAAAAGGAGCCAGTAAAATCACCAAAGGTTCCAAAATTGCTTTTTTGCTGCATTTGAGCGCCGACAATTCATTCACACAAATCATAAAAGCAGAAACAGATGTGTTGAATGAAAAGTTCTCGATGTCGAAAGTAATCTTTTTTATTGTCTTATGCAAAGTTTTGAGTTCTTCGGCAGAAGGTTGTCCGTCATTCAGAATCAATACTCCGTCTTTATAGAACAGAGACCACAGACGTTTCAGGAAGCGGTGTACTCCATCGATACCGTTGGTATCCCAGGGTTTCGACTGTTCCAGCGGACCGAGGAACATTTCATACAGGCGCAAGGTATCGGCTCCGTACCTTTCCACGATATCATCCGGATTCACCACATTGAACATGGACTTTGACATTTTTTCAACGGCCCATCCACAAATATATTTCCCCTCTTCAAGAATAAACTCTGCATTTTTGTATTCGGGATTCCAGTTTCTGAATTTCTCTATATCAAGGTGATCATTTGAGACGATGTTTACATCCACATGAATGGGGGTCGTTTCATATTGGTCTTTCAGATTCAACGAAACGAAGGTATTGGTGTCTTTAATTCTATACACAAAGTTGCTTCGCCCCTGAATCATTCCCTGATTGATCAGCTTTTTAAAAGGTTCATCTTCACAAACTAATCCGAGATCAAATAAAAACTTATTCCAGAAACGACTATAAACGAGGTGGCCGGTAGCATGCTCCGTCCCTCCGATATATAAATCGACATTGCGCCAGTATTCGTTAGCATCCTTGCTTACCAACGCTTTATCATTTTTCGGATCCATATAGCGCAGATAGTAAGCTGATGAACCTGCAAATCCGGGCATTGTACACAATTCCAGTGGGAAACCATCTTCTGTTTGCCAGTTTTTTGCTCTGCCCAATGGAGGTTCACCTTTTTCTGTCGGCAGAAATTTATCCACTTCAGGAAGAACTAAAGGTAATTTGCTCTCATCAAGCATGTAGGGCATACCGTCCTTGTAATAAACAGGGAAAGGTTCTCCCCAGTAACGTTGACGACTGAAAATGGCATCGCGTAGGCGGAAATTCACTTTGATTCTACCAATACCATTTTCCTCTACATAAGCTTTGGCTTTTTCAATGGCTTTTTTAACAGTCAGACCGTTCAGGAAGCCTGAATTAATCATAATGCCTTCTTTTGCATCAAAACTTTCTTCTGAAACATCGCAACCTTCAATCAGTGGGATAATTGGTAGGTTGAAGTGTTTAGCGAAGGCATAGTCGCGACTGTCGTGAGCCGGTACCGCCATAATAGCTCCGGTTCCATATCCTGCCAGTACATAATCCGAAATCCAAACCGGAATTTCTGTTCCGCTGACCGGATTGATGGCGTACGAACCACTAAAAACGCCGGTAACGCGCCGGTCGGCAATTCTTTCCCTTTCGGTTCGTTTCTTTGTTGCATCAAGATAAGCTTGCACTTCAGCAGCCTGTTCCGGTGTGGTGCAAACTTCAACAAGCTCGCTTTCAGGAGCAAGCACCATGAAAGTTACCCCGTATATTGTGTCGGCGCGGGTGGTGAATACATCAAAGTTAAGTTCTTTGTTTTTAAGTTTGAATGACATTTCAGCGCCTTCGCTCCGGCCAATCCAGTTCTTTTGTGTTTCCTTCAGCGAGTCCGTCCAGTCGATTTTCGACAGTCCGTCCAGCAATCTTTGTGCATAAGCAGAAACCCGCAGACTCCACTGGCGCATTACTTTCTGTTCAACCGGATACCCTCCGCGAATAGAAAGACCCTCGCTGACCTCGTCATTTGCCAGAACCGTTCCCAATGCCGGGCACCAGTTTACCTTCAGGTCGGCCAGATAAGCAATGCGATAATTGAGCAGTATTTCCTGTTGTTCTTTTTCTGATTTAGAATTCCATTCTGCTGCCGTAAAACCAAGTTCTTCTGTTCCATGTGCATTGATATCAGCAGTACCATTCTTCTCAAATGCCTGAACCAATCTTTCAACCGGTATGGCTTTTTGTAACTTTGTGTCGAAATAGTGATTAAACATTTGAATAAAAGCCCATTGGGTCCAATGGTAATAATCCGGTTCACAAGTCCGGATTTCACGGTCCCAGTCGTAGCAAAAGCCGATTTTATCCAGTTGCTCTCTGTAACGTGCGATGTTTTTTGCTGTCGTTACGGCAGGATGCTGACCGGTCTGGATTGCATATTGTTCTGCCGGCAATCCATACGCATCATATCCCATCGGATGAAGCACATTAAATCCCTGAAGTCTTTTGTAGCGGCTGTAAATATCAGATGCGATATATCCCAGTGGATGCCCCACATGTAAACCGGCTCCGGAAGGATACGGGAACATGTCCAGTACATAATATTTAGGTTTCTGTAAATCAACATCTGTTTTGTAAGTCTGGTTTTTTTTCCAGTATGCCTGCCACTTTGCTTCTATCTCGCTGAAATTGTACTCCATAATATTTCTTTAAAAAAATAAACGTGCAAAATTAATTAAAATATTTGATTATTTTTGCAGGTCAAATCTATTTTAGGACTTAAATGCCTCATTTAAAAAGCGCAATAGAATTTCATGTGCCGGAACCGACCCTGAGAAGGTTGCCCTGGTATCTTGCATTTGCCAAACTGGTGCTGAAACAGGGGGAGTCGTATCTGTCTTCAACACAGATAGCCCGGAATATCTCGGTTGATGCTTCGATGGTTGCCAAAGATTTATCTTACGTGAAAATCTCCGGTAAAACCCGTGTCGGCTATGATGTGAAGGAATTGGTCGCAGTGTTAGAGGGATTTCTTGGATTCACCAATTCCCATCAGGCTTATCTTTTCGGCGTCGGAAGTTTGGGAGGCGCTTTGATGCATGATAACGGGCTGGAGCAATTCGGACTCGAAATTATGGCCGGATTTGATGTGAAATATGAATTGTCGGGGACTTCAATCAATCACATCCCCATTCATCATATCGACAGGTTTGTTGAGCTTCAGAAACAAACAGGAGTAAATATCGGGATATTAACTGTTCCGGTTGATAAAGCGCAGGAAGTTTCGGAAGTAATGGTGGCGGGAGGTATCAAAGCAATCTGGAATTTTACCCCTTACAGAATTGTAGTTCCGGATAACATTGTGGTGCAAAACACATCTATATATGCACATTTGGCTGTTATGTTCAATCGTCTGAACGCCCTGAAAGAATTACATATTTAATTATTTTACAGCATGAAAATTCTGGCAATCGGACAAAATTACGTCGAACATAACAAGGAGTTAAACAGTAAAAACCCCACAGAACCTGTTGTTTTTATGAAGCCTGATACGGCTTTGTTGAAAAACAATAAGCCGTTTTTTATTCCGGATTTTACGGATGAATTGCATTATGAGACAGAATTAATTGTGAAAATCAATAGGTTGGGTAAAAATATTGCAAAGAGGTATGCCCACCGCTACTATGCGGAAATTGGACTTGGTGTTGATTTTACAGCGCGTGATATCCAGAAAAAACTAAAGTCAAACGGACATCCGTGGGAGATTTGTAAAGCCTTTGATAACTCGGCTGTTATCGGAAACTTTATGCCGGTTTCTGAAATTAGTGATATTCAAAACATTGAATTTCATTTGGAAATCAACGGGAAAACAGTTCAGCAAGGCAATTCAAAGGATATGATCTTTCCTATAGATGAGTTGATTGCCTATACCAGCAAATTCTTTACCCTGAAAATAGGAGATATTTTATTTACGGGAACTCCTGTTGGAGTAGGTAAGGTACAGGTTGGAGACAGACTGGAAGGCTACATTTTCAATCAAAAAATGTTTGATTTTAAGATTAAATAATGTTATCATTCTATAAAGACAACAACAAATATATAGAGTTTACGTTTATACGAAACCAGTGAAATCACATCAAATCACGTTTTGTCAATGAGAAACTTTCGCAGTATAATTATTGTGCTTTTTATAAGCCTGCTGACATTTGCCAGTCAATCAGAGGCTTATGGCGGATTGCATTCCTATAAAGGGGTTTCTGTGCTTGATAAGGGTAGCTTCGTGAAGATACGTATTAAGGAATCAGGTGTATATAAACTAACCTATGAAGATTTGAACGCGATGGGGATTAATCCTCAAAAGGTAAAAGTATACGGATATGGTGGCGCCTTGTTGAACCAGAGTTTTTTGCACCCTAAAACTGATGACTTACCGGAATTAGCCATCCACATGGAAAAAGGTGCTGATGGTGTTTTTAATGCCGGTGACTACATTTTGTTCTATGCTCAGGGAATTAATTCATGGTCTTATGATAAGAACCGTGCAATGTACATCCATCTACTCAATCATTATTCAAATTATGGATATTATTTTGTCGGTTCTGGTGATAATGTGAGATTAATCGAGGAGATTGATGTGAGTTTGCCGGCCGGAACAGCATACAATGAGGTGAATGAGTTTGTAGACTATGCTGTGTACGAAAAAGAACTGGTCAGTATAGCCAATTCCGGTAAAGATTTTTATGGAGAAACATTTTCCGAAAAGCTTTCCATGAATATAAACTTTAGTTTTCCAAACATTATAACCAATACGAATGCAGTTAAAGTTCGTTTGGATGTAGCTGCAACATCAGATAAGATTTCCACTTTTCAGTTGAAATTGAATAATCAACAAGCAAAATCTTTGCCGGTTGCTGCAAAAACTCAAAACGATAATTACGAGAAGGGGCGTGCTGCAAATGGAATATTTACTTTTACTCCGGAGCAAAGTTCACTTAATTTTAATTTAACGTATGAAAAGCCTTCAGCTTCATCAAAAGGATATCTGAATTATCTTGAGGTCAATGCCCGCAGAACGCTGAAGGTCTCTGGTGCAGCCATGCAATTTCAATATCCCGATTTTATCGACAATGATACCTACAGCAAATTTAATCTAACGAATGCAGGCGCTCATGTGCAGATCTGGGATATTACCGATCATGTAAATGTTAAACGTATAACCGCTCAGGCTGACAACAATGGTAACCTGAGTTTCTTTGGCAATAACAAAACAGCTAAAACATATCTTGCTATTGACCCTAAGGCAGGCGCATCCTTTCCCAAACCGGAAGTTGTAGGCAATGTTGCTAATCAAAATTTACATGGTATGTTGCCGACCGACATGGTGATCATTGCTCATCCTAATTTCTTGCAGCAAGCACAGAGATTGGCAAAAGCTCACAATGAAATGGGTGAAATAACCGTTGAAGCAGTAACAACCGAACAGGTTTATAACGAATTTTCTTCAGGAACTCCGGATGCAACCGCTTACCGCTGGATGATGAAAATGTTGTATGACAAAGCAACGCAATCCGGAGATTTAACAAAACGACCTAAATATTTATTGCTTTTTGGCAGAGGTTCTTTTGATAATCGCAAAGTATTACCTTCATCAAGTGAAAGTTATGTGTTGACCTATCAAACTGAAAACTCACTTGTTGAGACACTTTCATACCTTACTGACGATTATTTCACGTTTCTTGAAGATTCGGAGGGAACACAGATTCCTTCACATACAATGGATATAGGAATCGGTCGATTCCCGGTTTCAACTGTTCAGGAAGCTACTGATGTGGTTACCAAGACAATCAATTACATGAAAAACGAAAACCGGGGTATCTGGAAAAACCAATTATGTTATCTTGCAGATGATGGGGATGGGTTCTTACACATGGAACAGGCAGACAGTGTCGCTTCGATGATTGGAAAGGCACATCCTTCCATGCAGATAACAAAAATTTATCTGGATGCTTACCAACAGGAAATAAATGCCAGTGGTGAGACATATCCGGTTGCCCGCGCTCAGTTCCATAACTTATTGAGGAATGGAATGTTTATGTTGAATTTTGTAGGACATGCCGGCGCCACGGGTTGGACGAATGAACAAATTCTTTCTACTGCAGATGTAAGAAATCTGTCGAATAAGAATTTACCCCTATGGGTTGCTGCTACCTGTAATTTCTTACAGTTTGATTTACCCACAGTTTCAGCAGGAGAGCAGGTGCTTTTGAATCCTGTCGGCGGAGGAATTGGAATTATCTCTGCAACCCGTCCGGTGTATGCTTCCCAAAACAGGTATATTAATCAATGGATTAATCATTTCCTGTTTTATAAAGAAAACGGAAAAAATCTGAGAATTGGTGATGTGATTGCCCGGGCTAAGAATAATCTGGGAAATGAAATCAACAAGTTATCCTACGTTTATATGGGAGATCCCGCTGTCAGATTAAATTATCCGAATGAATACCGGGTTATAACTGAAAAAATAAATGATAATCCGGTTCAGGGTAATGATACGCTGAAAGCATTGTCAATAGCAAAATTTGAAGGTTATATTGCTGATAAAGATGGTAATCTGGTGAATGATTTTAACGGGTTCCTCAACGCTGCTGTTTTTGATAAGGTTCAACGTATTTCTTCTTTGAAAAACCATGGCGAAACGAAAACGTTTAACTTTAATGATCGTCAGAATAAGCTGTTCTCGGGTGTGGCAGAGGTTGTAAACGGAAAGTTTGAAATTACATTCATGTTGCCGAAAGATATAAAATATAATTACGGAAGTGGTAGAGTAAACTTTTATGCATCCTGTAATGATAATGGTTATGAAGCACAGGGCTTTTTTGAGAACTTTTTGATCGGAGGTTCTAATCCCGGTATAGATGATAATGATAACGAAGGTCCCGAAATCAACATGTATCTTAATACTACAGATTTCAGATCGGGAAATAAGGTGAATGAAACTCCTCTGTTCATTGCCCATGTAAGTGATGCAAATGGAATTAATCAGGTTGGTAGCGGTATCGGGCATGATATTCTACTTGTTATTGATGAAGATCCGGGTAAATCATACGTGCTTAATGATTATTATAAGTCGGCGATGAATGATTATTCACAAGGTACAATCAGGTTCAAGCTGCCTGAGTTACGCTCAGGAAAACATACGCTGACATTCAGAATATGGGATTTGCTGAACAATTCTTCAACACAGACCATTGATTTTGAGGTTGTAAAAGGTTTAGAGCCGGAGATTTTCAGTATTAAGAATTATCCGAACCCGGTTAGGACATATACTAAGTTTGTTGTAGAACACGACCGGCCTGAATCAGTTTTGAATGCGCAGGTTGATATTTATGATCTTTCCGGCCGTCAGATATGGACTTTTAAACAATCCACCCTGGATGAAATCAACTGGGATGTGAGTGACATGACAGGTAAAAGGCTTTCAACGGGAGTCTATCTGTATCGAATATCTATTCAAACAAATTCTAAAGTGGTACGTTCTGGAATGAATAAACTGATAGTTGTTGAATAAGATTGACGGTAATACAATAAAACCATTATTTTTCGTTTAAAGATATTAATCATACAAGTCTGCATTAAGACATAAAAATTCAGAAAGATTATAGCAATGAGAAAAAATTCATTTTTAATTATCCTTTTGTTTGCAATATCGTTTATCGCGTATTCGGAAGAAGAAGTTCAGATTAATCCGGTAGGTTACACAGTTCCCTCGCTTACTATTTCTCCTGATGCCAGGGGAGCTGGTATGGGAGATTTAGGGGCTGCAACATCTGCTGATGTTAATTCTCAATTCTGGAATCCGGCAAAATATGTATTTGCCGAGAGCGATGCTGGTTTGTCATTTTCATTTACCCCTTGGTTGAGGCAATTGGTAGATGATATTAATCTTAGTTATCTGACCGGTTATTGGAGATTCGATGAGAGAAGAGCTTTGAGCGCTTCATTGAGATATTTTTCTTTGGGCGAAATTGTAATGACTGATTATAGTGGTGAACCCTATACAACAGCATTCCCCAATGAGTTCGCGTTTGATGTAGCTTACTCTCAAAAGTTATTCGATAATTTCTCGGCAGCTGCCGCGTTACGCTTAATTTATTCTGACCTGAATAATGGAAAAAACCTTGCTAGTAGCGGGTCTGAGATATATCCGGGTGTGGCGGTTGCAGCTGATGTTGCTATGTATTACCGGACTCCGGTGCAAATGTATACAGGTGATGGAACTTTCGCTCTTGGTTTAAACGCGTCAAATATAGGTTCGAAAATTTCTTACGATGAATTTGCATCCAGTTATTTTATTCCCACGAACCTGCGTTTAGGTGCTTCTTTCGATTATCCGATTGATGATTATCAGCGTTTGTCTTTCAGTGCCGATGCTTATAAAATGTTAGTCCCAACCATTGATTATACTAAGACTGCAGAAGATATAAATTATTATAATAACATGACTTCCCTACAGGGTATCTTTTCTTCATTCAATGATGCTCCCGGTGGATTTAAAGAGGAGATGCAGGAAATAGCCTGGTCGGTAGGTGCTGAATATGTTTATAATAACCAGTTTTCTGTCAGAGCAGGATATTTTAATGAACATCAAAATAAGGGAAACCGTAAGTTCTTTACTGCCGGAGCCGGATTTAAACTGAATATGTTCCAACTGGATGCTTCTTATGTTATTTCAGTTGCTCAGACAAATCCACTTGATCAAACGTTGCGGTTCTCATTATCCTTCGATTTGTTTGGATTACAAAACCTGATGAGATAAAATTGTCATTCCATTTTTAGGTATAACCGATGAATATTCGCGTAGGTTTTGGTTACGATGTGCACCAGTTTGCTCGTTCAAGGGATTTGTGGCTCGGTGGTGTGAAAATTGAACATTCGGTGGGACTTCTTGGTCATTCTGATGCTGATGTGTTGATTCATGCCCTTTGTGATGCCTTGTTGGGTGCAGCTAATATGCGTGATATCGGATTTCATTTTCCCGATACGGCTGCAGAGTATAAGAATGTAGACAGTAAAATTCTCCTGAAGCAGACCATGCAATTACTGCGTTCAAAAGGCTATGAGTTTGGGAATGCCGATTGTACCATCTGTGCCGAAGAACCTAAAATAAATCCGCACATTCCAGCCATGCAAAATTGTATGGCTGAAGTGATGGATACATCACC
>JARKQF010000347.1 GCA_029973975.1 Paludibacter sp.
TTATACAGGGCGACAATCCTCATTTTGACACGCTTCGAGAGCAATTAAATGAGTATTTCAGGGGAGAGCGAAAAGATTTCAATATCCCGCTGGACTTGGCAGGTACGGAATTTCAAAAGAAAGTGTGGCTTAGCCTGTTACAGATACCGTATGGTTGTACGACCACCTATGGAAAACAGGCCGAAGCTTTAGGGAAACCTTCTGCTGTAAGGGCTGTTGCCAATGCCAACGGCAAAAATAAAATCTCTATCATTCTGCCTTGCCATAGGGTTATCGGTGCCGATGGTACACTCACGGGATATGGCGGGGGAATGTGGAGAAAAAAGAAGTTATTGGAGTTTGAAAAAGAGAATATGACAACTTCCCATTAAAATCATGGAAATTATTATTATCTCATTATGCGCATTTCTTGTCGCCATCCTTACTTTCTTTTCGGGTTTCGGGCTTGGAACAATCCTTACACCTGTTTTTATGATTTTTTTTCCTGTCGATCTGGCTATAGCCCTTACAGGAATAGTCCATTTCTTCAATAATATCTTTAAGTTGTTACTTGTCGGCAAGCATGCCAATAAGGAAGTATTGCTCCGTTTTGGTATTCCCGCCATAATAGGTGCTTTTATAGGAGCATGGCTGCTGTTGAATATTTCCGGTCTGGAACCTCTTTTCATTTACGAAGCTTTTGGAAAGATAATCGAGGTCTATCCTGTAAAATTCATCATTTCCGTTTTGCTTATTATTTTTGCAAGTATTGATTTAATACCTTATTTCGGGAAATTACAATTTGGGAAAAACAAACTTCCCATCGGCGGGGCTTTGAGCGGATTCTTTGGCGGACTATCGGGGAATCAAGGAGCTTTGCGCAGCGCTTTCCTTATTAAAGCGGGCCTCTCCAAAGAAGCGTTTGTTGCGACTGCCGTTGTTGTTTCTATCTTTGTCGATTTTACCCGCCTGAGTGTATATGCTACACGATTTACCCAATCGGGATTGGTTGATAGTCTGCCTTTGGTTATTAGCGCTACACTTGCGGGAATCGCCGGGGCATATATCGGAAACAAGCTTTTGAAAAAAGTCACATTGAAGTTTTTGCAGGTAACTATTGCGATTATGCTGATCATTGTATCATTGGCTTTGGGAACCGGACTGATTTAATAAAAGACATTATTTTCTATGACGAAATTTCCATCAAGCTAGTGGAGATTCACAAATATCATGAAATCAGGATTCTATGATTCATCGCCAAACTGGTGACGAATTAGAAATGACGCAAAATAGCGTATACCGGAAATAAACATCAGTCTAAACATGCAGGAATATGGTATAGAGGTATATTATAGTTAAATAATCTATAAATTTCAGAAGTGCCTTGTAATATTTTGGCCAAGTTATCCGACTAACCATTCAAAAAGAGTCAGGACATGGAAAAAGAGTTTATCGAATTGATTAATACACATCATGGAATATTATGGAAAATCTGTAATGTCTATTTTTACGGTAGTTCCTACAAAGAAGATTATTATCAGGAAATACTCATCCGGTTATGG
>JARKQF010000007.1 GCA_029973975.1 Paludibacter sp.
AAGGGGAATAACCTGTATGTTAGCCAATTGAGCCAGCGCAACCACATCGGCACCCGGGTCGGCAATGGCAGGACAACCGGCTTCTGAAAGCAATCCCACATCACTCCCCTGCTTTAGCGGTTGGATAAAAGACTGCAAATCAGCCGGAGATGTATGCTTATTCAGCACGAAGAAGGTAAGTTCATCAATATTGATAGCCGGATCGCATTTCTTCAGGAACCTGCGTGCCGTACGCACATCCTCAACGATAAAATACCTGACTGTTGAAATCAGGGTGTTGTTATACACCGGCAATATCGTGTTAAAATCAGTATCTCCCAGCTGAGTGGGAAAAAGAATCAGTTTTCCGACCATATCAGTTATTTTTTATTTCTTCGAGGGCTTCACTTAAAATTTCCCACTCGTATAACTTCTGTTCCAGTTCTCGTTGCTTCTTCTGAAATAACATCACAAATTCACCATCCGAGGCTTTCTCAGGCTGCTGTAATTGTGACTCCATTTGTTTAATCTCCGTCTCAAGAGCTGCTATTTGCATTTCAGCATCAGCCACTTCTTTCTCGGCTTTTCTGATTTTCCTGCTCAGCTCCTTGCGTGCTTCGTAGTTTAGTTTGTTTTCCGAACTTGTCTTTTCCTCCTGTGCTGAATCTTTCTTTTGCTGAAGGGTATTGACTTCCAGTTCCTGCAGGTTTTGCATCTTTTTATACTGAAGAAAATCATAAATCCCACCGAGATGCTCCCTGACTTTCTTGTTTCCGAATTCATACACCTTGGTCACCAACCCATCCAGAAATTCACGGTCGTGCGATACGACGATAGCCGTACCATTAAAAGCTTTGATAGCATCTTTCAGCACATCTTTCGAACGCATATCCAGGTGATTGGTCGGCTCATCGAGAATCAGCAGATTGACAGGCTCCAGCAACAGCCGAATCATCGCGAGCCGGGAACGCTCACCACCTGAAAGCACCTTGACCTTCTTATCCGATGCTTCTCCGCCAAACATAAATGCGCCGAGAATATCCCTTATTTTAGTACGGATCTCCCCTACCGCTACATTGTCGATGGTTTGAAAAACGGTCAGGTTTTCATCGAGCAATGAGGCCTGATTTTGGGCAAAATAGCCAATTCTCACCTGGTGACCTAATTTTAGTTTACCAGAGAAAGAAATTTCGTCCATGATACATTTTACCAGCGTACTTTTCCCTTCACCGTTCTTTCCGACAAAAGCCACTTTTTCTCCCCTGTTGATTATCATATCGATATTATCAAGCACCAAATGATCTCCGTAAGCTTTCGAGAGATATTCAATTTCTACGGGGATGATACCGGAATGCGGAGCCGGAGGAAATTTCAGGTGAAGCCGGGAATTATCTTCCTGATCAACTTCAAGACGTTCCAGTTTTTCCAGTTGTTTGATGCGCGACTGTACCTGTACCGATTTGGTAGCCTTGTATCGAAAACGTTCGATAAATTCTTCCGTGTCCCGGATCATCTTCTGTTGGTTTTCGTAGGCCCTGACCTGTTGCTCATGCCTTTCTTTTCTCAATTCCACATATTTGGAATAATTCACCTGGTAGTCGTATATCTTGCCCAGCGAAATTTCAATGGTTCTAGTGGTTACTGCATCGATAAAAGCCCTGTCGTGCGAAACCAGCACCACCGCGCTTCCTGAACCGATCAGGAAACTTTCGAGCCATTGAATAGACTCTATATCCAGGTGATTTGTCGGCTCATCGAGCAACAGCAAATCCGGTCGTTGCAGAATAATCTTTGCCAGTTCGATACGCATCCGCCATCCTCCACTGAATTCAGCACACTGACGATTGAAATCGGAACGGTCGAAACCGAGTCCTACCAGCGTTTTTTCTATTTCTGCCTGATAATTACCACCATCAACTATTTGAAGATACTCCTGCGTATGAGACAGTTTTTCAATGATGCGATGATAATCTTCACTTTCATAATCGGTTCTGGTAGCTAATTCAGTCCCCATGCGATCAATATCCTGTTTAAGCTCTTTAATATGTTCAAAAGCTTTTTCGGTTTCCTGCATCACAGTAGTACCTTCGTTGTGAATCATGTGCTGAGGCAGGTAACCGATAGTGAGATCTTTGGGAAGTACGATACGTCCTTTGGTTGGTAACATCTTCCCGGATATCAGCTTTAATAAAGTAGTTTTGCCCGCGCCGTTTTTTCCGACGAGGGCAATTCTGTCTTTTGGATTAATAAGAAATCCTATATCATCGAATAGTGGAGAACCACCAAATTCAACCCGCAATTGTTCTATGGAAATCATATATCTAAGCGCTCATATTGAGAATTCTTACTTTTGAATTCTGGTACAATTTTTTTCATCGTTGCTACAGTCAGATAATCTTTGCAAAGTTTACTGTAGTTTATCAGTTTATCAATCAATACCGAAACCTTGTCATAATCATATTGTTGCACATTGGCAATCATGATTTTGGGATGATGGGTATTTTGTGTGTATTCTTTTTTATTCAACAACTCTTCGAATAACTTTTCTCCCGGACGAAGACCGGTAAATACAATTTTAATGTCTTCTTCCGGCACGAAACCGGCCAACCGGATCATTTTACGTGCTAAGTCAACAATTTTCACCGGCTTACCCATATCAAAAATATAAATTTCACCGCCATTCCCCATCGAACCTGCTTCCATAACTAACATACAAGCCTCTGGAATAGTCATAAAATACCGGATTATTTCCGGATGTGTTACTGTTACCGGGCCTCCGTGTTCAATCTGTTTTTTGAAATACGGAATCACAGAACCACTTGAACCCAACACATTACCGAAACGGGTGGTAATAAATTTGGTGGTGGTTCCGTTCATGGTCGCATGCAATTTTCTGAAAAGCGACTGTACATAAATCTCAGCAATGCGTTTGGAAGCACCCATCACATTCGTAGGATTCACCGCTTTATCGGTAGAGACCATCACAAAACGTTCCACCCGGTATTTAACAGCCAAATCTGCAAGAATTTTAGTTCCAAGCACATTTACCTGCACGCTTTCAACCGGATAATCTTCCATCATGGGTACATGTTTATAGGCAGCCGCATGATAAATGATATCCGGCCGGTATAAATCCATCATATACTCCATTCTATCCCGGTTACGCACATCGCCCAGAAATACCGTAACATTCTTATCTTCATATTTTTCCTGCAAATCCAGCTTCAGGTCATGCATTTGAGATTCCGCATGGTCAAGCAATACAACCAATTTAGTGTCATATTTAAGCACCTGAAGAGCAATTTCACTTCCTATAGATCCCGCAGCACCGGTAACCAACACTACTTTATCTTTCAATTGCGAAGCTATATTATCAGTCGAAATGTTGATTTGAGGGCGTTCAAGCAAGTTTCCAATGGGAATTGAACGGATTTCTCCAATACTGGGTATATCATTCTTCCAGATATTCATCGGAGGAAGAGATAGAATGGTGAGATTATTATCTATAAATTTCTCTAACACATTGGAAGTATTTACCTGATTCAGTTTAACCGGAGAAATAATAATGGACTTACATTTTTTTACAATAATTTTTTTGAGCGTATCATCATTCAGGTGATAAACTTTAACCCCCATAATCATTTTCTCGCTGGCATTTTTATCATCATCGATAAATCCAACCAGTTTATATTTTGAACCTACCTGCTCAGACATGAGCATTTTTGCGATTCCGATAGCGGCGGATTTGGTTCCGTAAATCATTACCGGAGTAATATAATCTCCACGTTGCGTAAAGTAATCATAAGCTGTTTTGACAATTAACCTGATCAGTAATAAGAACAGAAATGACAGTACTCCATAAACAATCAATTCTGTATAAAAAATCAACACCCCTTTTGAGAGCGAGGTCATTACCAGATTAATTAAACCAATAACAAAAACATTAAGTACAATAGCAAAGAATATTTTGGTAACGTCTACAAAACTAGCATAACGCAGTACACCTGAATAAGTATGGAATAGCCCGAAAAGAACAACCTGAAAAGAAACGAGAACAATCATCCGCTGTATCTGATTTAACGAAACCGATGCCGAAGGTTCAATTTTTATTTTACCAGCAACATAAACAGCGATTAAGAAAGCGATAATACTAAGTATTACATCCATTGAGAGGACAATCCACCTTGGAAGATACTTCATCGAAACAAATCCGGAAAGAACAGCGTTATCTAGTAAATCAGGGTCTTGTTTTTTCATACGCAACGTATCATAAAAGTGGGTGCAAAGGTAAATCATTTATTTTACAAATAACAACTAACTTTGCAGAAAAAGTTCAAAATTCATTTAGTTATATTCATATCTAAAATGAAACGTATATGTCTGTAAAAAATTGTATGATTGATTTAAAAAATTAATTCTATATCTTTGCAGCCTCATTCAAAACTTAAGTTATGTCGATACACTTCGAAAATGTGCGCAGGGTCACGACCCAGCGATTAATTGAAATGAAAAAAAGAGGTGAGAAAATAAGTATGTTAACAGCTTATGATTACACCATGGGAAGCATTGTAGACCGTGCCGGAGTTGATGCAATTCTGGTAGGTGATTCAGCTTCCAATGTAATGTGCGGAAATGTCACTACTTTACCTATTACCCTGGATCAAATGATATTCCTGGCCAAGTCGGTTGTTCGTGGTGTAAAACGGGCACTTGTAGTGGTTGATATGCCTTTCGGAACTTATCAGGGAAATTCACGTGAAGCCATTACCTCGGCGATACGCATCATGAAAGAGACTCATGGCGATTGTCTCAAAATGGAAGGTGGTGAAGAAGTCATCGAATCCATTAAACGTGTTCTTAGCGCAGGTATTCCGGTTATGGGACATTTGGGGCTGATGCCTCAGTCTATCAACAAATATGGAACGTATGCAGTAAGAGCACAGGAGGAAGAAGAAGCTGAGAAATTGATTCGTGATGCTCACCTATTGGAAGACACCGGCTGTTTCGCACTTGTTCTGGAAAAAATACCTGCCAAATTAGCCAAACAGATAGCTTCTGAACTGACGATCCCGGTAATTGGAATTGGAGCCGGTGGCGGTGTGGATGGTCAGGTGTTAGTTATTCATGATATGTTGGGACTGAATAATGATTTCTCTCCACGTTTCCTCAGAAGATACGCCAATCTGGAAGCAGTAATGGATAACGCTATCAAACATTATGTGGATGATGTGAAATCGGGTGATTTTCCGAATGAACAGGAGCAGTATTAAAGTTGCCGGACAAACATACTTGATGTAATAATTGGATAATTAAAAAGGGCTGATCAGGAATAAACCGAATCAGCCCTTTTTTAGTCTGAAACATTTACCACCCCAAAAAATTGCAAATGGTAAATGATTTAATTATAAGCCCTACACTACATAAGTCGTAGAAGCCGTTTCTCCTCCTCTACCCGTCCAGTTGGTATGGAAAAATTCGCCTCTTGGTTTATCTACGCGTTCGTAGGTATGTGCTCCGAAATAATCACGCTGAGCCTGCAACAAGTTAGCAGGTAATCTCTCACTGCGGAAACCGTCGAAATAACAAAGTGCTGAAGTCAGTGCCGGAACAGGGATACCGTTGGTGAGAGCAGCCGCACAAACGCGACGCCAGCCAGCCTGAGCCTTTTCCACAATATCTTTGAAATACGGATCGAGCAATAAGTTCTCAAGCGTCGGATTTTTATCGAATGCTTTTTTGATGTCACCCAAGAATACGGAGCGGATGATACAACCACCACGCCACATCAACGCGATACCCCCATAATTCAAATTCCAACCATACTCCTTCGCAGCCTCCATCATCAGGTTATAGCCCTGTGCATAAGAAATAATCTTAGCTCCAAACAAAGCATCTTTTAAGTCAGCAATCAACTGAACCTTCTCTCCGGTAAAGTTTACTTTTGGACCACTGATTACTTTCGATGCTTTCACACGGATATCTTTTTGAGCAGACAAGCAACGAGCAAAAACCGATTCCCCGATGAGTGTCAAAGGAATACCCAGATCAAGGGCAGTTACACCCGTCCATTTTCCGGTACCTTTTTGTCCGGCGGTATCCAGGATTTTTTCAACCAGAGGCTCACCGTCTTCATCTTTTACTGCTAAAATGTCACGTGTAATTTCAATCAAGTAAGAATCAAGATCACCTTTATTCCATTCTTTGAACACTTCATGCATTTCATCAGCACTCATACCCAACAAGTCTTTCATTACCTGATATGCTTCATTGATGATTTGCATGTCGCCATATTCAATACCATTATGTACCATTTTCACAAAATGACCTGCGCCACCTTCGCCTACCCAATCACAGCAGGGAACATTACCTTCTACTTTGGCAGAAATAGCCTGGAAAATATCTTTTACAGCAGGCCATGCAGCAGGCGAACCACCAGGCATGATTGACGGACCTAACAAAGCGCCTTCTTCTCCTCCCGAAACACCAGTTCCGATATACAGTAAACCTTTACTTTCAACATACTTAGCACGGCGCACTGTATCAGGGAAATGCGTATTACCACCATCGATAATAATATCACCTTCTTCCAGATGCGGAAGCAGTTGTTCGATAAAATCATCCACCGCCTTGCCGGCTTTCACCAACATCATCACTTTACGTGGTTTTTCCAATGAGTCACATAAATCTTTAATGGAATGAGCACCAATGAAATTTTTGCCGGCACCACGTCCGTTTACAAACTTATCCACTTTCTCCACGGTACGGTTGTAAACAGCTACCGTAAAGCCTTTACTTTCCATGTTTAGTACCAGGTTTTCGCCCATTACGGCTAACCCGATTAATCCAATGTCTGCTTTTTGTTTCATAATGTATTACTGTTTTTGTTATCTGTTTTGTTTGTTATCATCTTTTAATTCTAAATCCCATCTTAATTAATTTCTCAATCGTTTTTTGATCAACTGATTTAGCTTCAATCGCATAAGCAGGGAATTCTCTTCTTGTCGGATAATCTCCTCTTTGCTTCTCAAAATCAGCAGGTTTACTTCTGAACAAAGTATCATCATTTCTGATATCATACGTGTGCAGGATGGTTTTAGCAATAATTTGCTGTTCAGTTAATCCAGAGCCATCAATTTGAATAACAGGTTGAGCTGGCATTTCAATGCCCTGGGGATGCCAGTTTTCAAGTCCGAGATTAAAAAAACTACTGATAGCCTGAACGCTCATCAAGGTACCCGTAGCTTTGCCATCTTTAGAATATCCGGCAATGTGCGGGGTGGCCAGATATGTCATTTCAAGGAGTTCGAGGTCAATATCCGGTTCATTTTCCCAACAATCGCACACGAAATCAGTAATTTCCCCTTTGATCAACGCCAACTTAACTGATTCTGTTCGGACTACTTCTCCTCTGCATGAATTAATCAGTACCGGCTTCTTCTTCAGTGAATTAAAAAATGCATCATCAGCCAGGTGATAGGTTGCATCTTCTCCCTTTATATTCAACGGTACATGCAGGGTAATGATATCAGCTTCGTTTTTAATGCGCTCCAGGCTAACAAAATCAGCTGAACCCTCAACCCTTTCCCGTGGCGGATCATTCAACAAAACCCTCATTCCCAGCAACTCACATATACCGGCGACCTTACTTCCCACATTACCTACACCTACGACTCCAATCGTAAGTTCATTCAAATTAAGTCTTTTTTCTCCGGCCAATACCATCAGTACAGATGCAATGTATTGTTCCACTGATTTGGAATTACAACCCGGTGCATTTGTCCATTTTATACCTGCCCTGTTACAATAATCCGTATCGATATGATCGTATCCTATCGTGGCGGTAGCAATGAACTTAACAGCAGAACCTGCAAGCAATTTCTCATTACAGATGGTGCGTGTACGTGTAATAACCGCATCCGCATCATGTACGACATTGGCTGTTGTTTTAGAACCAGGCAGATAAAGTACTTCTGCTACTTTTTCAAAAGCACCGCGGATATAGGGAATTTTATCGTCGATTATGATTTTCATCTGGTTTATTTATAATACGATTTCACTATTTCTTCCATGATAAGACTGGTGCGGGCAGCAGTATACATAGTGCTGACGCAATTATTTTCTCCACGAAGCGCTCCGACAACCTGTTCAATCAAATAAAACGAGATATTTTCGTGATTTTGAAAGTTATAACTTGTTTTGCCTTTACTGTTAATCAATACCACCTCACCCTTGTCGAAACAAGGAAAAGTAATTTTACCTGTGGTTCCCTGTATTTCAATGATATCTTCCTCATTGTTTTTGTCCACTACAAAACACCAACTTCCGGTTCCGATAACACCCGAATTAAATGTAAAAACAGCAGAAACCGTATCTTCCGCCGAATAAAAACCAGACCTATTAACTGCGCTCCCTTTGACTTCGGCTATTTCACCCAATACAAAGTCAAGATAATCAAGTTGATGAGAAGCTAAATCATAAAAGTGACCGGCACCTGCAATTTTCGGATTAACATGCCAGCTTTGTTGTTCCGGATATTGATCCTTAACACCAAAAGCTTTATGCAAACGGATATTTACAGTCAGCAATTTACCAATTGCACTCTCATCCAACAAGGCTTTTACTTTCAGAAAAGCCGGCAAAGTCCGCCTGTAATAAGCCACATATAATGACATGCCAGTTTCTTCCGACACCCGTATCATCTCCTGACATTCGGCATAGGTGCGTGCCATAGGCTTTTCCACGTAAACAGGCTTACCCGCTCTCATAGCTTTGATAGCATACATCGCATGGGTATCAGGAGGAGTTGCCACGTAAACTGCATTCACATCCGGGTCATCAATCAGCTCATCCGCATCCGTATAAAAATGGGGAACCTGATGTCTTCTCGCATAATCTTCAACCAATGCCTTATCGCGACGCATCACGGCAACCAGCCGCGAATGCTCCACCTTATTGAATGCCGGACCACTTTTCAGTTCCGTGACATTTCCACAGCCAATGATACCCCAGTTGATCTTTTGCATTTACTATTTTTATATTTACAATTTACGATTTAATGCGTACAAATCGTAAATTAATATTTAAATCGCTCTCTATACGCCCACAGCCCCAGCGCCGGATTGGAAATATAGAATATCTCTTCTCCATCCGGCATGATGTTAAATCCATCCTTCAATTTTTCAGGGTTGTATCTGGCCGTGACTTCTTCAATATCAGCATAATTGAATCCCACACTTTCAATTTCAGCTCGGGTCAGGTTTTCTTTTCCTTTACCCGGACAATAAGTCACGCTAAAACGACCTTCCGAAGAACCATGGATCAAATGTGCGGCAGCACTCAGGTTATTACGCAATTCCTCATTTTCGTCACAGGCCTTTAATGTAGCAGGCGTTCCAAAATATCCGTATTTACGAATCAGACGGTCAATTTCCTTATCTTCTCCAAATTCAACCAAGGCAGGCGCCAACACTATCAATTCACCATCATCATCAATCGCCATGCGGGTACGGTAAATGGATTTATTTCCCAACCAGGTACTTTTAAACTCAGTAGGATCAAGGTACACAACCACCTTTTTCAAAGGTCTGTCGAGCATTTCGAAATTCACCTCTAACGCCAGTTTTGCAGCTTTATCAAACACTTCGAAGTCATCACCGATAAAAAGTCCGCGACATTTCACTTTACCGTCAGTTTTATCCAGTCCCACTACCGTTTGCACATACACAATCGGCAAATGATTGGCAAAATGATCAGAAGCATAATTAAAGATGCGGCGTACCGGAGTATCAGCATGTCCCATCATACGTTCCATACCATAAGCAGCACCAACAAAGTGACTTTTATTGATACCTTCAACTCCACCGGTTCCGACAAAAATGTTTTTATTGTAATTCGCCATGCCGACCACCTCGTGTGGTACTACCTGACCAATAGACAAAATTAAATCAAAATTTCCATCCCGCAACAGTTTATTTACCTGTGCCGGCCAGGGGAAATCGACAGCGCCTTCCGAGACTTCTTTAACAAATTCGGAAGGTACCAGTCCTAACGTTACCACATCATTTCGCCAGTCATGTTCCCGAATCAGAGATGCTGGCAGAGTTCCGAACATGTGGGCAATCTGATGATCCGTCATCGGCGAGTGAGTTCCCAATGCCGGTAACACATCCGTCAACACATCACCATAATACTGCCAGGCATATTCAGTGAGTTCACCTGCACGACTTGGAAGTCGCGTATAATCCGGTGGAATAGCAAGCACTTTGTGCTTCTTTCCCATTTTTTCCAGCGCTTCGTACAATCCTTTTTTCAGGTCTGCAGAAGTCAGTTCTATATTGGTAGAACCCCTTTCGTAATATAACATGATCTTCGATTTACTATTTTTTATTTACGATTTACTATTTTTAGCATTTTACAATCTTTTATTTACGATTTACTATTTAGTTTTTTCTTTAGTGTAATTATGGAACTATGTTATCAGGTAAATTTTCTGATAATTTGATAATTCTCAAACCAAAAACCTTTAAACGTTTTTTCAATTCTTCTTTCGTCATCTCCAGTTCAGATTAAAATATAAACAAACCACACAAAAATAGTAAATCGTAAATAAAAAAATTGTAAATAATACTATCGTTTCACTCTTGCATTTCCTCCCCAGATACTCCACACCTGTTCTTCATCAGCAGGTTGTGCGTAATCGGTCAGGAAGGTTGTTGCCAGTGCACCGGTTGCCCAACCGAATTGTGCCCATTTTTCTGATTCCCAACCTTTCAGGATAGCATATAACATACCGCCTACAAAGCCGTCACCACCACCAATACGGTCGAGTACATTGATTTTTCTGGGTTGAATAACATGCCAGTTTTGACCATCTAACAATATAGCCCCCCATAAATGTTCATTGGTACTGATAACCTGACGCAGTGTAGTAGCATAAACAGAGGCATTGGGGAACGCAGCTTTCACCCGTCCGATCATACCTTTAAATCCTTCAATCTCAGCTTCAATACCCTTACCTCCTGCTTCAGGGCCCTCAATACCCAAACATAACTGGAAATCCTCTTCATTTCCAATTAAAATATCTGATACAGAAGCTATTTCAGTAAATATCTCACGTAATTCTTTATCTCTTCCTTTCCAGAAAGAAGCCCGGTAATTCAGATCGAAAGAAATACGGGTACCAGTTTTTTTAGCATAGCGAGCCAATTGCAGACAGAAATTACTGGTTTCGGGAGATAAGGCGCCAATCAATCCCGAAAGATGAAGAATTTGAACCCCTTCTTTTTCAAAAATACGTTCCAAATCAAAATCTTTGACGTTGAGTGTACGTCCCACCTCACCGGCACGATCATTCAACACACGGGGGCCGCGTGTTCCGAATCCACTGTCGGCAATATTGAACTGATGGCGATATCCCCACGGATCACCCTGAGCAACTTCCGGGCCTTCATAATCCATATTACGACTACGCAAATCAGCCTTAATCAATTGAGCAATCGGACTATCTTTCACAAAGGTAGTCAGTACTTTAACTGGCAATCCAAGGAAAGATGCAATACTAGCCACATTGGTTTCAGCACTTGTTGCCTGCATTTCGAACAGCTTACTGCTGTGTACCGGTTGTCCGTTCAACGGAGTAATACGAATACCCATACTGGTTGCAACCATCAGGGAGTATTTAGAATTTTCTTTCAGTGTTATCATAATTATTAGTGTTTGAATTTTCCGGAAACCGGAGATGTTGTTGTTTTAGAACTTTCAGAAGTTATTGTATGATTGAATAACAAATGTTCACTATCACCTTAAATTTAAAATCTTAAATCGCAAAAGCATCAAATCCGCCATCCACGACAGTCAGTGTACCAGTTACAAATTTCGATGCATCACTCGCCAACCAGTGCAAAGTTCCGAATAATTCCTCAGGCTGACCGAAACGGCCAAAAGGCGTATGATCAATAATTTTCTCACCACGAGCAGTTAATGAACCATCAGGATTAGTCATCAGTGTACGGTTTTGCTCTGTCAGGAAGAAACCCGGAGCCATGGCATTCACACGCAATCCTTCACCGAATTTAGTCGCAAGTTCAGTTGCCATGTATTTGGTGAAATTGGTAACCGCTGCTTTAGAGGCACTATAACCCACAACACGGGTAAGCGGACGAATAGCAGATTCTGAAGAGATATTGATTATGCTACCCTTTTTCTGTTTCACCATTACCTTAGCGAAAACCATAGTAGGTAGAACAGTGCCAAACAGGTTCAAATCAACTACTTTACGGAAAGCTTCAACTTCCAGATCAAAGATGGTTTTATCCGGCGGAATGGTTGCACCGGCCATATTTCCCCCGGCAGCATTAACCAGCACATCAATGCGACCATATTTCGCCACAATCTGATTTGCTACTTCTTCCAGTTCCTCTTTTACAAGTACATCAGCACAATAGCTGGCAACATCATAACCTTTTACCCTCAATTCTTCTTCGAGATTTTTAGCTGCATCACGACATCTGTCGAGAATAACAACTTTTGCACCTTGTGAACACATGTATTCCGACATGCCACGTCCCAATATACCACCACCTCCGGTAATTACGGTTACTAATCCTTTTACATTAAACAAGTTTTCCATGATGAATATTTTTATGATTTATAAATTGAATAAACGTTTCAGATGACGGTCGTAAATATTTTCCTCAACACATCCACCGATTACCTCTGCATATTTTTTCAACAGATTTGTGTATGTTTCGTCCATTTCTGCTGCCACTTTATATGCAACATGTATCAATTGACGGAAATTAGCATTATAATCCGGGTGACCGGGAATATGACGCAAAGTATTTACATATTTATCACTGTTCCAGGAATTTACTTCCTCTACAGATGGTAAAGCCGAACCATCGATTTCAATTACATCTGCATAAGGAGCACATAACTCATCCTTGCGGTTGTACGAATTAGCATATATTTGTTTTGCAAGTACGAGTCCTTCGTCGCCTGCCTTTGCCAGTCCGATTACTTCTTCCAGCCAGGTTGTCCCCGCTGTTTTCAGGTGCAAACCTTTATCATATTTTTTGATGATATCAGCCATAATCGGGTAAATCGAGAACTTATCACTTCCCGAATGAACACTCAATTTAAGTTCTTTAGGCAGACCAAACTCTTTCACCGCATAATCAATAACCAATACATCTTCTTCAAACTCACGGGCAAATTGTTGTAAATCACCTTTATAATCTACACCTTTATTGAACCTTCCTGTAAATTTCGGAGCAATAGTCTGTGCCGGAACTCCTTTATCAGCAAGCATCTTCAGGATAAAAAGCATGTCAACCGGAGTTTGCGGACTTTCAACTTCATCCATCGATACTTCGGTAACAAAATTACCTTTACCTTTCTTTTCAACTAAATACTGATAAATATCAGCAGCCTGTTGTGTAGCAGCTAAAAATTTTGCAGCAATTTCTCTTAACAATATTTCAGTAACCTGCAAAGGTTCTTTCATTCCGGGTATCTGCAAAGCACCTATGTATTTGGCACAGGAAGTAACAAAACTGTTTACATCAGCTTCACTGCTCGGTTTACCGATAAAAGCCGCCACATCAAGGGTGAAAAAGTCAGCTGTATCTACAAAAGGAGCTACGGTTGACAAATTAATGTGATCTGCATCAACAAAGTATTTACCCTTATATCCAAGCTTAGCCACAGCAGCATCAGCTTCTTTCCTCACATCTGAAGGATGAGAATGCACGTAAATATGTTCACGGTTAGATTTGTTCCATACCGGACTGATCTCCAGGCCTGATTCATTGGCCTTCATAATGGCGCGCAATTGTGCAACACCCTGGTGGGCGAAACGGTCGCCGATACCGATACTGAATTTTCCTAATTCCATAATTATAATTTTATGTATTACTTTTTTATTAATTTGTAATTTACAATTTATTCATTTACGATTTACTATTTATTTTCGGAAGCTGTTGGTTATTTTATGAAATCGTAAATTGTAAATAAAAGAATCGTAAATCATCAAAGTGTTACCCCAGTTTTAAAAATCGCTATTTCCCGGTAATTTTTCTTTTCGTTATTGACATAAGTTCCGTTTATCACGTCTGTTATGTACGCGATAAATCGCTTGTTTACCTGTTCAATCGATTCATCCTCTACGATCGTACCTGCATTAAAATCAATCCAACCCGGTTTTTTTTCGTATAATGCCGTATTGGTTGAAATTTTCATGGTAGGTACAAAAGTCCCGAATGGTGTCCCCCTGCCTGTTGTAAACAGCACCAAATGACAACCACTTGCTGCCAGCGCTGTCGCTGCAACCAGATCATTTCCGGGCGAACTGAGCAAATTCAGACCTTTGATTTTAAGTCGTTCGCCATACATCAACACATCCATCACCGGCGATTTACCACATTTCTGGGTACAGCCCAGTGATTTTTCTTCTAAAGTCGAAATTCCTCCGGCTTTGTTTCCCGGTGAAGGATTCTCATATACAGGCTGGTTGTTTCTGATGAAATATTCTTTAAAATCATTGATCAGGAAGACTGTTTTTTCGAACATCTCCCTATTGACACAACGGTTCATCAAAATAGTTTCGGCACCAAACATTTCAGGTACTTCCGTTAAAACAGTTGTACCGCCCTGAGCTACCAGAAAGTCGGAGAACACTCCCAGTAAAGGGTTTGCCGTGATACCTGACAGACCATCGGAACCGCCGCATTTCAATCCTACTTTCAATTCCGAGAACGGAACATCTACTCTTTCATCTTTTGAGGCAACTGCATATATTTCACGAAGCAACTCCATACCGGTTTCCACTTCATCTTCCACTTTTTGGGTTTCCATGAATTTTACGCGAGTGTCATCAAAATCACCCAGCAGTTCCTTAAAAGCAGACACTTGGTTGTTTTCACATCCGAGTCCTACTACCAGCACACCTCCCGCATTAGGATGTTTCACCATGTTGCGAAGCACTTTCCGGGTATTTTCGTGGTCGTCACCCAATTGCGAGCAACCATAATTATGCGGATAAGCAATCACAGCATCAACACCTCTCAACTGCGTTTCTTCTCTGAGTTGTTGCGCCAGTTCCTGAATCGTACCATTCACACATCCGACAGTAGGAAT
This sequence comes from Paludibacter sp., assembly GCA_029973975.1. GTDB lineage: Bacteria > Bacteroidota > Bacteroidia > Bacteroidales > Paludibacteraceae > Paludibacter. The sequence continues at coordinate 15,115 of JARKQF010000007.1, forward strand.
AATCCAAATCTCATTACGAATTCCCACTTCACCATTACGTCTCCTGTATCCTTTGAAGGTATAATTCAAGTTTTGGATTTCAGGCACTTCATTTACAGGATTATATGAATATTCAAGAACACCTTCAAGATTCGTTTTTACGGTCTTCTCGTTCACCCAGTCACCAACACTCACAGGTACAACTGCGTGCCCTATCGGATAACCATACTTGATAACATCCTCATTCACGGCAATATTCCGGATCGCAAATTTATGTCCCCGCGGAATATCCGCATTAAGCACTATATCATTATCATCCAGGACAATGGACAGGCCAGACGGAAGATCCTCCAAGGCAACAGCCACATTATCAGCAATATTTATCTTTAAAAAATTCATTTTACTTATTTGATTTTTTAACCATTAATCAAAATGCGGCAATTCAAAGTCCATTTTCACTGACAAGTTAAAACGCTTAGAAACAATTGTTCTAACCGTTTCCTTCATGCCGAACTCATCGATTAACTTCAAATAAAATGAAAGTTTGTCTGTCAAGCCCGGAATCTCATTCAGGTTTTCACCCCAGATAAATTCAGCAGCCAAGACGCACTGGGCAATCATATCGAAGTTATTGGTTGTCCAGAGAATTTTCAACAGATCCACAATTGCTTTATCATCGTTGGGAATTATATCCGTATTTCCCCGTTTCCCTCCTTTATAATAAGTTATGATAGCTGCTAATCCCAACACCAAACCTACCGGAAGTTCGCCTTTTCTTTCCAGATATATCTTTAATCCCGGCAAATCCCGGGTTTTAAATTTTGGGAAGGAATTCAGCATGATACTGGTCAGAAAATGATGCACAAAAGGATTATTAAAACGTTCAACCACGTCATTCGCAAATTTTTTCAATTCTTTCTGAGGCAAGTCGAGTGTGGCAATCAGCTCCTTGTACATCACCATATAGACATACTTTGAAATCACATCATCACGCAAACATTCTTTAACAATGTTCAGTCCCGCCAAATAACCTACCGGAGCCAACACGGTATGCGGACCATTCAGCAGTGTAACTTTCCTTTCGTGATAAGGTTTTTCATCCGGTACAAATAACACATTCAAACCGGCTTTATCAGCAGGAAATTCTTTGGCCACATTTTTGGGCGCTTCAATTACCAGCAAATGGAAAATTTCAGCCTTTACAACCAATTTATCTTCAAACTGAATGCGTTCCTGAATTTCATTAATCGTTTCACGCGGATATCCCGGCACAATACGATCTACCAAAGTCGAATACACTCCGCAGGCTGTATCAAACCAATTTTTAAATGCAGCCCCAAGCTCCCACAACTCAATATATTGATGAATACACTTCTTTAACTCCGTTCCGTTGTGGAAAATCAATTCACATGGAAAAATAATAAATCCTTTGTCAGAAGCTCCGTTGAATGTTTTGAAGCGATGATAAAGCAACTGTGTCAGTTTACCCGGATAAGAAGAAGCGGGGGCATCATCCAGTTTACATGCCGGATCAAAAGCGATACCCGCCTCAGTTGTATTTGACACAATAAAACGCATTTCAGGATTCTCGGCAAGTTTCAGATAATCTGCGAACTGCTCATACGGGTTCAAGGAGCGACTAATCACATCAATCAGTTCAACACTATCAACGATATTGCCGTGGTCAATTCCCTGCAAATTCACATGATACAAACCATCCTGTTCATTCAACACATTAATCATTCCCTGTGGAAGGGGCTGAACCACTACCACACTGGAGTTAAAATCCACATTCTTGTTCATGCGGTATACCATCCAGTCGATAAAAGCACGTAAAAAGTTTCCTTCTCCAAACTGAATAATTCGCTCGGGGTACACCTGAGCTTGCTGAGCCGTTTTTCTGTTTAATCTTTCCATTAAAAATTTAAATAATAACTAATACCTATATTGTTAAAAAAATCTTCCTTAAAATTACACCCTTCGTATGCCTTGTTTATCAGAAGTATATGCGATATTTCCCTACGGATATCTCATTTTGGATACATGCAATCAATCCCTGAAATCCATATAATACTCAATGTTTTCTTTCATCAGAATATCAATCGGCATATAATTGATTTTTTGTACTTCTTTGTGAAATATAAGTTCGTTACACATATCCCTGACCGTAAAATAAGCCTGTTTTTCAGGACGTTGTGCAATAAGATAAGAAATAGCCCCTTTCTTCATATAATCAATATTCTCCTGTAACAAGTCATACCCCAGCAACAATACATCCTGACGGTTGATTGCTGTGAAGAACTTTGCCAAACGAAAGACTTTAGAATTAAAGGTAATTGCAGCTTTCAGGTCCGGATGGTTTTCAAATGTATGATGAAGGATCAACCGATTAGCCTCTTCATTATCATCGGTTAATTCAACACTAATTAGTTTGTAACTATTTTTTTGTTCATTCAGGTACTTTACAAACCCCTGATAGCGGCTCTCTGTCTGATTTGAATAAGACTCTCCTTTTCTTTTAAGCCTTATTACCAACATCTTAGAATTAAACGGCAGTGAATCGGCAAGTAATTTAGCCCCGATATAACCACTCTGAGATGAATGTTGACCATAATAAGTCAAGAATGGCACTTCTTCAATTAAAGAGTCGATAAATGAAAACGGGATATTACGTTTATGTAATTCATCAGTCAGCCTAATTGTTTCTTGCCTGAAGATAGGCGCAATAAAAACAGCATCAGGAGTATCCTCAAGTACTGTATTTGAAACAGCAGTAAAAGAATGTTGGTCGTACTGATTAAAATATCGTTTTTCAACGTCAACATGATAATGAGAAAATTCTTTTGAAGCCTGATCAAATCCACTATCAACACTCTGCCAGTAATCTCCGGGGTTATGTGATGGTATAATGCAGATAAACCGATATTGTTTTCTGGACGCAAGTGATCTGGCTAAGATATTCGGAGAGTAATCGATTTCGTGCAGGACTTTTTCAACAGCTTCACGACTTTTCTGAGAAACTTCACCCCTGTTATGTAATACCCGATCCACTGTACCCTCTGATACACCGGCCATGACAGCTATATCTTTAATTCGAATTTTATCATTTTTTTTCATTGTTTATATCTTTTATTTACTGTGTATACAATGTTATTTCCCTTCAAAGAAAACCTGTCGTGTGCGTACACAGTTAACACACGACAAAATTAATATTATTTTTTACATTACAAAATAAATTATCTGTTCGTGTTCGGACACGGCGCAAACAAGACAAACATCCAACAGTGTAACAGACTGATTATAAACAAACTAATAAAACAGAAACAATTGAACTATGATGATTTTTTTAACAATAAAAAACAAATTAAATATCTGACTTATATGAAAGTAAATCAGATTGAATTTCCCTGGTGTTTTTGCCTGTATTCAGATGGTGTGGTACCGAACTTTTGTTTGAAACAACGACTGAAATAGCGGGGATCTTCAATTCCCACCCTGTATGAAATCTCAGAGACAGTATATTGAGTATTACGAATATATTCAGCTGCTCTTTCAAAGCGGATTTCTCTTACAAATTCAACAGGTGAAAATCCGGTCAGACTTTTCAGTTTATTGAAAAATACCGTTCGGCTCATTCCCAGTTCTGAAGCCAGGAAATCAATATTCAATTCAAAATTATCGAGATTATCATTCATCAGTTTGATTAACTTTTGCATAAACAACTCTTCCTGCGAGCTGATTTCAAGTGGCGGTAAACTGAAATCCGGTCGTGGAGACAACATCTGAGAGCGATAAAACTGCTGAAGTTGTGAACGTTGATTCATCAGATTCTCAATTCTAGCATGTAGAAATGCGGAACTGAAAGGCTTTGTAATATAATCATCTGCTCCGGCTTTCATTCCTGCAAGTTTACTTTCCATATCTGTGACAGCAGTAAGCAGAATTACCGGAATATGAGACGTCCGCTTATCTTCTTTAATTTTATCAAGCAACTGTAATCCATCCATTTCCGGCATACGCAAATCTGCAATGATGAAATCCGGCATCAGGCGCTCTATCTTCTCCCATCCTATGAGTCCGTTTTCGGCTTCTTCCACCCGATAGTTGTTTTTCAGGCTGTTTCTCAGAAAATGCCGTAGTTCTTCATTGTCCTCAACGACTAAAATCAGTGGAATCACATTGCTGTGATGCGAATGGGCGTTATCATTATCTTCCGTACTTTTCGTATTAGTTACACTTTCGATTTCACTTATATAACCAGACCTGGCCTGATCAGCCATAATGATATCCACATCACCGGCAAAATGCTCAATCCCCTGTCTGAACTCAATTTCAAATGTACTTCCTTTACCCGGCTGACTCTCAACCCTAATATTGGCATGATGTAAATCAACCAGTTTCTTTACGAGATCGAGACCGATACCCGTGCTTTTCTGTGCAATATTGCGTAAAGCAGGCACCGAAAAAAATCTATCGAAAATAAAATTGATTTTTTCCTGCGCGATGCCAATTCCTTCATCAATTACAGAGAGGACAGCCATATTTTGCCTGATGGAAGTTTTAACCGTAATCGACTTTCCGGAGGCTGTAAATTTAAACGCGTTTGACAACAGGTTATAAATAATAGAATCAAATCGCTCTGGATCCAGCCAGATCCTCAAATGGTTTGTTTCATCTACAATCTTAAAATTGATATCCTTTGTATGGGCGGTTTCCATGAAGTTGTTGGCCGAATTTTTCACAAACTCTCCAAAGTTGATCTCTTCAACAGTCAATCGCATTTTATTATTCTGTAACTTACGGAAATCCAGGATTTGATTGATGAGTCCCAAAACGCGATCAAGGTTACGCCTAACAAAGGTAAGCTGCTCTTTGATACCGGAATCGAGATTTTCCTGTAACAAATTGTCAACCGGCAAAGAAATGAGTGTGAGCGGAGTTCTCAACTCATGGGAAATATCGGTAAAGAAACGTAACTTCATGTCAGTCATCTGTTTCTCAATCTGTACATTATGTTTCAGCTTATAGATAGTAAGGATAATCATCAGTGTAAGTCCGAAAATCAGCAGCACAAATACTACATACAGGAAACGAGCAAAACCGGACTGCCAGAATGAGGGCAGCATTTTCAACCTGATCGACCGTTCGTTTTCCAGCCAGATGCCTTCGCTGTCTGTCGATTTAACATAAAACTTATAATCGCCGGGAGGCAAAGCCGTATAAGTTGCAAAATGTTTATTTCGCACATAATTCCAGTCTTTATCAAAACCATCCAGCTTATAAGCATATTGAATTTTATCCGGTGCACGCATATCAAGTGCGGCAAATTCGATTGTAAATACGTTTTGCCGGTGATTGAATATCAGTTCGTCTGTTTCATCAAGTTGTGTTTTAAGTAAAGTATTATCACTGATGGTCACTTCCCTGTTAAACAACAATAATTTGGTAAACACGAGAGGCGCATCAATTTTTTTACGCACGACAGCTTCGGGTCTGAAGATATAGAAGCCTGATTTAGAACCTAAACATATTTCACCGGACTGAAGAGAACAGGCAGAAGCCTCTGAGAATTCCACATTTTCAAGTTCATTACCTTTTCCAAACACCTCAATATCGTTTGTTTTTTTATTGAACTTCACGATAGAATTATCAGTGGTAAGCCATAAATAACCCTGTTTGTCATCGACAATGGTATAAACCACATTATTGGGCATACCCACAGAACGATTATATATCTCAAATTCAGGAAACTTTTCACCCCTACTCCGGCTTTTGAGTTTATTAAGTCCACCGCCAAAAGTTCCAAACCACATTTCCGACTCCTCACTTTCATATATACAGTGAATATCATTAGCTCCCAGACCATTGGATTTGTTTTCGTTGTTATTATAATAATGGAAATGGATACTCCCGGGGTCGTCAAACTTACTGCTGAAAAGCACAAAACCTTCGGTAGTTGCTACCCATATCTGATCTTTTGAATCCACAAAAACCTGTCTTACCCTGGAACAGTTGGCAATAGGATAATTTTTCAGATCATTATACGCATGAATAAAGCGAATATTGCCATTTTTTTGTTCCAGCAAATGCAATCCTCCACCAAAAGTAGCAGCCCAGATACGACCCGCTTTATCCTGTGTAACAGAATAAAAATCATTATGAGCCGGCGAATAGGGATCACCCGGTTTGTGTACGAAATTCTGAATGGTATAGGCATTTTCACCTCCTTTCTTCTTCAAGAGAAATAAACCCTGACGTTTCGTAGCCAACCAGATATTTCCCGATTGATCCTGAAAGAAATTATATACAAATAATTCTTTTCTACCGCCCGGTTTAATACTTCCATCTGCATTAAGCGAACCTATTCTTTTCCGGTTCGAATCAAAAACATGCACAGTACCGTCTTTGGTCGCAACCCATAATCTGTTTTCATTATCTTCGAAAATAGCTCTGGTTTCGTTCGTAATGCTATAGACCGAATTATCCTGCAACAAATAATGACTAAAGTAATCGGGCAGAAAAGTACACTTAAAAATTCCGTTCCCCCGATTGGTGCTGATCCACAATACACCCTGAGAATCAGACAGTACATGGTTCACCCCATAAGAAAACAGCACATTGATATCTTCATTATACGCACTGTTAAAAGGGACCAATTTACCATTTGCCCTGTCGAACCACGAAAATGTTCCAAAATACGGTTGAATCCAAAGCACATCCTTTTCATCTTCAAAAATGAGGTAATTAGGATTGGTTATCTGCCCTTCATTTATTTTGGTAGTTATACCGGCAATTATTTTATTTTGCGCATTAAAGTGCAGCACACCATGAGACTTGATTCCAAGCCAGATTTCACCGGATCTGTCGATATAGACATCCTGTATGTCATTCGTGGTCATAGCCGGGTATTTATCTTTCGTAAAATGCTGTAAATCGTCCCGTATGACGTCATAAGTAAAAAAACCGTTATTATCAGCCGTAAACAAATAACTTCCCGGAGAAAAATTGACCATTTTTCTTACCTGAACGGGTTTATTTAATTCAATTGTTCTGAAATTTCTATTACGCTTTTCATAATGGATAATTTTACCTTTGCTACCGAATAGTATTCTTTTATCACTTTCAACATGGGTATAGAAAGGTTGTTTTTCCTGGTAGAATATTTTCTTTCCGGTATTCTCAAAGAGTGCAATACCTCCGGCAGTAAGCACCCAAACATTCTTTTCTCTATCCTCAAAAATATCATTTATTTTGTCATCGGGCAAATGTTGTTGACGTTTCTCCAAATGCTCTACGGATAACTTATGGATAACCGGATCTGTCGTAACTTTTAGACATCCGTTGTTATAGGTAGTCAGCCAGATTTCGCCGGAAGGAAGAAAAAACAATTTATCTATTTTGTTATTGATCTGCAATTCGCCGGGATGTGTTATCCGGATAAACTCTTCTGTTGATGGATCTAAGCGGTACACAAAATCATCGTATGTTTTAATCCATATATACCCCCAGTTATCTTCTTTGATAAGCAAAATCCTGTTACTCAAAACTGTTTGTCGCTGTTCTGGTTTTGAATTATAAATGGTGAAGTTATAGCCGTCGAATTTATTCAGACCATCCCGTGTTCCGAACCACATATAACCTTTGCTGTCCTTCATCATCGCTGTGATACCATTCTGAGACAGACCATTATCTGAGGTATAATGAGAAAAAGAGAACTGAAATTGTGCTTCTACAGAAAAAGACAATGCTATAAGTAAAATAAAAATAAGTGCTTTATTCATACGATTAGACTTTTTTTCTATTTGTCGCATGGAACTCTCGATGAACTGATTTAATCATACACACAGGTGTAATAATTGATTAAATCAGTTCATGTTCGTTTCATATTGATATTTAAGATTTCATTGAACAGCAGAACCTTATACAACATTAAACAATAATGAAATATCAATTGTTATTGTAACAGATTGAATTTTCAGGACTTAATGTTGATGTTCGCTTTGAATAATGCAAAAATAAACAATTCAGGGGCAAAACAATCTATTTTGGGAAAGGAAAACACCAGCTTGTCAAAAAGTACACAGTTTTAATTAATTTCTCCACATCTGATAAACAGAACAAACTTACATTTGCAATATCAAAAAACAACACGAAATTTATTAATCATTAAAAATTAATCATTATGAAAAAAACATTACTAATTGCAGTCGCAACTTTATTTATTACATCCGGAACGTTTGCCCAAAAAGTATGGGTTGTTGGAAATGATCCTGTAAACTTTCCTGTTAGTACCGGGATTGGAGCTGGTCCGGATTTAACTGTATACAAAGATGGACTAGGCATACATACAGGAACGGTTACGAATACCAACATGGGGCAAGTTGAAGCATCACATATTTCAAGTCCTAAAATATTTGGGGAAGCATCTTATCCAAACAGATTTAAATTCAATGGTGGAGGCTATTCTGGTGCTGCTACTTCAGACGAGACTCCAACCGTAAACATGCCAACACAAAGATATCTTACAATTACAGTCAGTGGCAACGGTACAATTAAAGTGCAGGGAATTTCAGGAAATAGTGGTGAAACGAGGAGATTATTTATTACTGATGGAACAAAATTGATAGGAACAATGGTATATCCTGGAGGGAGCAACATTTCTGAAGAAACAGTTACTTATACGGGACCTGCCACGACTCTTTATCTTTTTACAAATCAAGCTATTAACCTTTACAGAATTGAGGCTTCATCTTATATTACAGCATCTGTCAACCAGGTTCTTGCCGATAAAGGTATTTCATACAACGGCAATGAAATTGTGAACCGCGACAAGATAGCCATAGAAATTTATGATGTATTAGGCAAAAGAATTGCCGCTTCAAACAACAATATATCGGTTAGCAATTACGACAAAGGTGTTTATTTTGTTCGTGCAGCAGGTTCTAAAGAAACCTTGAAATTTAATCGGTAATTAAGTTTCTGTTTTTTAATAACCTCTCGTTTGAATTGTACCCCAAAAGTTAGCTTTTGGGGTATATTTTTATGGAAAAGTCAACCAACAGATGGACATTGGCGTTGCTACCATTAGAAGTATTCTAACTTAGCATTAGAGTCATTCTAATTATGGAAGCCAGAAAAAACAAAATCGGGTCATTCATACGACCCGATTTTCATAAAGGTGCTGTTTCAAAAGTATTTTCACGCGAGAAACAGCCAAGGTGTTTCAGAAATGTTCAAATGCAAGGCGCTGATATTGAGGGAGAGGGAGCGTACTGAAGAGCACTTATATCGAAAGCAACGCGGCAATTGGGCGCTTATGAGAAACCGTCAACTCCAAACTTAGAAAAACAATAACCTGTTTATCTTGTAAGCGCAATCTTCATGACACCCGATTTCCCACGAATAATATAAATGCCTTTATTGAATGTACTCATATTGATGTCTTTATCTGAAGAAATGATGATTCTGCCGGACATGTCCATGACACGGATGAATTCGTTATTAGGATTCCGAATCTGCATGTTTTCAAAAATAATATCACCTGAACTAACATTTTCAGTTGTTGTATAAACCGGAACAAACTGAGAACTAGTTAGCAAATAACTCACCGCATTGTTAAAAAGGGTCAATGCATCATTGGTCATTTTGTCATAACTGTCATTTGCCAATGCTATTAAGATATACTTTGCCGTAATTGTTTCACCACGAACATTGCCCGGAACATCGTGAATAGCAATAGCATGATTTGAGTCACTCTTTGGGGCTGTAGCAACTGTTATACCACCAATTGACGCATCTGCCGGTTGAATACCTTTGGCTGCGGCTCCGGTTAACAGATCCAACGTACCTCCATTTAAAGTAATTCCGGAAAAAACAGGATGTGTCGGTTGTGCAACCGTTACGGTGCCATTATTGGCCAGACCATTATCAGCAGTACCCCAGCCCCAGCGACCCGAGTTATACACAAATGATTTCAGATTCAGAATTGGTTTATTTATATTTTTTAAAGCAACAGCTTCTGCATTTGTACCTCCTACAATTTCGTTTAACACGACCAGGTCATAGGAATCGTAGAATGATATAGCCGGAGCTAAACCTGATGCTTGTTTAACCGTAACAACATAATTTGTATTTTCATTCAATAAAGGATACAATTTCGTATCCTGAGTAGAAGGTGTGACATCCGCGGTAAGATATAATATTGCCTTGGCTGTTACTGACTTAACAATTATATTTCCACCGATAGTAACATTACTGCCCGAATACCCACTTAAAGGATCAGCGGTTATCGTATAAGTAAAAGTTCCGGGAGTTACAGATTCGTTTACAGTTCCGGAGATTGTATAAGTTCCGGAGTTATAAACACCTGTTAAACCATTTGGTAGTCCCGTGACTTCAGCACCATCAGCATAAGTCAGTGAATAGACAACATTAGTTATCGGGCTACCCGCTTTAACTTGCTGGTTGTTATTTCCACTTGTAAGTTCAATTTCAGGTGCAGGTGTAACATAAGCATCTACAACAACAGAACCTTCTATTGCATTTCCATTTTCTTCATTTATTGAAATTTTATAATAATAGGTTCCAACGATTGTGGGTGTTCCACTGATGGTTACAGTTTTTGCTTCTGTATTTTTTGCAATGGATAAACCAGCGGGCGCAGCTGTAAGTGTTGTGTATGTATTGTCTGTATACCAGTTATACAATACATTTGCATCATTTGCAACAGCAGTATATGTATATACAACAGGATCCATTTCGAGAGTTTCCATTGCAGGTGCCGGATTAACTCCTGAGGTCAATTCAACAAGCGGTGTCAAACTGGCAACTTCATGGGTAATTTTAATTTCATCAAGTACAATCGTATGAGCACTTTCTGTTCTAAAATGGATATAAGATGTCGCCGTTCCTCCTGTAATAGCAAACACTTTTGTTGTAAATGTGGTTGGAGAACTACTACCAGCTTCATTCAGAATGCCTCCCATACCCGAGGTTCCGGTTTTGTCTATGTCAATTTGGAATTTTTTTGTCGTACCTCCAATCAATTTGTAAGTTACATACAATTTCACATTATTACCACTTAAATCCAAGTTTTTTGTAGCAAAACGGCCACCGGTAAGATTCATTGTTCCATCTTCAGAACATATCATAGTTGATCCACCTCCACCAACAACATAGCCGGTTTCATCTGTATTTCCCCCTGTTAATGCATTTCCTGTAGTGTTACTTGTTGTCAATCCATTAAATGTTTCGTGAAACAAAGTTACTTCCACCTGACTTAACAACAGACCTGGAATGCTAATTAAAATTACAAAAACAACTGTAATCAGTTTCGTAAATGATTTTTCCATAATGTATAAATTTAAAATGTTGACAATAAACAATTTTTATCAATTACAAATTTATGCACTACCAACATACTGATTGTGTAAAAATTGACGTAATATGTGGAGTAATTGGGATTTACAGAAAACGCCCTGACTTTCGTTGAAAATCAGGGCATTTTGAATCTAATATCCGGAATCAATATAAATAACTCTCTTTAATTTATCTGGATTTTTTACAACAAAACTGAAACAGTTTCTTTGATTTTGATTCGTTTTTATATGGAATTTTGCGTGTCAGTTCGTACTCCAGACTAACCATGATAAACGGACCGAGCACTTTTCCTTCCGTATCATTATGTATTGTTACATCATTACCACACAAGTAATAATTTGCATCACCCTTGCGTGTCCCACTCAATCCAGCTGACTCACAACTTTGTATGAGTTTAATTGTACCATTTTCTTCTTCTAAAACAAAGGTCTGTATAAATCCTTTATAGGCTTTATCTGCAACTGTTTGATAAATAGTTTTATCCAATACTCCCAGACGGATACCCTTGTAATATGCGTAGGTAAACATAGCAGAAGCGGAAGATTCTAAATAATTGTGTACACCACAACCTGTTCCCTTGAGATTATTGTCGTACTGCAGAAGTTGATACCAACAGCCACTTGCTTTATCCTGACGGTTTTTCAAACCCTCTGCAACCAAATTAGTATATGCTATCAGGCGCGCACGGGCCGGATAGTTTGATGGCATATACTCCAATACATCCACTAATGCTGCAAAAAACCAACCTACTCCCCTGGCCCAGAACTCCTCAGATCTACCGGTAAGCGGATCAGCCCAGAATTTTGAAGCTTTGTTCAATGGTTCTGCCGACCAGGCATGGTAATTTAATTTTTTATCCGCATCCCAGGTATATTTGAATATTGTATCGAATTGCATCACGATGTCATCCCAGGACGCTTGATTATCTGCCTCATCCAATTCCTGCCCGAAATTACCCTGCCATTCAGCATACAAGGCCGGCCCCATATACAGCCCATCGAGCCACATCTGATTCACATACTGCAATTTATGCCAAAAACCACCGGAACCGGGCAAATGCACTCCTATGCGATTGTGATTATATTTCAAAGTATTACGGCATGTTGTGACATTGGCTTTATAAGTAGCTGCCTTATCTGTCTGACCTTTTTCCAAGGCACCTCGATACAGCTCGAAGAATATCTTTCCTGCATTCAAATCATCAATATTACTTTCTCCCAAATGCATTTGAACATGATCGGCATAGTCCTGTATACCTGTAAAATAATACGCACTCCAGGGTTCATGTTTATATTGCTCCCATGCCTTAATGATGGCTTTGGCTACCAGTCCGGGTACATAGTCCCAGTCAACATTCCGGATACTTGTTGGTGTCAGGAAATGACTTGTTTTGGTTTTGTTTCTGAAATCTCCCATCCTGGAATCAATAACCCATTTTGAATATAAGGAATCAGCACGGAATGGTGCAGCAGTCAGGCTAAACGTGATAGCTGAAAAAATCAAAACTGAAAAAATTTTTATACTATTATCTGTCATAATGGAAATAATTTTATACTTTTGTCAGACATACAAACCAACTAAATTTATCTGTTATGAAAGCAATATTAATTGAAAGCAATTCAATGACCACGAAAAAAACAAATACATTCAGGACTGTAAAGGTTAACACCGCTCCTTCGAATAAGTCTTCCAGACAATATGTGTCCGGAGATGAATTTGAGAAGCATGTTATTAACCGGATTAATCAGTTTTGTGATAAAAATGGTCTTTTATAGTACAGATGCTGAGGATGATCTCACACAAATACTTATCGGATTAATTTATTGGAAGAAACATCCTCTCAGTCGTGAACATGCTATTAAGATGTTTCAAAAATCCGAATTATTTGTGACTCTATAGGTCAAAAATCCCAATATATTTCAACACGAAATGATTTGAAAGAATTTGGTTATTACACATATTATTACCGTCGTAATAAAAGTACTGTGTAGTTTATTATATATGATATATCGCAAAGTAATCATGTATTTATTAATAGAATATTATCTTCTCATGAAATAGCTCTATTACATGATTTATAGCTTTATGCTGCAAAAATAAACCTTTTTATCTTTTTATAAACTTCTGAACTGTTGTATTCCCTTTCACATCTTCAATTTGCACCATGTAAACGCCACTGTTCAGGTGAGCTATATTTACAATCTGCGACATAAACGACTGTGACACAACAGCTCCTCTCAGGTCAATGATTTTCAATCTGGCAATGTCCTCAGCATACACGATGAGGGTGGTTTCTGTTTGATACATACGATGCAATATTTTAAGTTGTTCAATTTCCGGAACTGATGAAGGAATATCATAGGTCTTCACATAAAAATCATACATACGAATTCCTCCTGATGCAGATGTATTGATAAATTTTAGCGTTACCGGTTTGGGGGTTGGTTCCAAACCAATTGCCAGCATCATATCCCAGTCGACCATCGTTTGTTTGCTCAATGATTCTGAGATCCATGTTCTGGTGACATTATCGATGGTCCATTCTATCCTGAGGGTCCGGCTGCCTGTGAAATGAATATTCGATTTCAATTCAACCAAACTCGGCACTGTCCAGGAAACAGCACCTCCACTTCTCTCCAGATTGATAGCTCCGACTGTGCATCCTGCCGGAACAGAACCACTTTCGGTATAGGTTGGATTCCAAACTGTAGGATAACTGCTGTTAGTTCCGTTTTGAATAGTGACAACACCTTGTAAGTCCAATGGAAGATTCTCATATTCATCCTGTATATGATACCACCCTCCGGTAAGTACCTTGTTTGGCAACACGCGTGTGATGTTACAGTTAATATTTACCTGTGAGCCTTCCATACCACCAACCGTGCTGATAGTATAACTACCATCGGCAATCGGAATACCCGAAACAGTCAAGGTTTGTGCTGTTATGTCTTTTTCAGCATGTAAACCAGCCGGAAGCGTCGTGTACATTACATCGGAAGCACCACCACCCCAAGTGAAAACCTGAGTTTCCATCGAATTATTATGAAAAACTTCCTGCGAAGCTTTTCCTGATGTCAGCTGCAAAGTAGCAGGCGCTACCTGCGACACCCTAATCTCTGCACTGATTATGATATGATTTGTTCCACCTATGTTAGTAACGGTGTATATTCCATCTCCAAGAGGAATTCCGGTAATTATAACTTTTTTTGCTGTCATGTCTTTTTCAGCCTGAAGTCCCTGAGGCAAATTTTCCACCAATACATCCGTGGCCGCCCCACCCCATTTATAAACGGTTTGCTGAATAGCAGTACCAGCATAAACATATTGATCTTCCTTACCGGTTATCAGTCCGAGCGTTGCTGTAGTCGGATCTCCTGTCTCGAATGCCCCCATATCGGCACGCCCATCATTATACAGTATGAATACTGGAGATAATGTCCAACCACCGGGACTATGCGCCTGCGGAACTAAATTTTCAATATTTTCACCGGCATTGATAAAGAGACTGTTTGCTATCAAACGGGAAAAATCATTTTCAGGCAAACTTCCGTCAATCTGACGTTCGGCCATAGCCAGATCGATGTTTAAATTTTTAAACTGATTTGTATAATCTTTTGCCCAGATACTCGTACTCCCGATTTTGTTCCCGTCTTTATACGGGTCACAACCATCGAAGGTAGTCCAGCTGTTAAAATCTGTATCAGGCACTTTAGAGCCTTCTTTGTTGGCCGATAAAAATTCGTGATTCAGTGTTGTCGCCCTGAAACCTATATTGTTTCTCATATACATAGTTCCGTAAGGAATCACGGTAGGAAAACGATAATTGTAAGCGCTACCCCAAGCCACATTATTGAACAAGTACATCGCTTCATAAGCATTATTCTGGTCGAATCCCTTATTGGTATTATTGAAAGAAACATTATTCGTAACTACGTGTGCTCCTACCGATTGGGCAAAAGCAGCTCCACCGGATGTGCCACCACCACCAAGTTTAAAACCGTTTCCATTACCACGGGCAATACCATTCTGATCTTTACCACCATTCCATGCCCAGCAATTATTTATCACGATAGGATGATACACCATGTACAAATCCCAGTTATCGTCAGAATTGTTCCATGCCCGGCAACCATGAAATTCTGTTCCCGGACCAGGAAAAAGCTTGGCTGCAAATCCATCTGCATCTCCACCATCATCAGAGCCGCTGAAAGACTTGCTGTCGTAGTTATTCCATGCATCACAGTTAATAACTTTGTTGTATTTGGAATAGGTATATCCGGGGTTATAAGTAGGTTCGCCTGAAATTGGCAATGACCTGGTTTCTTCTATTGAAAAATCTTTGTACATACCGATTTGCAAACCAGTGTCGTTATTTCCGTAAAACTTACAATTCTCTATAATGCAAAAACTTCCTTCGAGTTTCATACCATTATCTTTGGCATTGCACATTTCAAGATTTTTAAAATGCCAGTAATCGCCAAAATGGTTAACATAAATACAACGGGCTTGTTTAAATTCATTTACATTAACGGTAACAATCTGACTTCCGTCGATAATAACTCTTTCACCGGGGTAACCGAACAAAGAAATATAAGCATCTTCTCTGCCTGGTTTATCAATTTTAATTCTTTGAGATAGCCTGTAAGTACCACCGCGAACATATATAATATCGCCTGCTTCTGCCACATCAATGGCTTTTTGAATGTTCAGATAGGGAGTTGCCTCTGTTCCCGGACCGGAGTCGTTTCCGGTTGTAGAAACGAAAATTGTACGTGTCGCAGCAAAACTGTTGATGCAAAACAACAAAATAAAAAAGAATACCTGTTTTTTCATTAAAATCGGATTACATTTAAGGGTGGAATAAAATATAATTTTCGGCTAAAGTACACTTTAAGAGTAAATTTAATGTGGAAAAATCAACGAAACATGTGTAAATTTTCCCTAAAAACATTGATCCCCGTAAAACAATTTATTTTATTGGTTTCCAGTCATCAAACCCTTTTAAAACCAAATCAGGAATGAGTCTTTTTTGTTCTTTTGCAGTAATTTCGCGTGACCAGGCTACACGGTTTGTACGAATTGCCCCGGGACCGGTATTGTTGCTCTCAGCATACCGTACAGTTTTCTCATTTTCCGGATTTCTCCAGTTATCCCAACCGGCCGGGACTATACCTTCGGGCAGATGGCAATGCATAAAAACAGTCATGGCAAAAGCTCGCCACGGACGGCCTAAATACACGGAGTCAACACCATTGGCAAGTTTAACCGTGCATTTATTAAAAATAAAACCGTGAGGAACCTGTTGAGGGGTATTCGCAGCTGTGATATATGAGTTCTTTTTGCAGAAAATAACACATTGTTCGAACCAGGCAGTGGCAGGACCAAATATAAAATCCGTGGTTCCTTCAATGTAGCAATTTTCAAAATATTGGCGGGAGTTTTCCCTACCGGCATAAACTGTATCCTGATTTCCTAAAAACCTACAATTCCTGAATACGATGCGATCACCTTCCACATGTAATGCCACAGCCTGTGCCAGCGGAGCTGCCGAGTTTTCAACCGTCAGGTTCTCCATGACTATATCATTCCCACTGATTTTCAGCGTATAAGTTTTAAATGTACGCATATTATCGATCAAAGCATGGTCATCATAGTTCAGGATGGTTTTTTCCTTGTCCTCTCCGATGATGTGCAGATTGCAAACATGAGTGGGAATTTCCAACTTTTCTTTATAAAAACCTTTTTTGATGAAAACAGTGACTTTCCCGGCCGGGTTATAAGCTCTTACTGAATCAATTGCCTGCTGAACGTTGCGAAAATGCCCCGTACCATTACGATCTACAATGATAGCATCCGATGGTATCTGTGCCTTTGTCGTGAAAACAAAAGCAACAATGCATAGTATTAAGTAAAGTTGTTTCATTTTACCAACTTCCGGTTTATCTTACTTCCATCATCCAACAAAACCTGAATCATAAAGACGGCACTATTAAACCTATTCAGGTTCAATTTGTACTGATTATCAGCTGGCTTTTCGTTAACAAGTAATCTACCTGAAACATCAAAAACTTTTAAATTACTGATATTCTGCTCAGCTGTTAAAATAAATTGCTGTGTTACTGACTGATATGAAATCTGTACTTTAGCTTCTTCCAACGGATTTTTTACATTTGAGATAATGGTTCCAGAATCCTGGGATGCTACAATATGTTCTACTAAACTATTGATATAAACTTCCAGGTAAGTATAACCTTGCTCGTTCAAGTCGGTTGACTTTTTTCCCGGATAATTAGCAGCAAGCCAACCGTCGGGAATCCCGTCACCATCCGAATCATCCGGAGCCGTAGTCGATTGATATACAGGCCATCCTCCTACATCCGACGGTTTATCAATAATACCGGGACGTTTTGAAACCGAACCGGTGAAAGTTGCAGTGCCATTGCGCACTTCATCAGCAATTCTTGTATCAAT
>JARKQF010000026.1 GCA_029973975.1 Paludibacter sp.
AATGGAGCCAGTATTCAATTGAGAGAAAATAAAAGAAACCGCTTCTGATTTGGTCAAGAATTCCGTCTCATTTTTAAAGATGACAATGGAATTATAAGTCATCTTTTCATTAAAATGCAAGAATAAATCGTTGGCGAAATCCGATTGCAAAGACGCAAACCTGAAAACCCGGCCGGCATCTCTCTCTATGATCCATTTCACCCAACGATGACAGACATCGCATTCTCCGTCGTAAAAAATAATAGGTTTCATTTTTCTATACAAAGATATCAAAGATGAACATAAAAACTGCTTACCAGGCCGGTAAAATCTTTAGTGTATTGGTGGCGGCTATTTTCAATGATGAGCGAACTTGTTTCTGTATGACCGGTTGGGCACATCATCAACTCAACCAATAACCGTTTCGGTTCACTATCCGGCAAAGGGTATACAATAGTTTTCCGTTTCATGTAAAACAGATATTTCTCACACAAGGCGTCTAACTCCTCCCTCTTGTCGTAAGGGAGGATAAGGGAGAGCGTCCCATGATTTTTAAGGCAGCTCCGGGCGGAAACCAATAAATCATCCAACGTCAGCGAGACGGAATGCCTTGCTCTTGACCGTCTTTTGTCCGGAGGCAAAAGAGAATCGGTAAAATAAGGAGGATTGGAAACAATCAGGTCAAAACGTTTCGAACTCCCCTGGACAAACTGCTGAAAAGCCAACAATTCTATGCCAATTCTGTCAGAAAAAGGAGAATTTCCTATATTCTCTTTCGCCTGCTCCACTGCACGTTCATCTATATCGATAGCAACCACCCTTACCTGCGGGTTACGTTGCACTACCATTAAAGCAATGAGTCCGGTACCTGTTCCTACATCCAGTACTTCTGTCGCGTTTTCCACGCTGGCCCATGCTCCCAACAGCACACCATCAGTACCCACTTTCATTGCACATTTATCGTGAAAGACAGTGAATTGTTTGAACCGAAAATAAGGATTACTCATATTAATTGAAAATTGAAAATGATAATTGAAAGTTTCCAATTAGTAATTTCTAATTGGCAATTGTAATAATTTTGGCACGGATTTTGATCAATACTATTCAGTACAAAACCAAAAACAAAAGTAAACATTTTCTGTCTTAAAGACAGATACAAAATACAATGATGAATCCATTCAAAAAATATATGGCCCCTGAAGAGTACCCCGAAACAAATGTAATATCTTTTATTGCCA
>JARKQF010000035.1 GCA_029973975.1 Paludibacter sp.
ACATGTTACTTTTGATGCATCACTTAATGAAGATCTACTTGCTGAAGAGTGCCCTATTATGGCGGTTGGAAAATGACCCAAATATTGCCAGCGCTAGGGGTACTAGGGTTAAATGAATAAACTAAACTTATAAGAAAAAAATTTTAAAAAAAATCTTCTATAGAAAAAGTTTGAAAATCGTCAAAAACCCTAGTACTCGTAGCCCGTTATTGGTTTTGGCCTAGTACTGCCCTAGTACTGGTCTAGTACTAAATTGTGAATCATAGTACTAGTTTACTGCTATTGGTTTTTGATGGACAAGAAAAAAGCGCATCGTTCTTTCTTTTATAGCAAAATAGCTGTAGGCGACGGTCAAAAATATATGACATTGAGGTATAAATATGAAGTTTTTTAATAATAGCAATGAATTTAAAGCGCGAGAAAAGGCGCTAAAAGCCCTGAAAAGAACCATTGAAAGCGGACGTTTCGACAAAGAGAAAATAATAGAACTTATGTTTATGTGGCAAAGCTGCATACAACAGGAAGTTGATTTGTTTGGAGAGTGCACCGCCATACTAAATCAGATTGCGGAAGCAGAAGAAGCAGAAGCCACCAAACCATAATAATATTTTAATAACCAGATGTGAATTAATATGATAGATAATGAATTAAATACGCTTATTGGAAAAATACTGAGAATAGACATCCGGGAACGTGACGCCCCATTGTATGGCAGGCTGATTGAAGTCACCCCCTTTTGGATCACGATCGAACGGAAAGACGGCAGGCACCGCATCATAAGCAAGGCCCGCATAACCGGAATTGAACCCGTGAGGGACCAATGCTAGACAAGATGGGACTGTTGCGGGCTGTGGCGTTACTGATGGCAGCGCAGCAAGGCGTTATTGATCTCACGGATGATGATAAAGCGCTTATCGGCAAGGCTTTAGGGGATCATGCATTGAAGGGAGCTTAATCATGAAACGTGCTGTTTATAAGCTTCCGAAAGAGCTTGCCGAGCTTTCTTTTCAAGCATTACAGGCAGGTCACAAGATCAAGCTATGTAGCCTATTACCGCCGATTCCAAGTCAGGAAGAGATTGCTGCCGAAGCTGACATGTGGGAAATCGCTGAAGAGATTGAAAGATGACCCCTTACTTTTTTGAAAAACCAATATGGAGAGACGTGAATGGTTAAGTTAAATCAAGGCAACTGGCTAAAGATATCGAGTCCTGAAGACTTGCAGAGGGCTTTAGCTAAGATGCTTAATAAAATTCTAATGAGCGAGGATCCGCTTCTGCATGCAGGGAGGTTTGCATCGCTGGCTAATGCTTGGACTAACGCACACCGACTTTTTTTGGAAGATACGGAGATAACAGCAATCAAGCAAGAGATTGATGCCTTGAAGCAAATGGCATTATTTGCGAATGAGCAAAGGAAGAAAGTGGATGAACTTGAAAAGAAGAAAAAATTAGTTGAGTTTGATCAAGGTGATGTGGAATGAAAGGGCTTGCTGATATTAGACGGAGTTTGGATGGTCTTGAAAATATTATTTCGCCAATAGGTGCCATGGATCCTGAGGTATATGTGCTGGATTTGTTGACAGATAACGAGCTTGGGCTTGTTTCTGAATATCGGGAGCTATATAAGGCTGGTTTTGATACCGAGGAAATTCGCAGCATGATGGGCAGTGAATCTTTTGAGATGGCAATCGCTGTCATGCAGAAAGTGAATGACGATCTGGAAAGACTGACTATGCCCCCTGTGCGGAAGCTGGTAGCGAAACCCAAGATGAGAGCTGCTATCGACAGCGGGATTGGGGGCACTAAGAGGCAAAGAAAATCCGATCCTGACTTTGAAGAACCAAAGATATTTATACAATAACTGCCATATTGAATACTATAAATGGAGACATAATATGAATAAGATAATTTGGATGGCTTTGATTTTACTACTTGGTGTTTTTGCAATTGGCGGCATGAGTAGTACAAACGGTAATGATAGTGCAAAAAATGTAACGATTGATGGCTATACGTTTGAAGGGG
>JARKQF010000053.1 GCA_029973975.1 Paludibacter sp.
AACTTTTGGACGAAGGAGCAATTCGGCTTTAAAACTGTTAACAGCACTGTTTAAAGAACCCATTGTCACTATAGACCAGGCAGCCAAAATATGTAAGCTGAGTTATAAGGCTGCCAACGATTTAGTAATAAAGATGCAGGAAAGTAAATATTTGAAAGAAATTACCGGGCAAAGCCGTAACCGGATTTTTATTTTTGAACCGTATTTAAATATTTTCGGAAATGATGATTAAACCCGATTATTCAACCATACATTTCCACTAACCTTTCAAAGATTAGGTAGTGTTCCAATCAGTGTGTCCGGGGTGGCAGGAAGCAAATGCACTGTTGCCACCTCGTTGCATTGAGTCTTCATATAAGACAAAAAAAGAGCCCTCATTTCTGAAGACTCTTCCGTGGCTCCGGAAGTCAATACTGGTCTGACCAGTCAGGGTAGTCATTATTGTATAGACCTTTTTCGCAGAGAGACAATCTCCCCCGGATCAGAAGAACATCAAGCACTCCTGGCTACGTGACAATGGCCACTGCTCCTGTCAATGATCTGTACGCTTACCGAACAGCTCTTTGCCCCCGGACAAACAAACCCATAAGATGGTGGAGCACCCTGAAAAATCAAAATCGAAGTGCTGATTCTATAAATATCTGTTTTTTATAAAATTACCACGGATAGGTGATGAAAACAGAACCCGGTCAAGAAAAACACGTATACTTTCGTTACGCATGTAAACAAGTCAGACTCCATTATTAAGATCAGCAGGACACGAATTATTTAGTTGATCCTCATAAAATATATATATTGTTGATAACTAATGATATAAGTTAATATCATTATTTGTCTGATTGCAGGCTTGTTATTAGATTCGTTAAATAGCTTGCAAAATGACAGGTAAAACAGACAAAAAACCACATTCGAACATATTCCGTACTCCGCTGGTGAATGTGATTAATATGAAGCATGAGCTGGCAGAGCTGGCTCAGCAAATCAATTGGAAATCAATCGAGAATGACTTTGCTCCTTATTATTCTGATATTGGATGCCAGGCATTAAAAAAGGCAAAACAGCCTGTGGGAATTATTGAAAAACAAGACACGTTAAGGTCGAGCAAACAAGTTGCAGTAATATAAATTTCAAACCAAATCTTGGAGGATCAAACATGAAAAAACTAAAACTGATTTTCGCTGTCATCTTTATGATGAGTACTACAATCACCTTCGCACAAAGAACCAGCGATATTGAAGGTGGCAAGGACTACCCTGCTATTTCCCGTTTCACAGGTTCAGTAATTGAATTTTACAAAGAAACAAACTGGGGTAGTTATAAACTACCCTTGAATGATAAAAATGCTATTGATTGGAAAAACCCCATGACTTTGGAAGGAAAGGTTATCCGCATCCAGTATACCACTTCCAAAGAGAATAGCGAAGAATTTGTTTTACATAATTATAAATCAGCCTTTTCAAAAGCGGGTTATAAAGTCTTAACAGCTATAGCTAATGAAGAGCTTGGTGTGGGGGACAGACCACATACATGGAGAGAACGGTACTATGAGACAGGTGGATATTACAATGGCCTGAATAATGAAAAATTTGGGCTGGGATTGAATTTCCCAAACTGGAAACCAAACCATAGCTTTATTGTTGCCCGGGGAAAAGAAAGTGACAAAGAGATTTATGCAATTGTCTACACTGTTGTTGATAACAACTACACTCTTATTACTCTTGATGTAGTGGAAATTGAAGTTGTTGAGACCGGATTAGTTTCAGTTGACGATATATCAGGCGACCTGACCAACAAAGGACACATCGCAATATATGATATTCACTTTGAAGTTGGCAAATCAACAATAATGCCCGAATCGCAAGAATCTCTGAAAATAATAGCTGATTATTTAAATGCGAACAAAGACAAAAAGTATTTTATTGTTGGCCATACAGACAACACAGGTGATTTTGCATCAAACATGACTTTGTCGGAAGAAAGAGCAAAATCGGTTATGAGTGAGTTAATAACAAAGTATAATGTAGGTGACAGCCAGCTGAAAAGTTACGGAGTATCATCATTATCACCAGTATCCAGTAATAATACAGAGGAGGGCAGAGCGAAAAACAGACGAGTTGAGATCGTAGAACAATAAATATTCAATTAAAAAGGGAAGTCGAAAATGCAACACAATCGATTAAAATTAAGTGTCGTATTCTTCTTGGGACTTGGATTGATGGGATTGCAAGCACAAAAAAGCGTTAACTCCACAGGCGGCAATGCTTCGGGAAGCGGAGGCTCGGCGAGCTATTCCGTCGGACAAGCGGTTTACACCAGCAACACTGAAACAGGCGGTACTGTAGCACAAGGAGTACAACAACCTTATGAAATTTGGGTAGAAACAACCATTGAAGAAGCCAAAGGCATAAACCTGTTGGTTACGGCCTATCCAAACCCAACTACCGATTATCTTACATTGCGTATTGATGAATTTGATATTTCAGATTTATCATACCAATTGTATGACATGCAGGGAAAACTTTTGCGGAACGAAAAAATCACAAGCAACCAGACAAGAATTGTTATGAGCAATCTTGCACCTGCTACCTATTCTGTAAAAGTTGTTCAGGGAAACAAAGAGATAAAAACATTTAAAATCGTTAAACATTAGGGAGAACAGTAGAATGAAAAAGGTATTTACATTTTTGATAGCCGTATTATTAACGGCAATTGTATTTGCACAATCACCCGAAAAAATGAGCTATCAGGCGGTAATTCGCAACAGTAACAACCAGTTGGCAACAAATCAAACTGTTGGTATGCAAATAAGCATTTTGCAAGGTTCGCCTGATGGCACAGCTGTTTACGTGGAAATACAGGAGCCTGTTTCTAATGCCAATGGATTGGTGAGTCTGGAAATTGGCTCGGGTACAGTTGTCTCAGGAAACTTCTCTTCAATTGACTGGGCAAACGGACCTTATTTTATTAAAACAGAAACGGATTTGAAAGGTGGCGCAAATTACACCATTACCGGCACCAGCCAGTTATTAAGTGTGCCTTATGCCCTGCATGCAAAAACTGCCGAAACTATTACCAGTCCAGTAACTGAAACCGACCCTGTTTTTGATGCATCCGTTGCAAGTGGCATAACCGCAACTGACGTTTCTAACTGGAACAGCAAGTTAGACAGCTACACCGAAACCGATCCCGTTTTTGATGAATCAGTTGCAAGTGGCATAACCGCAACTGACACTACTAACTGGAACAACAAATTAGACAGCTACACTGAAACCGACCCTGTTTTTGATGCATCAGTTGCAAGCGGTATAACCGCAACTGACATTACCAACTGGAACAACAAATTAGGCAGCTACACCGAAACTCAAAACCTCTCAGAGGTTTTAACACTGGGCAACGATGCCAATGGGATTCAGATTAAAAACATTACCGACCCTACGGATAACCAGGATGCTGCCACCAAAGCCTATGTAGATTTTTTGATATCCCAAATAGAAACTCTGGGGAACAGTAATTTGATATTATGGAATAAATTGGGATCAATCGATGAAGTTGAACATAGTGTAGTCGGACCTAATGGCACTATTGTTGGCAGTGTTAATTTTAACAATACTGTGAAGTTTAGTAAAGGAATTACTCCTAATACTGGTGATGCGGGAAGTGGAGTTAATTTTCCAACAACAGTTGTTGATCCTGAAAGAGGTTGTGTTGAGATGTGGGTAAAATTTTACTATGCCCCTGTTGCATATTCATATGGTGTATATGGTTTTATCAATGTTCATCATTGGACCCATAATGTAATGTTATTTTCATGGCATAATGACCGTAGTTTGCTTCAGTTTTCATTACAGTTTAATGGAACTGACAGACATGCTGAATTAACAGGTTTTAACCCGGCTTTAGATACGCCCATACATATTGCATGTGTTTGGGACAGAACCGGCATTGATGAAACTTCTGAATACATGAGGATTTATGTAAATGGGGGTAAAGTAGCTGTAAATGACACAAATAATGATTGGGGAACAAATAACACATCTGGCAGTTTCAGAGTAGCAGCTCCATGGGATGAAGATTTTTCAACAGACAGATATACTGTTGATGATATTAAG
>JARKQF010000065.1 GCA_029973975.1 Paludibacter sp.
TAAATGACTTTTGAGTTTTTAAAGAAAGGATCCTGATTGTAAGCTTTTTTAATATACAAAGGTGCCAATGCTGTCATCCAGCCCAAACAATGGATTACATCCGGTGTCCAGCGAAGCTTTTTAACAGTTTCCATTACACCGCGGATAAAGAAAATGGTACGTTCGTCATTGTCACTGTATTCTTCCCCGTTTTCATCCGTTATAGTGTGTTTGCGTTGGAAGAAATCTTCGTTGTCAATAAAGTACACCTGCAAACGGGCGGCCTGAATGGAGGCTACCTTAATAATCAGCGGATGGTCGGTATCATCGATGATTAAATTCATACCAGATAATCTGATTACTTCGTGCAGTTGATTTCTACGTTCGTTTATTGCCCCGAACTTGGGCATGAATGTGCGGGTTTCCCGTCCCCTGTCCTGGACAGCCTGAGGCAGATATCTGCCCATATTAGCGATTGGAGATTCCGGTAAGTAAGGAAAAATTTCCTGGGAAATGTAGAGGACTTTATTGACTTTTTTCATGCAAATGATAAGCCTAGCTTATTTAATATTTTATAAATGAACATGCAAAGATACAGAAAAAAATTGGAATAAAGATTTTTCGGAATGAATCCCGATAAGTTTTTGTATTTTTGCAGACTTTTTATGAATTAATTGAAATATGATCATAGTGAATACCACGGATAGTCTTGAAAAAACACTTGCAACTGTCCGTTCCGCAGGAAATAAGCGCATCGGATTGGTGCCGACAATGGGGGCCTTGCATGCAGGCCATGTCAGTCTGGTTGAACAATCGGTACGTGAAAATGATTATACGGTAGTGAGTGTGTTTGTCAACCCAACTCAGTTTAATAACCCGGTTGATTTGGAGAAATACCCGCGGGATCTTGATAAAGATGCTGATTTGTTGCGAATCTCAGGATGTGATTTGATTTTTGCGCCGTCGAAGGAGACTATCTACACGGAAGAAGAACTGCAAAAACCGTTTGAATTCGATTTCGGAGGACTGGATCAGGTGATGGAAGGAAAGTTCAGACCAGGGCATTTCAACGGAGTAGTGCAGATTGTAAGTAAACTTTTCAGTCTGGTAAAACCGCAAAGAGCTTATTTCGGAGAAAAGGATTTTCAGCAGTTGTCTATCATACACCGTATGACTGATTTGATGGGTTTTGATATTCAAATAGTTGATTGTCCGATTGTTAGAGAAGCGTCGGGCTTGGCAATGAGCAGCCGTAACGAAAGATTAACACCGGAACAACGAAAAATTGCCGCCGGAATATCAAAAGTTTTATTTGAATGTCGTAACTTTGTGCCATCATATTCTCCTGAAAAGTTAAAACAATGGGTTGAGAATGAGATTAATCAGATTCAGGGATTAGAGCTTGAATATTTTGAAATAGCCAATACAAAAACCCTGCAACCGGCAATAAACTGGGAAAAACCTACCGTAGGCTGTATCGCGGTTTATTGCGGGGAAGTAAGGTTAATAGATAATATCAGATGTTCGTAACAGTATTAAAATCAAAGATTCACCGGGTTTCGATTACCGAATCCAATCTGAACTATATCGGCAGTATTACTATTGATGCTGATTTGATGGATGCAGCCAATATAATTCCGAATGAAAAGGTGGTGATTGTGAATAATAACAACGGAGCCAGGTTTGAAACTTACGTGATTACCGGTGAAAGGGGATCTGGCGTCATTTGTATCAACGGGGCTGCTGCCCGTCTGGTTCAGACCGGAGATGTCGTAATCATCATGGCTTATGCGATGATGGATTTTGAAGCAGCGAAAACGTTTAAACCTGCCGTAGTTTTTCCCGATACGAAAACAAATAAACTTGTTCAGTGAGTAAAACGGTTATTATCAAATATAACGCCGGTAATATTCGTTCGGTACTTTTCGCTTTGGAGCGTATTGGTGTTGAAGCGGTTGTTACCGATAATCATGATGAAATACGGAATGCCGACCGGGTGATTTTCCCTGGTGTAGGTGAAGCTTCTTCAGCCATGCAATATCTCGAACAACGGGGTATGGTGGAGTTAATTCAGTCGCTGAAGCAGCCCGTGTTGGGTATTTGTCTGGGTATGCAGCTGATGTGTGCCTTTTCTGAAGAAAATAATACAAAATGTCTGGGCATCTTTGATCAAAAGGTGTTGAAATTTCCCGAAACAGTTGGCTTTAAAGTCCCGCAAATCGGCTGGAATAACATTACTTCCCTGAAATCGCCTTTGTTTAAAGGGGTAGATGAAGATGCTTTTATGTATTTCGTGCATGGCTATTATGTTGAAAAATGTGAGAATGCCATCGCGACAACCGATTATATCCAGTCCTACAGCGCTGCCATTCAAAAAGATAATTTCTTTGCCGTGCAATTCCATCCTGAAAAATCGGGGGATGTAGGGGAGCGGATTTTAAGAAACTTCATAAGTTTAAGCGGTGAGCGGAAAGCGGAAAACTGAAAGCAAATAGCGAAGATGAAATTTGTTTTTGAGAAATAGCTTTCCGCTTTCAGTTCTCCGCTTTCCGCTTTAAACACATTAAAATTTTTATGAACTTCACCCTTCTACAAACCGATAAAAATTCCAACGCCCGTGCGGGATTGATAACAACCGATCACGGAACGATTGAAACGCCGATATTCATGCCGGTGGGTACTGTTGCTTCTGTAAAAGCAGTGCATTTTCATGAACTGAAAGAAGATATCAAAGCACAAATTATTCTGGGAAATACTTACCATTTATATTTAAGGCCTGGGTTGGAAGTGCTGGAGCAGGCCGGAGGTTTGCATAAATTTAATGGTTGGGACAGACCTATTCTTACGGATAGTGGTGGATATCAGGTTTTCTCGTTGTCGGCTAATCGGAAGTTGAAAGAAGAAGGCGCGTATTTTCGCTCTCACATAGATGGTAGCAAGCACTTGTTTACGCCTGAAAATGTGGTGGATATACAGCGGGTGATCGGCGCTGACATCATGATGGCATTCGATGAGTGTCCTCCGGGCGATGCGCCTTATGATTATGCGAAAAAGTCTCTCGCGTTGACTCATCAGTGGTTAAAAAGGGGGGTGAAACATTTTGATGAAACAGAAGGTAAATACGGCTATTCGCAAACTTTTTTTCCTATCGTGCAAGGTTGTGTTTATCCCGATTTGAGAAAGCAATCGGCCGAATTTGTGGCTTCGCTGGGACGGGAAGGAAATGCCATTGGTGGTTTGGCTGTTGGCGAACCTACTCATAAAATGTATGAAATGATTGAGGTGGTTAACGAAATTCTACCAAAAGATAAACCCCGTTACCTGATGGGGGTAGGTACACCTCAAAACATCCTTGAGGCCATTGAAAGGGGCGTAGATATGTTCGATTGTGTGATGCCTACCCGCAATGGTCGTAATGGTATGTTGTTTACATCCGAAGGAATTATGAATATGCGGAACGAGAAATGGAAAAATGATTTTTCTCCGTTGGATGTCAATGGAACTTCGTATGTAGATCATGCATACACGAAAGCGTATTTACGGCATCTTTTCATCAGCAAGGAATTGCTGGCCATGCAGATAGCATCTATACATAATTTGGCATTCTATTTATGGCTCGTGGGTGAAGCGCGTAAACAAATTATACAAGGAACTTTTTCTTCGTGGAAAAGTGAAATGATATTTAGACTAGCTAAGCGGCTTTAGTTTATTGAGCGTTAATTCTCCTTTAAAATTTGAAGACAAAACCTTATTTTTAACCTTATTTTCTTACTGAACAACCTTAGTAGCAGAAATTTAAAACAAACCCTATCTGACCTTATTACCTTATTTTCATTTAAAAATGTAGAAATAAGGTAATAAGGTTTTGGTTATCGGGGTTAATCATCTGCTACTAAGGTTGTTCAGTAAGAAAATAAGGTTAAAAATAAGGTTTATTAATTTAAAAACTAAATCCAACGCACATAACAGAAGTCCTGGCGGTGAGGTAAATCCTCATTTTTCGGGAACATCCGGAATGCATATTTGAATGAACCTGCCAGATTCATCTGGTAATCCATGCTGAAATACATTTTTGAACCGTCAGTACGAACCAGATTTAGTTCTTCTACATCGTGGAGCAGGTCTTTGTTGTTTTTGTCTTTCTTGACCACCACTAATTCTACTCCTATTCCTTTGTCGTTCAGTCCTTTTGTGTCGATAACCACCTCTAAAGGATAATCTTCACCCACATGCGGGTCGTGAATTAAATTTTCAGGAATATTAACTTCGCTTACTTCAATCTCATGCCATTTAGAAGCCATGTTTTCTTTCCAAGCAGCTATTTCCTTCGCTTTTGCGAAGTTGTTTTCTTTCAGCATGGCCGAACGTTTGGCTAACTTGAAGTAGAATTTATTCTGATAGTCATCTATCATCCTTTTGGTGGTAAACCTTGGGTTGATTTGTGCAATTGAATTCTTGATATACTGAATCCACTCCGTAGCAAAGCCTTTGGTGTTTTTAGCGTAGTATAACGGGATGATTTCATTTTCGAGCATGCTGTATATCGTTGCCGCATCCAACTGATCCTGATGTTCCTGGTTTTCATAGGTGCGTTTGTCTGTCAACGCCCAGCCGGCTCCTTTTACATAGCCTTCAAGCCACCATCCGTCTAATACTGAGAAATTTAATACGCCGTTCATTTGAGCTTTTTCGCCGGATGTGCCTGAAGCCTCAAGAGGACGGGTAGGGGTATTCAACCAAATATCCACACCGGAGATTAATCGTTTGGCCAACCTCATGTCGTAATTTTCCAGGAAGATAATTTTACCCAGGAACTGAGGCATACGTGAAATTTCCACGATGCGTTTGATGAGGTTTTGTCCGCCGCCATCAGCGGGGTGCGCTTTTCCTGTAAACAGGAACTGAACCGGTTTTTGCGGGTTGTTCACAATTTTTTCTAACCTTTCGAGGTCGGTAAACAGCAAATGCGCACGTTTATAAGTTGCGAACCGGCGACCGAAACCGATAATCAGTGCATTCGGATTGATGGAGTCGAGTATAGAAACAATGCGGGATGGATCTCCCTGATTTTTAAACCAGTTGTCCTCAAACTGTTCTTTGATGAAATTGACCAGTCTGTTTTTCAGGAACATGCGTGTGTCCCAAATTACCTGATCCGGAATCTGATACACAGCTTGCCATATTTTGGGGTTAGACTGGTCGTTGTAAAATTCAGGTGAAAAGTATTTTTCATATACTTTTTTCCATTCTGAGGCTGTCCATGTTGGCAAGTGCACCCCATTGGTTACATAGTTGACATGCAACTCCTGTGGAAAATAACCTTTCCAGATAGGATTGAACATTTCCTGCGAAACCTTGCCGTGCAACCAGCTAACACCATTAACTTCCTGGCTGGTATTGCAAGCGAACACGCTCATAGAGAATTTTTCTTCCTTGTTGCCAGGATGTTCCCGACCCATATCGATGAACTCATCCCAGCTGATTTGCAGTTTAGCAGGATAAGCGCTCATGTATTTCATGAAAAGCTCTTCCGTGAAGCTGTCGTGTCCGGCCGGAACGGGTGTGTGTACTGTATATAAAGAACTGGCGCGAACCACTTCCAATGCCTGGTTATGTGTAAGTCCGGCTGCAATATAATCTATCAGGCGTTGCACATTGATGAGGGCGGCGTGCCCTTCGTTGCAGTGATAAACCTGTTTTTCGATGCCTAACTTTTGCAAAGCCAGGATACCTCCGATGCCCAGCATGATTTCCTGTTTCAACCTGTGTTCCCAGTCACCACCATAAAGCTGATGGGTAATCGGTCGGTCGAATTCACTGTTCATGTCGTTATCAGTATCCAGTAAATAAAGTTTGATACGACCTACGGAAACTTTCCAAAGATACGCATACACTTTTCTGTCCGGATAAGGAACTTCCACTACTAAAGGGTTGTCGTTTGCATCTTTGATTTGTTCAATCGGCAGCGAGTTGAAGTTTTGTGGCTCGTAAACGGCAATCTGTTGTCCGTCAACCGAAAGTGATTGGGTGAAATAGCCATATCGGTACAAAAAGCCGATGGCTGTCATGTCGATGGCACAGTCACTCGCTTCTTTTAGGTAGTCACCAGCCAGTACACCCAAGCCCCCTGAGTAGATTTTCAGGATTTCCGTCAGACCGTATTCCATGCTGAAATAAGCAACAGAAGGCTTTTCTGTGTTGAATGGCGTGTTTATGTATTGGATAAATCGTTCGTAAATGCCATCCAGCTTTTTCACGAAAGCAGCATCATTGCCAAGCGCAGTTAACTGTTCATGGGTCAGGATGTTCAGTAGCCGGATGGGATTCGATCCTGCTTCTTTCCAGGCTTCTGCGTTGATGGTGCGAAACATGTTTTTGGCATCGCTGTTCCATACCCACCAAATGTTGCGGGCAATTTCTTCCAGCTTTTTAACGCTTTCCGGGAGATTGGACTTAACATTCAGTTCTTTCCAATTTATGTCGTTTACTAAATTTGTTTTTATCTTCATAACTTCAAAATACCTGAGGTGAATGTTTTATTTGAATAAAATATATTATATGTTCTATAATATACTTTGCAAAGTTATAATATTTGTGCAAATAAAATATATGTTTTAGAGCATATTAATATGTTTTTTATGCAAACGATTGAAAAAAAACGGAAAGCGGAAAATGTAAAGAGAAAAGCGAACAAATAGCGAATAGCTGTAACATCTCCATTAACCCCA
Source organism: Paludibacter sp. (assembly GCA_029973975.1). GTDB lineage: Bacteria > Bacteroidota > Bacteroidia > Bacteroidales > Paludibacteraceae > Paludibacter. Next base: position 6,708 of record JARKQF010000065.1, read on the forward strand.
AATACTTAAAATATAAACCACTATTTACTCTCCGTTTTCCGTTTTCCGTTTTTTGTTCTTATGAGCGCGTAATCATACGCTTCCTCATAATGCCGGATAAAGTGTTTCCAAAGCGCTTTTTCGGCGATGACAGCTGCTTTTTCGCGGATGGATTTGACGGTCGCAGGATTGCTGTTGGCAAATTGATAAATCATGTCTGCAATCTTCTCCGCAACTTCATGTCCGTTGTAATCCGACCGGTGGATGATACCTACGCCTGTTTCAATTCCCTGTGGCAAGTCCGATACCCATTCGCCGAAGCCTGACAGGTCGGTTGTGACAGTCGGAACCTGAAATGCCACACTCTCGAGCGGTGTGTAGCCCCAGGGTTCGTAATACGACGGAAAAACGGTAAGATCCAGTCCGATGAGCAGGTCATAATAAGTTTTGTTGAAAATGCCATCGTACCCATTCAGGTATGCCGGCACAAAAATAACCTTTACCGCTTCTTCTTTCAGGTTTTTCAGGTGGAACCATTCCAGGGATTTCATCACATCATCATGGTGTGTTTCATGCAAATCGTGGGTAGTTATCCTGTTTGAACTGTGTAGTTTCCGGTCGGGATGGAGCAGTACGTTGGCCAAATCTTCCCGGTGGCCTTTTATCCAGGCTGGTACCATGATAAACGCTATAACCTGTTTTGACAGATTTTTCCGGTCATTGAGGTGCTTCAGCGATTCGATAAAAACATCCAATCCCTTGTTCTTGAATTCGTAACGTCCGGCTGTACCCACAAACATCGCATCATCGCTGAGCTCATAACGCAGCAGTTTCTCAGCGACTTGTTTCATCAACTTACGGGCGTCATTTCTTTTCCGACTGAAAACCTTAGCTTTTGGTACGAAATCGTCTTCAAAACCATTGGGAGTGATCACATCAGGCCTTTTGTCCAGTAATTGTTCGCATTCTTTTGCCGTTATTTTGCTTACTGTAGTAAAACAATCAGCCAGATGAGCGGCTTGTTTTTCGGTAGAATGTTTCGAAACCATGTTCAGCTCCTGTGCCATCTGATCTCCGTAATACTCATTCAGATAGTCGTATAGTGGTTTGTGATTACCGGCAATCGATCGTCCTATTGATGTAGCATGCGTTGTGAAAACAGTTGCCACTGCCGGCAATTTTTCTTTGATGTAAAAAATACCAAAGGAAGTCATCCATTCATTGAAATGAGCAATAACGGGCATTTCCGGTTTCAGTCCGAAAAACTGATAATAACTTTCGATGATCATGCCGGACGCATACCCGAACATCGACGATTCGTCATAATCGCCATAAGCCATTAGTGAGTTTACGCCGGAAGTTTCCCATACATGACCGTAGATCTCGTTTTTTTTCATCATCAGGTAGTAGAAATCTACGAGCACAGCAACGGGGCGACCCGGAATTTTCCATCTTCCGATGCGAATCGAGAGGTTGTAGGTTTTCGATGTATAAGCTTTCCATTCGGGATATAAGTCGGATTGTTCCTCAAAATAGGGATTTTGTTTTCCGCACCACACATCGGGTCCGATAAAAACTAATTTGTCGCCGTATTTTTGTTGTAATGTTGCGGCTCTGGTTGATAAAACGGTGTAAATGCCGCCGACCATGTTGCAGACTTCCCAGCTGCTTTCAAAGATATATTCGGGTTGTTGTTGATTTGACATGATGAAATAATTGAATTGCAAATGTAATGTTTTTTTGCTGAAGTTTTATTTCAGTAATTGTAAAATCCACTGGTTAAAACTATTTTAAATCTGTATTTTTATTTTTTGTAAAAATCAGTACTTTTGCGGGATTTTCTGAAACTATTATCAGGGAAAAATTAAATCAGCATTTATTTGAATAAAATTTCATGACAACACCAGCAAGAGCAGGTCTGAAAAACTATCTTTTATTATTCACCGGCATTATTTGTATATCCTGGTCGGCCATTTTTGTAAAAATAGCTGATGTAAGCGGTGTTGCATCCGGTTTTTACCGTCTGTTTTTCGGGACACTTATGATCATTCCGATCTGGTTGTATTATAAAAAACCGGTCAAAGATAAGCGTGGGGTGGGAATAGCCGTTATTTGCGGTGTTTTGTTTGCTTCTGATATTGCTTTATGGAATACTTCCATCATGCTCTCAAAAGCTTCGGTTTCGACCTTGCTTGCTAATTTGGCGCCTGTCTGGGTAGGTCTGGGAGCTTTGTTTTTTATGAAAGAAAAGCCGGGTAAAATTTTCTGGATCGGGACATTTGTAGCCCTTGTAGGTGTACTGATTATTGTCGGCAGTAAAGAGATTTTCGGTACAAATCTCAATTTGGGAAATGGTCTCGCCATCCTGGCAAGTATGTTTTATGGAGCTTACTTGTTGACGGTCAGAAAAGGACGTTCCGGATTAGATACTTTTTCGTTTACTGCCATTTCGATGATAACCAGTACCGTTGCGCTGTGGATTATCAGTTTGGTTTCAGGAGTCGCCATGAGCGGTTTTGAAACTAAAAGCTGGCTGGCCTTAATTGCCCTGGGAGTTGTTCCGCAGGTTATCGGGTGGCTTACCATTAACCAGGCATTGGGTCATATCTCTCCTGCTGTTGCCTCTGTGAGCTTGCTTAGTCAGACAGTATTTACGGCGATATTTTCAGTTCCGGTACTGGGAGAAATGCTGACGGTGAAAGAACTGCTGGGAGGACTGGTGGTGCTGATCGGAATTTATCTTGTTAATAGCCGGAACCTGAGTTTTAAAAGAAAAAAGAAGCAAGTTGGTGAAACAAGGCTTTTTGATTGATTAAGATTCTGTGTTATTTGTGATTGTAAATGGTACAGGTATACTGATTTTTATTTTATCTTTGTGCTTTGAGTCCTTAAAACACATAAAAATCATATCATGAACAAGCTCACTTTTTTTAGTCTTTCGCATTTTTCTGCGCTCTGCTTTTTGCTCTTAACGTCTGTTGTCGTATTTTCTCAAAAGAGAAATCAGGATGTCTATAAGTTTCCTGAGCGCCAAATAGCAAATACCAGGGAAATTATTCGTATTCCGGATATTGAGGGATTCAAAACGATGAAATGTGATTTTCATACCCATACTGTTTTTTCAGATGGACATGTAAGTCCGGTGTTGCGCGTAAACGAGGCCTGGAGTAACGGACTGGATGCCATTGCTATTACCGATCATATAGAATATCGCCCGTTTAAGGAATATGTGGTTGCTGATTATAACAAATCGAATGAACTGGCTGTTGCACATGGAGAAAAGATTGGTTTTGTAGTGATAAAAGGAGCAGAAATAACAAGGAAGAAACCTATTGGACATTTGAACGCCTTGTTTATAAAAGACGCCAATAAATTAGATGTTGCCGATCCGGTGGATGCTATCAGGGAAGCTGTCAGTCAGGGCGCTTTTATACTTTGGAATCATCCTGGATGGCCGAATGACTCAACAACCTTATATGATATTCATCAGCAGTTAATTGTACAAAATCTGATACATGGTGTTGAAGTTTTCAACCATTCAACCTGGTATCCTAAGGTGATTGATTGGGCGATGGAGTATAAATTGACTGTTATGGCCAACACCGATATGCATCAGTTGACTAATACCACCTATGCGCCGGAAAAGAATGCAAGACCTATGACCCTGGTTTTTGTTAAAGAGAAATCGGAAGCAGGAATCAGAGAAGCATTGTTTGCCGGTCGTACGCTGGCCACTTTTTTTAATAATGTAGTTGGAGACGAAAGCTTGATAAAGAGCCTCATTAAAGCAAGCCTTATCACACGCGTAATAGACAATAAAAAAAGCACGATAGAAGTAGCTAACCATTCAGATATCGAATATACAATTACGTATGGAGATGTGCTTGTGAAACTTTACCCGGGAAAAATTTCACGTTTTAATCTAAAACAAAATCAGAGGGTGACATTTAACAACTGTTATACAGAAGGGAATAAGAATATTGAAATGTCTTTGTGGTAAAAAAATACAACAGCCGGCAATGTGATTACATTGACCGGCTTATTTGTGACCCCGGCGGGATTCTAACCCACGACCTTCAGAACCGGAATCTGACGTTCTATACAGCTGAACTACGGAGCCTGTTACTTTCGCGGTGCAAATGTAGTATTATTTTTTTACTTATCAAAGCTAGACGGTGTCTCATAAGCGCCCAACTGCCGCGTTGCTTTCGATATGAGTGCTCGGTCACGTACTTCAGCACGCTCCCTCTCCCTCAATATCAGCGCCTTGCACTTGAATATTTCTGAAATACCTTGGCTGTTTCTCGCGTGAAAATACTTTTGAGACAGCCCCCCTATTAAATGTAATGCTCCCGATTATTCGTTATTCACTATTCGCTTCCCGTTCTCAGTTTTTCGCTTTCCGCTTTCTTCCTTCCCTGCCACGTCTCTCGTTCTTCCAGTCTTTTTTCTATTTTAACAACGAATTCGAAATTTTTAAGTCCCCAGTCGGGTGAAATTAACAACTCTTTCGGCGATTGGGATACAAAGCGTTCCACAGCAATTTCTGGCGATAGCCTTTCCAGAAAATCAACAGTAAGATCAATGTATTCGTCAGCAGTAAAAAAACTGAACCATTCCGGGTTTGTTATTGCCTGTTTGGCCATGATGGTGCCTTTCACCAACTGCAACTGATGCAGCTTGAGTGCCGACAAAGGGAGCTCATTCATCCGGTCGGCATGCGACAGGATAGTCTCCCTGTCTTCGCCGGGCAAGCCTAAAATTAGATGTGCAGCGGTATAGATGCCCCGTTTTGCTGTTGCGTGGATAGCATCGACGGCACATTGATAATCATGACCACGGTTGATGAATTCGAGTGTCTCGTCGTTCGTTGACTCGATGCCATACTCAATCATTACGTATGTTTTTTTCGAAAGAGCTGCGAAATAATCCAGTATTTCATCGTTCACACAATCGGGACGGGTGCCTACAACAATGCCCTGTATGCGCGGATGTTGCAGGGCTTCTTCGTAGATAAGTTTCAGTTTGTCAAGACTGTCGTAAGTATTTGTGTAAGATTGGAAATAGGCTAAATATGCCTGATGCTGATATTTTTCCTTCTTTTGAAAAAATAGAATGCCTTCCTCGATTTGTTGCGTAATACTTTTAACCGGGTGACAATAACCGGGAACAAAGGTCTGGTTGTTGCAATAAGTACAGCCACCTTTACCTTTACTGCCATCGCGGTTCGGACAGGTAAAACCGGCATTAACTGATACTTTCTGTACCCTGTTATTGAATACTTGCCGTAAAATATCTTTGTAATTATTGTATCTCTTCACTCTATTGTAACTAACCACTAACCATTAACCACTAACCATTAACCACTAACCACTAACCACTATTCACTATTCACTATTCACTAATACTCACTCCCACCAACTTATCATACCTCGCTCCCCATTCCCGGTGATATACGTAGATGGCATATTCATTTTTTGTTTGCCAGTAAGAGCCATCGACCCGCTGGACAGTTGCTTTGCTGGCTCCTTTGGGAATAAACCAATATTGGTAATTGTAGCCTCCCTGCTTCAGCAAAAGCGTCTGGGTATAAGCTGCAAGATTGTTGTCGTAGCGCATTACGGAGTTTTGATCTGTCAGATTGTAATTAAATTCGCCGCCCAGATAAAGCTGTCCGTCGAAAAACGGACGTTGCGCTGGCAGGGTTACGTGTACCTGAATGTAATCCGACTCTGTGTGTATGTCTCCGAAAGCATTCTGATTGTTGATTATAAACCGTCCGTTTACATCAAAGTCATGCAGGTAATTGCCACGTTGAATTTTATCGGGAAAAAGAAAAGCTTCATAATAGTTCCCGTTGAACGCTATCCGGTCGACTCCTCTTCCCACGGCGTATACAGAAGAAATGTCGAAGTTGTGGTATTCATTTCCGCCTTCGAATATCAGGGCTTTATTATTGATGTAAGTGAGTTTGGAATTGCTTACATAATTGGGTGTGATATTTTGTACTTCGTTGTCAAGCCGGTTGTTTTGCCGTATCACGGTTTTAATTTCCGTCATCGGATCCCGGACATAATATCCGTTTAATGCAATCTCGAAATCAAGCTGCTGGTATCGTCCGTTAATTTCAATGTCAGTGTTGGCTCTGATGGTCGGAGTAATATTTACTTTTGGCTCTACAATTGAAAAACAGGCCTGTGCGACCGGTTTATCCTGCTGATTGTCTTCATAAATTAAAACAACATAATTACCGGAGATTTTGAATTGCATCTCATCATTGGGCAGGTTAAACCGGTAATGTGTATACAGATAATGGGTGTTGACCGAATGTTGATAGTCGGTGATGTATCCGTTTGTATATCCGCTCAGGTATTCATTGGTAGTGATGTCGGAAAGCGTACGGTCGGCGTTGCAGTGTAAAACCTTATAGCTGTAATTTTTGGTTTCATGCGACATTTCATCAAAACGGATTTCGATTTTACGGGTGTCGTTGAGTTCGATTATGGGGAGACTGTTGTTTTCATTTTCAATCCCGGCCTGAAGCGTTTTGATAGAAGGCACCAGTATACGCGTTCTGTAAGGTGTTGTTGCATGTCCGAGAACAGAAAATAAAATCAGAATATATATATAATATTGCTTCATTGTAATTGACTTGAACGCACAAATATATTAAAAATTGTTTGAAGTAGATTTATTTCGGGCTGAATGCTATTAAAATAGTAGGATTTTAACACCAAGAGCATTAAAGTTATCTGAAAATAAACAAAAAGCCTCTTTGTTTGTTAGTTTAATGTTAAGAAAATCAGATGTTTATAAATTACAGAAATTTTTCGGTATTTATAGTAGATATACGCTGAAAAAATTGTATTTTTGCAGCGTTTTTTCAAATGCATGCTTCTGCGCTGTTTTTACTTGTTTCTCTTTGATAAGGCAGCCGGACAAGCGCGAATGAGGTATAAATAACAAACAATTATAAAAAATGGCAAACCTGATTAAAACTAAGCGTGGTTTGAATATTCCGATTAATGGCAGGCCCATTGAAATCATCGGAACATCGACCCTTCCGAAAGAATTTGCCCTTATTCCGGATAATTATCACGGTGTTACACCCAAGTTACTGGTTAAGGAGGGTGATGAAGTCAAGGCCGGTTCACCAGTGTTTTATGAAAAACAATTTCCCGGGATGAATTTTGTTTCACCGGTAAGTGGAACGATAAAATCAATCATCCGGGGTGAACGGCGAAAAATCATCAGTATCATCATCGAGAGTGATGAAAAAATGACTTATCAGCAATTTGATAAGCCGGATTTAGCAAAGTCGACACCGGATGAAATCATCAGTTTACTGCAACAATCCGGACTTTGGGCATACATCAAACAACGTCCCTATGATGTAATTGCCAATCCCACCAAAACTCCCAAGGCAATTTTCATTTCCTCATTCGATACAGCGCCGCTTGCTCCAAACAATGATTTTGTGATGAGTGGGCAGATGGCCGATTTTCAGACCGGAATTGATGCGCTTGCTAAAATTGCCACTGTGCAGTTGGGAGTAAGATATGGTAAAAAGTCTCCTTTCTCAACAGTTAAAAATGCAGTTATTACCGAATACGACGGACCGCATCCGGTAGGGAACGTAGGCATTCAAATTAATCATGTCAGTCCGGTTAATAAAGGTGAGGTAGTTTGGACGGTCAATCCGCAGGACGTACTGTTTATAGGTCGTTTGTTTAATAAAGGTATCGTGGATTTATCCCGTTTGATTGCGCTGACCGGTCCGAATGTGCGGTCGCCCCAGTATTATCAGACTGTAGTGGGAGCTAATATCGAGCCGTTGTTACAAGGAAACAGGATTACCGGAAATGTATGTCACCGTTTTATCAGCGGTAATGTGCTCACAGGAATTCAGGTGAAAGGGAATGGCTGGATTGATCCGTATGCAACACAAATTACCGTGCTGGAAGACGGAAATAATGTACATGAACTGATAGGATGGGGGATGCCCCGGTTCAGAAAGTTCAGCATGAGCCGTACTTACTTTACTTTCATTTTTGAAACGAAACTGATGCGCCGCCTGTTTGGCAACATGAAATATAAGTGGGATGCCCGTTTGATGGGTGGCCGTCGCGCCATCATTATGTCGGGAGAGTATGATAAGGTGTTACCCATGGATATTTACCCGGAATTCTTATTCAAAGCTATGATTACAAATAATTTGGATAAGATGGAAGCATTAGGTGCTTATGAGATTGCACCTGAAGATGTTGCTTTATGCGAATTTGTGTGTACTTCAAAATTACCATTGCAACAGATTGTACGCAATGCATTGGATTATATGAAAAAAGAACTTGAATAATATGAGGAATAAATTAAGAAAATATGTAGATAAACTGAAGCCGCACTTCATGAAAGGCGGAAAGCTTGAAAAGCTTCATTCGGTTTTTGATGGTTTTGAAACCTTCCTGTTCGTTCCGAATGCCACTTCGAAGAATGGTACACACATTCATGATGCCATTGACTCCAAAAGAACGATGATTATGGTAGTGGTAGCCCTGATACCGGCCTTGTTGTTCGGTATGTATAATGTGGGTTATCAACATTACCTCGCTATAGGAGAAGCCGCCGGTTTCTGGGATACATTTCTGTTCGGTGCTTTAGCTGTATTGCCAATTGTGGTGGTTTCGTATGTGGTCGGACTTGGAATAGAATTTATTGTAGCCCAGATTAAAGGACATGAAATCCAGGAGGGTTTTCTGGTGACAGGTTTCCTGATACCACTGATTGTGCCTGTGGATACACCGCTTTGGATGATTGCTGTAGCAACAGCCTTTGCCGTGATTTTTGCCAAAGAAGTGTTCGGAGGAACCGGTATGAATATTTTTAACGTCGCTTTGGTAACCCGTGCATTTCTGTTCTTTGCATATCCGACTTTTATGTCGGGTGATACTGTTTGGGTACGTACAAAATCCACATTTGGTTTGGGTGGCGGTTCGGTGGTTGATTCTTATTCCGGAGCTACCGTACTCGGACAGGTTTCGGTTGCTCCTACACCTCAGGTTGCCCTGACTGATATTACAGGAAATGCGATCGGATTCTGGGATGGTTTTATTGGTTTAATACCCGGTTCAATAGGCGAAACTTCTGTGATTGCCATTTTAATTGGCGCTGCAATTTTATTGATTACAGGTGTTGCCAGTTGGAAAACAATGTTCTCGGTTTTTGCAGGCGGTGCTTTAATGGCTCTGGTCTTTAATTTGTTTGGTCCTGATACGGCTGCAGCTCATTTCCCCTGGTATAATCATCTTGTATTTGGAGGATTTGCTTTCGGTGCCGTATTCATGGCTACCGATCCGGTTACATCTGCACGAACGGAAACCGGAAAATGGATTTACGGTGCTTTAATCGGCGCTATGGCTATAATCATTCGTGTATTGAATCCCGGATATCCTGAAGGTATGATGCTCGCTATTCTATTGATGAATATTTTTGCTCCACTGATCGACTATTATGTGGTTGATGCCAATATTAAGCGTCGTTTGAAAAGAGCCGGTAATAAATAATTAAAGCAGAAAACGATGAATACAAATAAAAACAGTTATACATTGATTTACGCTACCGTAATGGTTATTGTTGTAGCGTTGATGCTGGCTTTAGTTTCGAGTTCGCTGAAAGGCATTCAAACAGCTAATGTGGAACTCGATAAAAAGAAACAGATATTAAGTTCGCTGAATGTCGATTTTGAAGGACAGGATGCAGCTGCCTTATACGACAAGTATATTGTAAAAGAACTGGTAATCAACACAAAGGCAGAAGTGCTCTCGGAAATAAAGGGCGATGCTTTTAAACTGGATTACATAAAGGAACTGGCCAAGCCGCTAGAAGATAGGAGTTTGCCACTCTATATTGCAGAAGTTGATGGTAAAACAAAATATATTATTCCTTTGAGAGGTGCCGGATTATGGGGCCCGATTTGGGGCTATATTGCACTGAATGATGATAAAAATATGGTATATGGAACGTTTTTCAGTCATGCAAGTGAAACCCCCGGCCTGGGAGCTGAGATTGCTCAGGCAAATTTTCAGCAAGAGTTTGTGGGGAAACGTATTTTGAATGACAAAAATGAATTTGTTTCCATAGCGGTGATGAAGTCAGGCCAGATTGCCGAGAATCAAGATCAGATTGATGCTATATCGGGTGGTACTATTACGAGTAAAGGTGTTGAAATGATGCTGCTCAGTTGCATAGGCCAGTATGAAGCTTATTTAAAAAATTCAAATGGAGGAACTGAACAATGAGTAAATTAATTTCAGAAAAAACAAAAGCGGTTTTTCTTGGTCCTTTGAGTAAAAATAACCCGATTACTGTTCAGGTATTGGGTATCTGTTCGGCTCTTGCGGTTACTGCCAAGCTGGAACCTGCGCTGGTAATGGGTTTGTCTGTTACCATCATCGTAGCATTCTCAAACGTAATCATCTCACTGCTGAGAAATACAATTCCGAATCGTATTCGTATTATTGTTCAGTTGGTGGTAGTTGCGGCATTGGTTACCATTGTAAGTGAAATCTTAAAAGCTTTTGCTTATGATGTAAGTGTTCAGTTGTCAGTATATATCGGATTGATTATTACAAACTGTATTCTGATGGGACGTCTTGAAGCTTTTGCAATGAGCAACAGACCCTGGGAATCTTTTGTCGATGGTTTGGGTAATGGTTTTGGATATGCCTGGATATTGGTTGTAGTAGCTTTCTTCCGTGAATTGTTAGGCTCAGGTAGCTTGTTCGGATTTCAGATTATACCACAAGCCTTATACGATGCAGGATATGTAAATAATGGCTTGATGATTTTACCTCCTATGGCACTTATTTTAGTCGCCTGTATAATTTGGGTACATCGCGCCAGAAATAAAGAATTACAGGAAAAATAAATTAATTCGAAGGTCTGAGAGCCGATATGTCTCATGATAATCAATCTCAGCAATAAAAAATAAGCATATATGGAAAACTTAGCCAGTATATTTGTTAAATCGATTTTTGTCGATAATATGATTTTTGCATTCTTCCTCGGGATGTGTTCTTATCTCGCGGTATCAAAGAATGTAAAGACGTCAATGGGCCTGGGTTTAGCGGTAATATTTGTGTTGGGAATCACCTTACCTGTAAACTACCTGCTCGAGAATTACGTATTGAAAGAAGGTGCACTGCAATGGTTGAGCCCTTCTTTAAAAAATATGGACTTGAGTTACCTTGCGTTCATTTTGTTCATTGCCGTAATTGCTGCAATCACGCAGTTAGTTGAAATGGCAGTAGAAAAATTTACTCCTTCACTCTACGCATCACTGGGTATTTTTCTCCCGCTGATAGCCGTAAACTGCGCAATTATGGGAGGTTCATTATTTATGCAACAGCGGGCATACGGTACACTTGCCGAAGCAACTTCTTATGCTCTTGGTTCAGGAGTAGGTTGGTTGCTGGCTATTGTTGGACTTGCAGCCATTCGTGAGAAAATGGAGTATTCAGATGTTCCCGCCCCTTTACGTGGACTGGGAATTACCTTTATTACAGTGGCGCTGATGGGTATTGCATTTATGAGTTTCTCTGGTTTGAAAATATAATCGATAAATTATGATATTAGCAATTGATACGACAATGATTGTCACCAGCCTGGTTGTTTTTTTACTGGTGATATTACTTTTGGTGATAGTTTTAATAGTTGCCAAACGTTATCTGGTAGCATCGGGTGATGTGAAGATAACAATCAATGGTGAAAAAGAAGTAATTTCTCCGGCTGGGAGTACTTTATTGAATACCTTGTCCACTCAGAATATTTTTCTGCCTTCTGCCTGTGGAGGAGGTGGTTCCTGTGCACAATGTAAATGTCAGGTGCTCGAAGGTGGAGGAGAGATTTTACCCACGGAAGCGGTTCATTTCTCACGCAAGGAAATAAAGAATAACTGGCGTTTAGGTTGTCAGGTGAAGGTTAAAAACGATATGTCCATCAAAATGGATGAATCTATCCTGGGTGTGAAGAAATGGGAGTGCGAAGTTGTTTCTAATAACAACGTGGCTACTTTTATTAAGGAATTTGTGGTAAAACTTCCGGAAGGAGAAAAGCTAAACTTCAAACCCGGTGGATATATTCAGATTGATGTGCCCAAATACGATATTAAATTCGCTGATTTCGATGTGGCCGATCGTTTCCGCGGCGACTGGGATAAACTCAATATGTGGAGTTTAACCTGTAAAAATGACGAAGAAACCATGCGTGCCTATTCTATGGCGAACTATCCGGCTGAAGGAGATATTGTTATGCTGAACGTACGTATTGCCACTCCACCCTGGGACAGAAATGCCAATGCCTGGGCAAATGTAAAACCCGGTATTTGTTCTTCTTATATTTTCAACCTGAAACCGGGTGATAAAGTGATGATATCAGGACCGTTTGGTGAATTCCACCCGATACTCGACAGCAAAAAAGAAATGTTATACGTGGGTGGTGGCGCCGGCATGGCTCCGTTGCGTTCACATATCCTGCACCTGTTGAATACACTGAAAGTCAGTGACAGGAAAATTACTTACTGGTATGGCGCCCGTTCTAAAAACGAAATTTTCTATGAAGAGGATTTCAGAAAATTGGAAAAGGAATTCCCGAATTTTACTTTCAACATTGCCCTCAGTGAACCTCAACCCGAAGATAACTGGACTGGTTATGTAGGTTTCATTCACAAGGTAATTCTGGATAACTACTTATCTACACATGATTCTCCTGAAGATATTGAATATTACATGTGTGGTCCCGGTCCGATGGCTAAAGCCGTTGAGAAAATGTTGTACGATCTGGGTGTACCACGTGAAATGTTGATGTTCGATGATTTTGGTGCATAATCAGATCGGTATTGTATGTCAATATTAAATTAGAATAAAAAGGAGTTGGATTTTTTCAACTCCTTTTTTATTACAGGTCAGAAAAAGTTGTAACTTTACGATCGGATTTTTATCGGTTTCTATGTAAACTTTAATTAGGCTAAAATGATAAGTATTACTTACTTAGTTGCTGCATTCAATGCTTTTCTGGCTGTTGTTATGCTGATTTCTAACTGGAAATTGAACAAGCATATTCTGTCTTTCTCGTTATATCTGTTGATTATTTCGTTTACATCTGTTTTGTATGACACGATTATAAACGGAGGTTCCGCCCAATTATTGATGTTACTGGTTGGTTATTCCGGTCCTTTATTCTTTCTGGTCGGACCATTGTTCTATTTTTTTATACGCGGTCTTGTTGATGAGCGCCATGAATTTTCGGACAAAGACCTGATTCACCTGGTACCCTTTTTCCTTAATCTGATTGTTATGATGCCATATTTATTTAAACCTGTTGAATTTAAACTGGATATGGCTGAACGTTCGTTACAGAACCTGAGTTTTTATATGAATTCCAGGCTGGTTTTCTTGCCAGTATGGTTTAACACCCTGATCAGAATAGCTTCTATGTCATTCTATATATTGTGGTCAATTGTAATTTTACACCGTGCCTATCTGGGGAAAATAAAGATATTGGATGGAGCGCTTAGAAAACAATATGTGTCAAATTACAGATGGTTAAATCTTATGTCAATAGTGTCGTTGCTGTTGGTTTTTATGCATTTGGGTTTAACTTTGTATTTCAGATTCGATCCGGAAATGGATTTTATCAGCAGAATGGAGGATGATAATTTATTTTTTGTCTCTGTCATAATTAACTCCATATTTCCCTTGATTATTTTGTTTAACCCCGGTATTTTATTTGGATTCCCTACTAACCGGGTTCTCAATCCAATGATGAACGACCTGCTTGTCAATGCCGAAGGAAAATATAGTTACAGCGTGTTGGATGCCGCAGATAAAGCAAAAACCTATAATGATTATTTCGATGGTTTGTCGAAACGGCTTTTACAGTATGTGGAAGAAAACCAGCCTTATCTGGATCACGATTTTAACGCGGAGAAATTAAGCGAAATACTGGAAGTGCCATTACACCACATTCATTTTTGTGTGAAGTATTATTACGGTAGCACATGCAAACAAATGATGGTATTGATGCGGTATAAACATGCTATGAACCTGATCAGAAAGTCACATAAAAAGGACAATGAAACCATTAGAAGCCTGGTGTATGATTCAGGTTTCGATCATTTCGGCCATTTTAAGCGGGTTTTCAGAAAAAATGAAAAGCAAAAATTTGATCAGTGGCTCAAAGAGAATACATGATTTGCTGCGTTTTCACCATCAATGGCTGAAGAAGTGATTCCTCCGGAGAATCCGGATCCTTCACCAGCAGGGAACAGACCCTTTATTTCAGGGTGTTGACCCGTTTCCGGGTCACGCGGAATCCGCACCGCTGATGAAGACCTGGTCTCAACGCCAACAACTACCGCTTCATTAGTCAGATAACCCCTCATTTTCCGGTCAAACATCCTGAAAGCTTCCCGCAACCGGCTCGAAATATGCTCCGGTAGCCAGAAGTGCAGCGGAGAGGAGATGATACCCGGCATATAAGAGCATTCCGGCAAATCAGCTGAAACCTTTCCCCTTACGAAATCAACAAGTCGTTGTGCCGGAGCCTTTTGTCCCAGTCCGCCGTTGTTCAGGTAAGCCAGGTGTTCGAGATGTTGCTGATATCGTAACCCGGCTAATGTCCCGTATTGCTGAAATTCCTGCGGAATATCCTCCTGCCTGATTTCAACCACTACGCCAGAATTAGCAAAGGGAGAATTACGTCTGGATGCTGACATGCCATTCACCACGATTTCATGATCGCTGGTGCCGGCCGGCACTATCCTGCCACCCGGGCACATGCAAAAGGTATATACCCCCCTTTCGGCCACCTGCTCCACCAGACTGTAGTTTGCAGCCGGCAGGTAAGGGCCGCGGGCCGGACAGTGGTATTGAATCTTATCAATCAATTCCTGCGGATGCTCAACCCGTACCCCCATGGCAAAGCCTTTGGTTTCGAGTTTTACGTTTTGCGCATGCAGCATTTCGTAAATATCATGTGCCGAATGACCGGTTGCGAGTATCAGGTAGTTTGCCCTGAATTCAGTGCCATCTTCCGTTTTGCATCCACGAACTTGGTTATCCTCCAGAATAATCTCGGTCAGTTTCTTTTCAAAATAAATTTCCCCGCCATGTGAAGTAATGGTATTGCTGATATTGGCAATCACGCCGGGCAACAAATCGGAGCCTATATGCGGATGAGCATCGAATAAAATATCCTCGGCAGCGCCATGATAATGAAATATCTCTAGAATTTCCTGCGCATTCCCTTTCTTTTTAGAGCGTGTGTACAGTTTTCCGTCAGAGAAAGTTCCTGCACCACCTTCGCCAAAGCAAAAGTTGGATTCCGGATTGATGCCTTTGTTTCGGTTCAGCGAAGCAATGTCATATCTGCGATGTTCGGCTTTTTTTCCCCGTTCCAGTACGATGGGTTTCATACCCAGTTCTACCAATTTCAATGCTGCAAACAAACCGGCAGGTCCCGAACCGATAACAAGCACCGGTTCTTTTTCGCGCACATCCTGATAGTTGAATTTTTTATTATATATTGTTTTAGGAGGAGCTTCATCCAGGTAAACCTCAACAGTCAGGTTTATTTTAGGAAAAGCCGCCCGCGCGTCAATAGATTTCTTGAGAATCCGGATTGCTTCAATACGATTAATGGGTATGTTTATCTTTTCAGCAATTTTTTGCTTGAGTAAATCTTCCTTGTGAACTTGTTCCGGTGTAAGTATGAGTTGAAGTTGGGTTTGCATATCCTATAAACAATTGATTGTCTTTTTTGTTTTTGTTGGCTGCAAAGATAAGGTTTTTTGGTGAATATCTCAGTCGGCAACCTGTTG